>JBDRLW010000029.1:0-60222 GCA_043812655.1 bacterium | reverse complement strand
TTTTATTGGCGCCTTTTCCCGCGCTAGTTTTATTCGGGCTGGAACATCCGCTCCATATTTTATTGACCCTGATCTTTGTTATGCTAGCCAGTGAAGTAATATCGGCGGAAACTCCCGATCGAGCGAGGAATATACTGCTTTTAGTGGTTGGGCCGCTCATGACGGCGGCCAGGTATGAGGGGCTCTTCGCTGTTTTTATTGTTGCCGCGTTATTGGCGATAAGAAAAAAGTGGCGGCTAGCTTTGGGGGTGGGAGTTGCTTCCATTATCCCAGTTGTAAGCTTAGGGCTGATCTCGATCGCTCATGGCGGCTGGTTTTTCCCCAACTCCTTGATCATAAAAGGGACTTGGCCTCTTGGCTTGCTTGGCCATCCTCCAAGATTGATCGTCATTTCTGGCTTGGTCCTGATCATAATATTTTTGGCTAGCCAGCAAAAAAGGTTTTGGCAGAAAGATCGTTTGCTGGTTTTTATTTTTTCCTGCCTTTTGCTGACGCATATTGCCTTTGCTTGGGTCGGTTGGTTTTATCGGCATGAGGCCTATCTGGTGGTTTTAGGGCTCCTTTTATTGGGAACTTGGTTTGCCAATAATTTTGATCGCCAAAAATTTGGCCTCTTTCTAATATTGATCGGTTTCTCTTTTTCTTTTTTGCTAGAGAGGGGCGTTGGGTCGATAAATAGAACGGTCCAAGCGACGACGAGTATCTACGAACAGCAATATCAAATGGCGATGTTCTTGCGGGAAAACTATAATACCGCGACCGTGGCAGTAAATGATATTGGAGCGATCTCATATTTTACCCGGATAAAATTGTTAGATTTGGCCGGACTTGGCTCGATCGATGTTTTAAGGGAAAAGATTAAGCAGAACGGCGTTTTAAGCGCGAGATATTTAGCTGATATAGCTAAAAAAAAGAAAGTAAGCGTGATCATGATCTACCCCGGCTGGTTTTACCGCCAAATCCCAGCCAGCTGGATAAAAGCTGGAGAATGGAAGGCTCTAAATAAGAGCCGGGTTTTAGGCGGCGAAACCGTCTCTTTTTATGCTAGAGATAAGAAGCAATCTAGCCAGCTAAAAAAGCGTTTAAGGGAGTGGGAGACAAAAAAATATTGGTGAATTGAAAAGCCTAAATCATTATGGTACGATTTACCATATTTGATTTTAAGGAGTATTATCCATGAATAAAAAAAGATCAATAGCCACGGTATTATTGTTGGCTCTTTGTTTCTCCTCTCTGCCCAGCGGCGCGGTTGTTGTCTCTGAAAAATATGATATGTCGACGGAATATTTGTTGGGCCCGGGCGATGTGCTTGAGGTCCATGCTTGGGATGACAAACAACCCGATTTACTTTATGTTAACCCAATCCCAGCAGGAGTGACTACAGCCTTGGGTGATCCGCACACAATGACAGTTTCGGTCGATGGGAGGCTTTATATACCGGTGCTCGGGACAATTTACGTTAAAGGCTTGACCATTAGGGACATAGAAAAAGCCCTGATAAGAAGCATAAGAAAAATGGAAGTTACTGGCCCGCCGCAGGTCTCGGTTTTTCTTAAAATACCAAAGGGGGTTAATGTGGATGTTCTTGGTGAAGTGGGGAGTCCGGGGACTAAGTCCATCCCTGACGGTGATCCACAGTTCAGGTCAATAATTAATTATCTCCAGGCGGCTGGCGGATTGTCGTCCTTCGCGGATAGTTCCAACATTAAGGTCATAAGAAAAATGGAAAATGGCGAGACCGAGACCTTGACCGTTGATCTTAGGAAGATCTCAACCGACCGGGAGCTCGGGCAGAATATTATTTTGCAAACTGGCGACACTGTCATTGTCGGGAGGACAACAAAAAACAATGTTCGCGTCATGGGAGAAGCTAATGGAGGAGGATTATTCCCTTATACTCAAGGGGATACAGTCGCGGATTATATCGTTGCCGCCGGAGGGTTGAAGAAGAACAGCGCGGCCGATAGCATCAGAATTATCAGAAATAACGTAAACGATCCGATCATCAAAAACATTAAATTGAGCAAATATTTTAGTGAAGGGAAAAAAGACCAAACCCAGGTTTTACCTGGCGATATTATTTATGTTGATGGGGATTGGACCATGGCTTGGGGCAACGCGCTTACTCTTCTTGGGATAGCGCGTGATACGGCGATCTTGTTCTTCTTTTTTAGCACAGTGGTGAAATAATTTGAACAGTGATGATTATTTAAGAATAATTATCAAAAGAAAATGGCAGATCATCCTGGTTTTTGTCAGTGTTTTCATGGTCATAGCCATCGGGACTTTAATTCAGACGCCGATCTATCGGGCAACCGCCAAGATCCAGATCGGCGCAAAAAATGCCAGGGCTGGCTCCTCTCTTAGCGTCGCCCAAGATATACAGATCACCTATATTCGTCAAGATCTGCCAAAAGTGATCAGCGCTTTGCCTTTTAAAAAACTAGAGGGCAAGCCGTTGACTTTGACCAAGCTGAATAAAGCCCTCTCCTTTAACGGGATTAGGGATACCCAGTTGATCGAGATAAATGTTGACAGCACGGAACCGGAAAAAGCGGCCCTTATCGCTAATAGGATAGCGGAGTACTACGAAGAAAAAAACCTGAAAGAAGATGATGAAGGGATGAAAAGATGGCGGGAGTACCTTGAAAAACAGAAGGTAGCGATGGAGGAAGAGCTTAATATGGCGGAAGGGCCGCTCAGAAAGAGTGTTATGCCGGCCACTAATGTCCGTACCATTAAGATCGCGGAGCAGGCTTATATGAAATACCTGCAGCAAATACAAAATTTGCGTTTGTCTGAAGCGACCAGAGTGGAGGGGCTAAGACCGGATAGCGCAAAAATAATAGAAAGAGCGATGTTGCCAAGCGGGCCATTTAAACCAAATAGGCGCGTAAATTTTTTGTTTGGCATCCTGCTTGGCGGGGTTCTAGGGATAGGTCTGGCTTACTTTCTTGAGTATTTTGATGACAGCGTAAAAGATGTTGAGGAAGTAAAAACCGTTTTGAATACGGGGCTGTTGGGCTTAATTCCGGAAAAAAAGCTATGCCGGGGGATAAAAGCCTTTTGCGAAAAACCGAGCGAGCATGATTTTTTAGTGATGAAAGGCCAGCCCAACTCTCCGGCGGCTGAGGCTTACCGGGCCTTGCGCACCAATCTTTGCTTCCTTGATCTAGAGGCACCGCTTAAAAGTTTGGTGGTCACTTCTTGCAAGGATGGAGAAGGAAAATCGACAACGGCATCTAATTTGGCGGTCTGTCAGGCTAATATAGGAAAAAGCGTGATCGTGGTCGATGCTGACATGAGAAAGCCAGTAATCCATAAAATATTTCAAACGGGAAACAAGCCGGGCTTATCAGATATTATTTTGGGTGATGCCAGCCTCGAATCTGCCTTGACCGAAACGGAGTTTCCGGGTTTGAGGGTCTTACCTAGCGGATCGATCCCCGATAATCCAGCAGAGCTTTTACTTTCAGAGAAAATGTTCGGCTTGATGCGCCAATTGGAGGGGTTAGCGGATTTTATTATTTACGACACGCCCCCTTTGATCTCGGTGACCGATGCGGTGATCCTCTCTGCCCGTGTTTCCGGGGTGATCATGGTGGTTGATAGCCGCTCTTCCAGTAAAGACCTGGCACAGTGCGGCCAGATCATAATATGCGGCAAAACCAATCTTTTGGGTTTTGTCCTTCAGCGGGTGATGCCCGGGAGAGCCGGTTCTCGCTATCACAGTTATCATTACCATGATAAAAACTTGGAGCAATGAAGAGACGATTTATCCCCACAACAAAACATCCTGCCCGAGCAGGTAGAATTTTGGTGTGGGGATTTATTCTTCTAGCTGTGATCTTACTGGTTGGTTCAGTTTCAGCCCAGACCATTGATATCCCGGTGGCGGAAGTCCTGCCGCCTGGAAAAATCTCGTTGAGCGGTTATTCCGCCTATTTCCCTTTTATTATCACCGATTGGCGGAGCGAGGAATATAAGGCGGCCGCGAAGTTGACCGTTGGCCTGTTTGATAATTTAGAGGTTGGTCTTACGGGGATCTATAACGCGCGGGGGATAAAAGGTGCGACCGGTTCTTTCAACTTAAAGGTCCATGATGAAGAAGAATATTTCCCGGCTTTGGCGGTTGGCCTCCAAAATATTGGCGGCGACAAAAATTTATTTGTCCTGCCAAACCAAGACCAAAATTCCCCCTATATTGTCGGGACAAAGCATTTGGACATCGGGACGATCCATGCCGGGATCGGGAGGGGGCGGTTCGTGGGGGATGAGGTTTTTTCCCGGGCTATGTTCGGTATTTTCTTTGGCTTTACTAAAGATTTTTATCTTGGCAATACAGGCCAGGTCTTTTCCCTGGCGTTAGAAGTTGACGGCCGTGACGTGAATGCTGGCGCGGAATACACGCTCTCTGAAAGTTTGACCGCGACGCTGGCGATCTGTGAAATTGATAATGTTATCTTGCACCACCCTTATCTTTGGGATCCCTATAACCGCTATATGACTCCCAGGCTGGAGCTCGGATTTAAATATAAAGAGCCAATTGTTGACCATTACATGATTGTTGACTCTCCAGCTGACAAAACTATAACCCATGCCCAAAAAATAATGGTTAAGGGCAGGACAAAGAAGATCGTTACTGTTTCAGTTAATGACTTAACGGTTAGCCCTATCGGCGGTTCGTTTGAAGTAGAAGTCCCGCTCAAGATCGGTTTTAATCGTTTGATCGTGGTTGGGCAGCCAAAAATAGGCAAACCGATCAAGACCGAGATCAGGGTCTTGCGGCTGGCGGCTTTTGATGATGTCCCTAATAATTTTTGGGCCAACGGTCCGATCGAATATTTAGCCACCATGGGGATACTAAAAGGTTATCCTGACGGTGAATTTAAGCCAGAAAGATATTTGACGCGCGCGGAATTTGCGGCGATCCTGGAAAGGACCAGGGTCTATCCTACAGGTGAAGTTGTAGCGCCTTTTCCGGATGTACCGGCACATCACTGGGCGCATAGCCTGATCGCTGATTCAGCCAAAGCTGGGCTAGTGGTCGGTTATCCGAGCGGGATGTTTGTCGTGAATGGCAATATTACCCGGGCGGAATCAGTTGCGGTCATTGCCCGCTTTGACCGTTTACCGCTTATTTCAGGCGATGTGACGACAGGGTTTACCGACGTTAGGCCCCGTTATTGGGCGGCACCAGTGATCTTGGCGGCCAAAGAGGCGGGGGTCTTGAATTATTTAAAAGAATCTCAGAAATTTGAGCCTTATCGGAAGATCAGCCGGGCTGAAGCGGCAGAAATGACGGCAAAAACAACATTTGGGAAAGTAGCTATAACTTGGTTATTATCCTTTGGGGAGGTAGGTTTAAGGCCAATTGTGGTAGAATGGTAGAATGATCCTCGACACATTTTTGATCTCTTTTATTGCTGTTTTCTTGCTTACTCCACTGGTAATAAAGCTGTCTGGGATTTTTGGCTGGTATGACAAGCCCGGACGGTTAAAGATCCATACTAAACCGATCCCAAAATTAGGCGGCCTAGTTTTTTTTGCCGCCCTTTTTATGGCTTTGCCCAAAATTGGTTTTTATGGATATTTGCCTGGTATTTTAACGGCGGTGGGAATGCTGGGCATTGTCTGTGTGATCGATGACACCAAGCGGGTCTCGCCGATCTTGCGTTTTGGCTTCCAGTTCCTGGCTGGGGCGATCTTGGCCTTTTCTGGTTTAAGGGTTGGTTTCCTGCCCGAATACTTCAGCCTCCCCTTGACTATTTTCTGGGTGATGGGGATGACCAACTCATTTAATTTAGTTGACGGCCTGGACGGGCTGGCTGCCGGGTTGGCTTTTATCGCGGCCTCATTTTTCCTGGTTTATTCTTTGCTTATCGGCAATATTTTAGCCGCTTCCCTGGCGGCTTTGGTTGCTGGTTCGGCCTTGGCTTTTTTAAAATATAACTTTCACCCGGCTAAAATATTTATGGGCGATACGGGCTCGGTCTTTTTTGGCTTGATACTGGCTGTTGTTGGTCTTTTAACGACGATGCACAGGGATAATGCCTGGCCGTTATTGATCCCGGTCTTGATCCTGGGGATGCCGATCTTGGATACATCAGTCAGCGTGGTCCGCCGTCTGCTTAGCCGCCGCCCGCTCTTTGATGGCGACCGGGAACATCTCTATGACCTATTGATAATTCGCCAGGGGATGAGCCAACAGAGGGCGGTCTTGATCTTTTGGTTGGGAGGGGTAGCCTTTGGCTGGTTCGCTTTAATGCTTCGGCCGGAAACGTTGTTAACCCATTTTTTATTTGTTGGCATCCTAGGGTCGATCTCTTTAGTTTTTTTCCAAGTAAAAAAAGGGATCTTTGATCCTGACGCACCCAGCAACATCCAAATAGCTAAACCAAGCTTACCTGACTACACAGCGATAGAAGAGGACTTTAAAGAAATTTTGGCATCCGGGCAGATCACTAACGCGGATTATGTTGATAGGTTTGAAGTCAAAACAGCGGCCTACCTTGGAGTTAAACATGCGGTAGCCGTTGCAAATTGCACCAGCGGGTTGATCTTGGCCTTGAAAGCGCTGGGGTTAAAAGGCGAGGTGATCTTGCCCAGCTTTACTTTTAGCGCGACCGCCCACGCCCTGCTTTGGAATAATTTGACGCCGGTTTTTGTCGATTGCGATCCGGAGACTTTCACGCTTGATCCTGAATTGATCGAAGCCAAAATAACCAGCCGGACAGCGGCGATAGTGGCGGTTTATGTTTCGGGTGTTCCCCCAAAAATAGAGCGGCTGGAAGAGATCGCTAAAAAACATGACCTGCGGCTGATCTTTGACGCGGCCCACGCTTTTGGTGCAAAGTATCAGGGACGGTTAGCCGGCAGCTTTGGTGACGTTGAAGTTTTCAGCCTCTCACCAACGAAGATCTTGACCGCCGGTGAAGGGGGAATTGTCGCGACCAATAATGATGAACTAGCCAGGTTGATCAGGATCGGCCGGGACTATGGCAACTCCGGCGATTACGACCCCGAATTTGCCGGTTTGAACGCGCGGTTATCCGAACTGCATGCCGCCCTGGGGATAAAAAACCTCGAACTGGTTGAACAATACATTAGAAACCGCCAGGCTTTAGCTGCTTTATATAAAGCGGAACTGGGAGATCTGCCGGGTATAAAGTTCCAAAAAGTTAATGGGGGCGATCGAACGACTTATAAAGACTTATCAGTTTTAATTGACCCGGCAAAGTTCGGCTTGAGCCGCGATCGCTTGGCAGAGGCGCTGGCCGAAAAAAATATTGCCACAAAAAAATATTACTTTCCGCCAGTCCACCGGCAAAAAGTTTACCAAACTTTTACGGCTGGCAGCCTGCCGGTGACCGACCGGGTAGCGAGTGAAGTTATTGATTTGCCGCTTTATTCCCAGATGAAAAAAGAAGATGTTTTGCGGGTTTGCAGAGCGGTTAAGAGGGCTAGGGGCAAGAACTTTACTATGCCTGATCAACAAAAAGGGCAAGCCGTGATGG
Source organism: bacterium (assembly GCA_043812655.1). Taxonomy (GTDB): domain Bacteria; phylum Margulisbacteria; class WOR-1; order O2-12-FULL-45-9; family XYB2-FULL-48-7; genus JBDRLW01. The sequence goes on along the minus strand of JBDRLW010000029.1, from coordinate 52,705 downwards.
TTACGGGCGCGGGGGGCTCGATCGGCCGGGAAGTGTGCTTTCAGCTGGCGGCCCAAGGGGCCAGGGAAATGATCTTGCTGGAGCGGGATGAAAATAGGACCCATTATTTGACCCAGGAGTTGGCCTTGAGGTTCCCTAACCTACGGTTTACGGCTTTGATCCTCGACATCAAAGAAGAGAAAAGGCTAAGGGAGATATTCGGCCGGTTCCGGCCGGAAGTGGTTTTCCACGCCGCGGCGCATAAACATGTTTATCTGATGGAAGAACACCCGATCGAAGCGGCGGCGAATAACGTTTTAGGAACTAAGTCTGTAGCGGAGCTGGCACACGAATTTGGAGTGGCTGAGTTTGTTTTAGTTTCGACTGACAAAGCGGTTTATCCTAAAAATGTCATGGGTGCGACCAAACGCTTGGCGGAAAAAGTTCTGCAAGAACTAGCTGGGCGAAGCCAAACAAAGTATGTGATCGTGAGGTTCGGCAACGTTATTGAGAGCGAAGGAAGCGTGATCCCTTTATTTAAAAAACAGATCGCCAGCGGCGGTCCGATCACCATTACCCACCCAGAGATGGCGCGCTTTTTTATGACCATTCCAGAAGCGGTTGAGTTGATAATTCAAGCGGCTCGGCTTGGCAAAAGTGGTCATATCTATTGCCTTGATATGGGTGAACCGGTTAAAATAGTAGATCTAGCCCGGGAGTTGATCGAGCAGTCAGGTCGTGAGATCGAGATCAAATATGTTGGTTTGCGGGCGGGCGAGACGCTGAATGAGTTTTTGCATGTCCAAAGCGATAGCCTGGAAAAGACCGAACATCCGCGGATCTTGGCTGCGGGTAACGGTTATTGCTTGAATCGGGCAGAATTTGGCCAGACGATCGAGGAACTTAAAAGATTGGTTGCTACTATGGATGAAACAAGCTTAAAACAAAAAATTATAGAAGCGGGAAATGATAATGGCTAAAAATGAAATTACTATCCAGCCAAATAAAGGCTGGCTTTACCTTGACTGGCAGGGAATCATCCAATATCGCGACCTGATGTTCCTTTTGGTCCGGCGCGATTTTTTGGCTAAATATGTGCAAACAATTTTGGGTCCCCTGTGGTTTATTATCCAACCGCTAGCTACCACTTTGGTTTTTACGGTTATTTTTGGAAATGTAGCGAGAATCCCGACCGATGGGATGCCGCCGCTCCTTTTTTACCTTACCGGCTTATTAGCGTGGAATTATTTTGCTAGTTGTTTTGGCGCTACTGCCGGGACCTTAACCGGCAATGCCCATCTATTTAGCAAGGTCTATTTTCCAAGGTTAATTATCCCTTTTTCTGCTATTATCTCTAACCTATTTACCTTGCTTGTACAGCTCATAACTCTACTCGGTTTTTTATTTTATTATAAATATTTTACTTTAGCTGCCGCCAGCATCCGGCCAAATTTATTTATTCTTGTTCTACCGCTCCTTATTGTGCAAATAGCAGTCCTGGGTATGGGTTTTGGTTTATGGATGGCAGCTTTAACTGCCAAATATCGCGATCTATCCCAAATGTCTGGTTTTTTGATCCAACTTTGGATGTATGCCACGCCGATCATTTATCCGATCTCGTTGATCCCCAAAAAATGGGATTTTTTAGTGGCGATAAACCCCATGGCGCCGATTGTCGAATTGTTTCGCTATGCCTTTTTAGGGGTTGGTTTTGTTAGCCCAGCGTACCTGCTTTTTTCAGTTGCTATTTCTATTTTTGTCTTATTCACGGGGATATTTATTTTCAATAAGACCGAGCGGACTTTTGTGGATATTATTTAATGAGTAAACCAATTATAGAGATTGAAAGCATTTCCAAACTTTATCGGTTGGGGATTATAGGTGCCACGACTTTGCGTGATTCCCTGGAACGTCGCTGGAATAGGCTTTTGGGGCGGGCGCGCCTGAAAACAAAGCTTGGTGCCAGCGGCTTATTGATCGAAAAAGATCACCCCCAAGCGGGGACGGAACCAAACACTTTTTGGGCGTTAAAAGAAGTTTCTTTTTCTGTGAAGAAGGGAGAGGTTGTTGGCATCATCGGCAAGAACGGGGCTGGCAAATCGACACTACTAAAGATCCTTTCTCGCATAACCGAGCCGACCTCTGGACAAGCGGTTTTGCGGGGCCGGACGGCTTCTCTCCTTGAGGTCGGCACCGGCTTCCACGGAGAACTTTCTGGGCGGGAAAATATTTATCTTAATGGGGCGATGCTAGGGATGAGAAAGTTAGAAGTTGCCCGAAAGTTCGATGAAATCGTTGATTTTTCTGGAGTAGAAGAATTTATCGATACACCAGTTAAGCGTTATTCTTCTGGAATGTATGTTCGGCTGGCTTTTGCTGTAGCGGCACATCTAGATCCGGAGATCTTAATTGTTGATGAGGTGTTGGCTGTTGGGGATTTTGAGTTCCAGAAAAAATGTTTAGGGAAAATGGGGGAGGTCGCAAATCAGGGGCGAACAGTATTGATTGTAAGCCATAATATGGCGAGCGTTATGAATTTATGCCGCCGGACGATCTTGCTGGAAAAGGGTAAGGTTATTTCAATTGGTCCGACAGCAAAAGTTGTTGAGGAATATATGAAAGAAGAGCACAGTAAAAGTGAGATGATTTGGTCAAATCCTACGACTGCTCCGGGGAACAAAAATGTGAGGCTTCATGCTGTTAGGATCTTGTCGCATCAAGGCGAATCCGTGTCTAATGTCGACATCCAAAAAGACTTTTTTATTGAACATTGTTTCTGGAATTTTAGAGAGGGGGCAAAACTTATGTCCTCATTTCATTTGCTTGATAACAATGGAACCATAGTGTTTGCAACAGGGAATCTTCCTTCTGCGAGCTTGGCTCCTGACCAATGGTATGGGAAGCCCAGCCCAATTGGTTTATTCCGCTCAACCTGTCGGATACCAGGTAATTTCTTAAATGAGGGGACTTATTATATTAGTTCTTACGTTACTCCATTTAACTCAGTCAAAGCAGAAGCTTTTGTTAAAAATGCGATCTCTTTTGGGGTGATCGATACCGGAGGGATGCGCAAGGAATATGGCGGAACCTGGATAGGCGTTGTCCGGCCGCGCTTTGAATGGAAAACAGAATTTAAAGGCTGCTAATAGGTGAACTTGTCTTAATATGAAAAAGAATAAGAATGTCTTAATAACCGGCATAACCGGTTTTGTTGGTAGTCATTTAGCAGAATATATTTTAGGACTTAATGAAGGGTATAAGGTTTATGGTTTGTGCCGATGGCGAAGCCCTAAAGATAATTTAGAAAAAGTTTATAATAAAATAAACATTCTAGATGCCGATCTATGTGACTTAAGTGCCTTGATCCGCCACTTTAAAGCGGTTAAGCCAGATCTTATTTTTCATTTAGCGGCTCAAAGCTATGTGTTGACTAGCTTCAATTCGCCAATCCAGACCTTATGGTCAAATGTCATTGGAACTACCAATGTTTTAGAAGCGGTTAGGATTTCCGAGCTCGATCCCATGATCCATATTTGCTCGTCTTCAGAAGTTTATGGCCAGGTCACAAAGGAAAATGTTCCAATTACCGAAAATTGCCCACTAAGACCCGCGTCTCCATATGCCGTCAGTAAAGTAGGGGAAGATATGGTGGCGCTTCAATATTGGCTTTCTTTTAAGATGAAAACTATCCGTACTAGAATGTTTACTCACACTGGGCCCCGCAGAGGTGACGTTTTTGCCATGTCGTTTTTTGCTAAACAAATAGCGGCGGCAGAGCTTGGGCTCCTTCCGCCGGTTATTCGGGTTGGAAATCTTCAATCAGTTAGGACCTTTGCTGATGTCAGGGATGCGGTTAAAGCTTATTGGTTATTACTGCATAAATGCCAGCCGGGCGAAGTATATAATATTGGCGGGAATCGCACTCAAACCATTGGGGAAGCTTTAGACATATTATTATCTTTTTCTAAAACAAAGGTAGAGATTAGGGTTGATCCGGCGCTCATCAGGCCGTCTGACGTGACTTTGCAAATTCCCTGCACTGATAAATTTAAAAAAGAAACCGGCTGGGAACCGATAATTCCGCTAGAGAAGACATTAGAAGATATGCTGAATTATTGGAGAGATATATTAAAAATATCCCCATGGAAGGCAGTAACGATTGTTAAGTGAAAACCGGAAGGTTTGGGGGTTATTTTGAAAAAATTATCTAAAGCGGCGGAAGGACTCATCGGCCAACCGATGTTCGCTTTTCTTGCCAAGGCTAAAGAACTGGAAAAAAACGGCAAAAGCATTTTACATTTTGAAATTGGAGATCCAAATTTTAACTCTCCGCAGCATGTAAAAAATTCAGCCAAAAAAGCGATCGATGAAGATTTAACCCATTATTCTAGTTCTATGGGAATATTAGAATTTAGAGAGGCAATATCTTGTTATACCAAGTTAAATTGGGGCTTTGAGCCTTCGGTCGATCAAGTGATGATTTGTCCAGCTAACGCATTAATTGATTTTGTTGTTCGTTGCGTTGTAGATCATGGCGAAGAAGTTATATATCCAGATCCTGGATTTCCTACTTACTATTCGGTCTTGAATTATAATGGAATTGCGCCAATCGGAATAATATTAAAAGAAGAAAATGGGTTTAGAATGGATCCTCAAGATATAAAACGGAAAATAACGGATAAAACCAGATTAATTATCCTTAATTCTCCCCAAAACCCGACAGGGGCCGTAATGACTCAAGAAGAGATCGTAGAAGTGGCGAATATTGCCGAAGAACATGATCTCTATATTTTAAGCGATGAGGTTTACGCGAAAATAATATATGAAAAAAAACATTATTCCCCCTCTGTTTTAGACCTTTGTAAAGAAAGAACGATAATAATAAACAGTTTGTCAAAAACTTATTCAATGGCTGGTTGGCGATTGGGGTATGCTGTTGGCCCAGAAGAAGTGATCAAAAAACTCGGGCTCATGCTGCAAACAATTCTTTCTTGTTTGCCAATCTTTACTCAACAGGGTGGAATCGCGGCTATTATGGGAGACCAAAGGTTCCTTCATGATCGGGTTCAAGAATTAAGACTACGCAGAGATATTTTAACCAAAGGGCTTAAGCAAATCCCCGGAATATCTTGTCTGATCCCGGATGGAGCGTTTTATGCTTTTCCAAATATATCGGGAACAGAAATGAATGATGGCCAATTTTCAAATAAGCTGTTAGAAGAAGTGGGTGTTTGTGCTCTTCCGGGAAGTTGTTTTGGTGGTTTTGGCAAAAAAAACATAAGATTGTGTTATGCCAGTATAGATGCAAAAGGGATTAAAGAAGCCTTAAAAAGAATAGAACACTTTATAGCTAAACTATAGTAAAGGGAAATTGTGATGCGAGTAGCAGATTATATTGCTGATTTTATTGCCAAGTTAGGAGTGAGGCATGTTTTTATGATGTCTGGAGGCGGGTCTATATATCTAGATGATGGGATAGCCTGTAATAAAAAGATTATGCCTGTATGTGTTAGAAATGAGGCGACAGCCCCAATGATGGCCGAAGCTTACTCAAGGCTAAATCAGAACTTGGGCGTTGTTTATGTTACCACTGGGCCGGGTGGGGCAAATGCTGTTTCTGGATTAGCTGAAGCTTGGGTGGATTCCGCTCCAATACTTATTATTTCTGGACAAGTCAATAGAAAATATGCTAGCTATAATTCAAAAATCAAAAATTTAAGGAATTTTGGCACGCAAGAGATAAATATAATTGAGATTGTGAGATCAATAACAAAGTACGCAGAGATGATAAATGATCCAGATTCTATTAGATATCATTTGGAAAAAGCGATTTATCTTGCAAAGTCCGGCCGACCGGGGCCGGTCTGGTTGGACATTCCTTTGGATATTCAATCAGCGATGGTTGATGAAAGCAAGCTTCGTTGTTTTGTGCCAGAGGAAAAGCAAATTAGTCTTGATCTTGACACATTAATTAATAAGGTATTGAAACTTTTACAAAATGCGAAGAAGCCTCTTATTATTGCAGGTCAAGGAATAAGGATTTCCAGGGCGATTCCTGAATTCAAGTCTTTGGTTGAATTATTAAGTGTTCCTGTAATATTTTCTAGGCTTGGGCAAGACATTTTGCCTTTTTCATATAAAAATAATTTTGGCCATGGAGGGACTAAAGGTTTGCGTTTTACCGGTAAGATCATGGAAGAAAGCGATCTAATTATAAGTATTGGGAGCCGCCTGGCGGTTCCATTTGTTGGAGAAAAGCTTGATGTGTTTTCAGATACAGCCAAGGTTGTAATGGTTGACATTGATGAGGCGGAGCTTGCTAAGCCGGCCATCAAAATTGATCTACCAATAAAAATTGACGCAAAATTATTTATTGTCGGCTTATCGAATAAGTTAAAGAATGCGCGCCTGCAAGATTATAAGAATTGGCTATCTGTTTGCCAAGAATATAAAAATAAATATCCATTAACATCCCAGGAACAAAAGAAGGATCCAATAGACCTGTATTATTTTGTTAGTCGCTTAGATGCTCTTTCTTCTGAAAAGAACATTTTTGTCAGTGATGCTGGGTCTTCCTATTATGTTGCTGGTCAGGCTTTGACTTTTGAAAAGGGCCAACGGGAAATAACTTCAGGCGCTTTTGCTTCCATGGGATTATCGATCTCCCTGGCGATTGGATGTTGTTTTGCTAATAAAAACGCCCAGGTTTTAGCGATTACGGGTGATGGTTCTTTAGAATTGAATATTCAAGAATTAAAAACCATGTCCTATTATGATCTTGAGATAAAATTGTTTGTAATTAACAATGGCGGTTATGTTTCGATCAGAAATACTCAAGATAAACTATGCGATGGCCGGTACATCAATTCAGACCAGGCTAACTGTGAAGAACTGCTCGATTTTAAGAAAATCGCTGAAGCCTTTGACTTACCTTATTTTCTGATTGAGAAACAAGAAGAAATTGATGAAAAAGTGTTCCAGATAATGAAGCAAAAAGGGCCAGCTTTTGTGGAAGTTGTTTGTGATAACAAGCAAAAAATCATAGAGCCAATCAAAGCTTAACCAGAAGATAACGATTCAGATGTTTAATATAGATAAATTAAGAAATAAAGCTAAAAGGGTAAGAAAAGAAGTGTTAGAGACAATCGCTCGCACTGGTAAGGGTCATATTGGTGGGACTTTTTCTTGTATGGATATTTTGGTCGCTTTGTATTATGGCGATATTCTCAAAATTGACAATAAAAATCAAAAATGGGAAGGAAGAGATCGCTTTATTATTGGTAAGGGCCATGCCTGTCTGGCGCTTTATCATATTTGGGTGGATTTGGGCATATTGGAGAAGAAAAGGCTTGATAGCTACGGGCAGAATGGGGCGAGTTTGGGGGGACAGCTTAATCTTGATACTCCCGGAGTGGAATATAATACGGGTTCGCTTGGGCATGCCTTAGGGATTGGCGCCGGCATAGCGCTAGCAGCCAAGATGGATAAAAAAAAATATAAGGTGTTTGTATTGGTTGGGGATGGAGAGTGTTCGGAAGGTTCGATCTGGGAATCTATTATGTTCATTAGCCAGCTGAATTTGAATAATTTCGTGGGTATTATTGATCGTAATCGTCTTGGGGTTACAGCTTCAGTTGAGGAAGAAAATGGTTCAGGCAGATTAGAAGATAAGCTTAAGGCTTGCGGCTGGGAAGTTAAAAACATTAATGGACATTCTTTTGAAGAGAGCTTGGCTGTTTTTAAGGGCATTGGTAAACTTAAAAGACCTTTAATGGTAATTGCTGATACGATCAAGGGCAAAGGCGTTTCATTTATGGAAAATGGTTTAAAGTGGCACCATTCAGTGCCGACAAAAGATGAGCTGAAATTGGCAAGAAAGGAATTAATATAAATTTGTATCATGATAAAGCAAACTGTAGATATTAGAGACGCGTTTTTTGATCAAATATACAATATTGCCGCAAAAGATAAGGATGTTGTTTTTATAACTGCAGATGCGGACGCTTTTAGTCTTAGGAAATTTAAAAAAGATTTTCCTGATCAATTTATTAATGTTGGTGTCGCAGAACAGAATATGGTGACGGTTGCGGCCGGTCTAGCTTTAAGCGGCAAAAGAGTGTTTATTTATGCGATTATCCCCTTTATTACTTTGCGTTGTTTAGAACATATTAAGGTTAATATCTGCAGTATGAACTTGCCGGTTACGATCATTGGAGCAGGCGCTGGTCTTTCTTTTGGAAATGATGGGGCCACTCATCATGCAATAGATGATATAGCTATTATGCGCATACTCCCGGAAATTACAATATTCAACCCAATTGATGATTGTTCGGCCGCTGCTTCTGCACAGATTGCATATGAATCCGGTGCCCCTGCTTATGTAAGGCTTGATAAGGGGGTTTTTAATAGGCTTTACAGTAGCAAAACCGATTGTGCTTCTGGTTATAAAGTTTTAAAGGCTGTTTCGGATGTGAATGTTTTAAGTACTGGGTTTATGACCCATGTGTCTATAAAAGCGGCGGGAGAGCTTAAGAAAGAGTTTATAAACATTGGAATTATCGATGTATTTAGACTAAAACCTATTAATAAGGAATTATTCTTAAATACTATTGCCGCCTCCAAACAATTAATTAGTTTTGAAGAAAACTCAATAGTTGGAGGCTTGGGAACGATTATAAGCGAAATATTAATTGATAATTGGGCGAATATACAATTAAAACGAATTGCCTTAAAAGATAGGCAATGCTTCGATTATGGGACAAGAGAGTGGTTGCATGATCTTTATAACGTAAACAAACAAAGTCTTATTAAGATCGTTAAGGATGTCGCTAAAAAATGATTATTAAGCAATTAGATGAAAAGAACATAAAGTTGCCCGCTATTGGTCAAGGTATGGGTGAATATAAGTGGGATGAATCTCAAATTAACACTCTTCGTGCGGGAATTGACTTGGGCATGAACTTGATAGATACGGCGGAAGAATATGACAATGGAAGATCCGAAGAGATCGTTGGCAAGGCTATTAAAGGGATAAGAGATAACGTTATAATCGCGACAAAATATTCCCCACTTCACAATTCTTACGACTCTGTTATTAATGCCGTAGAAGGCAGTTTGCGGCGTCTACAAACTGATCGTATAGATCTATATCAAATGCATTGGCCTAATCCATCCGTTTCTTTAGACGAAACCCTTTCAGCGATGGAACACTTAATAAAAACAGGGAAAGTTTGTTACATTGGTTTGGGGAATATGTTTTTACGAGAGTTGAAAGAAGCTCGAAATCTAGTTAAAAGTATCAGCTCATTGCAAATCGAATATAATCTTTTTGACCGTACAATTGAAAGTGAAATTATTCCTTTTTGTTTAGAATGTAATATTTTTATTCTGGCCTACAGCCCACTTGATAAAGGCAGGATAGGGGATGGCCTAGAACAAATAAGAACCATGAATGAAATCGCGAAAAAACATCAAAAAACCCCTGCCCAAGTGGCTTTAAGATGGCTGATCGAGAAAAAAACAGTAGTCGTTATCCCAAAAGCTAAGAACATCAAGCATCTCAAAGAAAACGCGGCCGCCGCCGCCTTTGATCTGGAAAAGGAAGATATTCAAATGATCGACAAAGCCTTTGATCGTCAGATCATGTTTATTGCTCCAGAGAAGATACTTGTTAGCCTTAAAGGGGAGGGAAATAAAGCTGTATATCAGACAATTGATGATGCCAAAAAAAATAAAATGGGTTTTGTGCCAAGTCCAAGCGTTTTATCAAAAAGCATTATTAAAGAAAACATAATAAAGCCTGTTAGACTAGTCAGATCGAAAGACAAGTCCGGGAAATATGATTATGCTTTGGTTGAAGGCAGGATCAGATACTGGGCCTGGGTTATAGCTTATGGCAATAGGCCAATTCCCGCCTATATTAGAGATAAGGGCTTGGACGAGTAAAAAAAGGAGGGCATAATGAAAAACAAAATAGGGGTTAAAAGTTATAGCAACGAGAAAGAAGATTTAATTAGAAGCCAGGTTCTTAAACATTTTAATGATTGTCCAATACCGGAGGACCAGCTTCTTTCTAATTTAGGGATATTTTTAAATTCAAAGACCTTAGCTCGCATTTTATTTATGCAACACATATATAGCCAAATTATAGATGTTCAAGGCGTCGTTTTTGATCTTGGGACTAGATGGGGGCAAAATCTTTCGCTTTTTTCCGCTTTAAGGGGGATTTATGAGCCATTTAATCGGCACAGAAAAATTGTTGGCTTTGATACTTTTTCTGGCTTTCCAAGTATTTCGAAAAAAGATGGTAAATCTGATCTGATGAGAACAGGCAATGTGGCCGTTACAAGAAATTATGATGATTATTTAGAAAAAATAATGAGCCTGCAGGAGCAAGATAACCCCCTGTCACACATTAAAAAATATGAAATTATTAAAGGTGACGCGGTTGTTATGGTAGAAAAATACTTAAAGAATAATCCCCACACTATAATGGCTTTAGCCTATTTTGATTTCGATATTTATGAGCCGACAAAGAAATGTTTAGAGGCGATTAAGCCGCATCTTGTTAAAGGGAGTGTTATTGGGTTTGATGAGTTGAATGATCCCGATTCGCCGGGCGAGACAGTGGCCCTAATGGAGACATTTGGGCTTAATAATATAAAATTAAAACGATACCGTTATGCTTCAAGAGTGTCATATTTTGTGGTTGAGTAATAAAAAGGCGAAAAATTATGGAGAGGTGGAAGCTTATTAATAAGAAAGAGGTCTTTTCTGCCGAGCCTTGGATCAATGTTTCGGTGCAAAAAGTCAAGCTTCCTGGTGGGAAAGTAGTTGACGATTATTATCAAATAAAATTGTTGGATTACGCGGTTATTGTCGCGTATACCGCCGAAGGACAAATGGTCATTACTCGCCAATATCGGCAAGGGATTGGGGAGGTAAGTTTACTGCTTCCTGGTGGGGCGATAGAAAAGGGAGAAGAGCCATTACTGGCCGCCAAAAGAGAGCTGTTTGAGGAAACAGGTTATGAATCAAATAGTTGGGAATCTTTAGGTTGTTTTGTTGGTAGCGCTAATTATGGATGCGGCAAGGCGCATTTATTTATTGCCAAGGATATTGTAAAAGTAAAAGAAACAATAGGTGAAAATGAATTAGAAGAGATGGAAATCGTATTAATGGAACCAAGCAAAGCATTGAGTGCGGTATTTTCCGGCCAGGTTGTAGCCATGGGAGCGGTGATGGCGATCTCTCTGGCGATAAATCATCAACATGATAAAAAATGAAGTTTTAAAAAATTTTACCCAGAAAAATTGTCTAGTTACGGGTGGGACGGGTCTGATCGGTCGCGAGGTTGTTGATATTCTATGCGAGGCTGGAGCTAACGTCATTTCCGTCTCTTTGGATAAGATCGAAGTTAATAAAAAGGCTAAACATCTTTATGGTGATTTAACCGATTACGCTTTTTGTAGAGAAATTACCAAAGGGATTGACTATGTTTTTCACTTGGCGGGGATAAAAGGATCGATAGAAGTTACAAAATCAAAGCCAGCCAGCTTTTTTGTCCCATTATTGATGTTTAATATGAACGTACTTGAAGCCAGTCGGATAAATAAGGTTAAAAAATTAGTTTATACCAGTTCAATTGGCGCATATTCCAGCGCCGAAGTTTTTAAAGAATCTGAGAACCGTGAAGGCGCGCCAATGGATATGTTCCCAGGGTGGGCCAAACGGATGGCCGAGCTTCAAATCCAGGCTTATAAGATCCAATATGGATTAGATAGCTTTGCAGTAGTCAGACCATGCAATGTTTATGGTCCTGGAGACAATTTTGATCCAAACAATGCCATGGTAATTCCAACCTTGATGTATAGGATATTCAAAAAAGAAGACCCGGTCGTTATTTGGGGTGATGGGACGGCGGTCCGTGATTTTGCTTATAGCCATGATGTGGCGGAAGGCGTGATCCTGGCTTTATATCATGGAACAAAGTCTGATTTTGTGAATTTGGGGAGTGGTCAAGGGGTAACTATTAGAGCATTGGTTGAAACTCTAAAACAATTCCTCGATTTTAACTATCAATTCGATTCAACCAAGCCTTCTGGTTTCCCCAAAAGAGTAATGGACATTTCTTTGGCTAAAAAAATGATCGATTATTCTCCAACCACCTCTTTATTGGATGGCTTGAAAAAAACCTGGGATTGGTTCATGAATAATCAAATTGAATATTTAAACAGAAAAAATTATTTTGCTGAAAAGGAGAATTAGATGATAGAAGTGTGCAAGACAAAATTAGAAGGAGTTTTGTTGATCAAACCGACGTTTTATGAGGATCATCGGGGAGAATATCTCGAAATATATAATGAGAAGTTGTATAAAGAAAAGGGAATAACGGTTGATTTTATTGAAGAGGATGTTTCTACCGCATCAAGAGGAGTGATTAAAGGTGTTCATGGCGATCAAATTACTTGGAAATTGATCTCTTGCTTGCACGGCAAATTTTATCTTGTTGTTGTTAATAATGACGAGACATCAAAAGAATTTGGTAAATGGGAGGCCTTTACTTTATCTGAAGTGAATAAGTATCAAGTGCTAGTTCCGCCCAAACATGGGAACGGACACCAATGTTTGAGCAAAAAGTCGATCTTCCATTATAAACAATCCTCGTATTATGACCCTTCAAGGCAATTCACGATAAGATGGAATGACCCTAAATTTAATATATGGTGGCCGATTAAGGATCCGATCTTATCGCCGAGGGATGAAGCGGGGTATTATGTTTAAAGGGAAAAAAGTCCTGGTGGCTGGAGGTACAGGCTTTATCGGTATTAATCTGATAAAAAGGTTGCTGGCGGAAGGGGCAATAGTTAGGGCGACTTTACACAGGAAAGAGCCGGTAGTCTTAAATGAAACGATCGCATATGTTAAATGCGATCTGCTTAACCCTGCTGATTGCCAAAAAGTGGTCGAAGGTATCGATTATGTTTTTATGTGCGCGGCCAGTACGGCCGGTGCGGCGGTTATGGCGGCGACCCCGCTAGTCCACGTTACTCCTAATATAGTCATGAACGCGCAAATATTAGAGGCCGCTTATTTTGCCAAAGTCAAAAAATTTATTTGGCTAAGCAGTAACGCGGCTTATCCGCCGACCGGTGATCGACCGGTGAAGGAAGAGGAAATGTTTGACGGTGATCCTTATGAAACATATTATGGGGTTGGCTGGATGAAGAGATATACCGAATTATTGTGTAAACTATATTCGCTAAAATTAAAAGAGACCATGCCAACAGTAGTTATAAGACCCTCAAACATTTATGGGTCCCACGATAAGTTTGACCCTGCTGCTTCTCACGTGATGGCAGCCACTTTAAGGAAAGTAATTGAACGGCAAGCCCCCATTAAAGTTTGGGGAACAGGAGAAGACATTAGGGATCTGATCTATATCGATGATTTCATAGAGGCGGTAATCCTCGCCACAGAAAAAATCAATACTTATGACCCAATAAATATCGGTTTTGGTAAAGGCTATTCAATAAAAAAAATCCTGCAAATGGCCTTAGAAATTGACGGTTATAAAGAAGTAAAAGTTGAATATGACCAATCCAAACCGTCAATGATCCCAGTTAGGTTAATTGACACAACCAAAGCCGAAGAACTTTTAGGTTTTAAACCAAAAACAGATATAAGGACAGGAATTGCTAAAACCATTGATTGGTATAGGAAGAATTATGCTGGCAGTTGATATAAACCTGATAGATAAGCTGTCTGATAAAGCCAAATGGGTTAGGCGAGAAACTTTGCTTATCCATAAAATAGCACCTGGTATTAGGCTAGCTTCGGCTTTATCTTGCGTGGAACTGCTGACGGTTTTGTATTATGGAAATATAATAAAATTTAATCCTAGGGAGATCTACGCGGAAGATCGAGATCGCTTCATTATCAGCAAGGCCCATGGCGTGGTCTCTTTTTATCCGATCCTGGCCGACCTTGGGTTTTTCGATAAAGAATATTTGCGCCAGGTGGGAAAAGAAGGGTCTATTTTAGGAGATATTCCAGATTGTTCAATCCCCGGACTTGAGACGATTAATGGTTCGCTAGGGCAGGGCTTAGGGGTTGCTTGTGGTTTGGCTTTAGCTTTAAAGCGAAAAGAAAGAAAAGAAAAGGTCTTTGTGCTAATGGGGGATGGAGAGCTTAATGAGGGGTCGGTTTGGGAAGCAATAATGTTTGCCGGACACCATAAGTTAAATAATCTTATTTTGATCATTGATAACAATAAAATATGCATGCTTGATCATTGTAAAAAGATCTTAAACCTAGCGCCGCTTGACCAAAAATTCAAGGCTTTTGGTTGGGAGGCCAATAAGGTTAATGGGCATGATGTGGCTGCTTTATATGAGAAATTGAGCCGGTTAAAAAAAGACGAAAGTGATTTTCCAAAAGTTTTGATCGCAGACACCGTAAAGGGGAAGGGGGTTAAAAGGTTGGAAGAAGATTCTCTTTGCCACATAAAAGGACTAAAACCAGCGGAAATAGATGCTTTGGTTTTGGAGCTAGGATAAAAATGGGGACAGAAACTAAACCAAAAGTAATGAGAGACGCACTGATCGATAAGATTTATGAAAAGATGGGTGAAAACGAGAAAATATTTTTTATTTCAGCTGATTTTGGTTCCCCCTCTTTAGATCAATTAAGAGCCAAGTATAAAGATAGGTTCATTAACGTTGGCATTGCGGAACAAAATCTGATAAATATCTCGACTGGGTTAGCGCTAGAAGGCTACATCGTTTACGCCTATCTAATTGCGCCGTTTTTAATGCGAGCTTATGAACAAATAAGGATAAATTTGGCAATGCTGTCACAAATTCGTCCACTTAACCTTAATATTATTGCAGTTGGTGTTGGCCTAAGCTATGATGTTACCGGGCCAACACATCATTGCCTTGAGGATATTTCGATCATGAGATGTTTGCCCAATGTAATGTTTTTTTCTCCCAGTGATCATTTATTGACGGAAAGATTTATCGACGCCTCGATCGAAATAAATAAACCAAAGTATATCAGGTTAGATGGCAAATCGCTAAATCAAATTTACAATCAGACGCAACTATTTGATTTCAAAAAAGGTTTTTGTGAGATAAAACGGGGAAAAGAGCTTTGTTTTGTCTCCACTGGCTATATGACGCATAAGGCGTTGGCAGCGGCCGAAAAGCTTAAATTAATGGGAGTTGACGTTGGAGTTATTGATCTATTTATGTTGAAAGATCTTGATGAAGAGGCACTGGCTTCTCTCTTGAAAACATATAATGGAGTGATTTCTTTAGAAGAAGGGTTTAAAAATAAAGGCGGATTAGATGCCTTGGTCTCAAATATCATGCGCGATCATAAACTGCCGCAAAAGCAGATGAATTTGGGCTTTGCCGATGAATATACTTTTGCTGTCGGAAACAGGGAATATTTACACCAACTTAATAAGTTGGGGATTGACGAGATAGTGCCCTCAGCGGTTGAAATGGCACGGGGAAACAATTTATCATGATAATAACTAGGACTCCATTTAGGGTCTCTTTTTTTGGTGGCGGGACGGATTATCCCGCTTGGTATGAAGAAAATGGGGGCTTAGTTTTAAGCTCAACTATTAATAAATATTGTTATATAAGCTGTCGGTTTTTGCCCCCATTTTTTGATTATAAATATAAAATAAGATACACCTTTAGAGAGGAAGTTGGGGGAATTAATGAAATTAAACATCCTTCCGTGCGCGAATGCCTGAGCTTTTTGAAATTAAATAGAGGGATTGAAATGGTTCATACCAGCGATATCCCCGCGCAATCTGGCATTGGCTCAAGCTCTGCTTTTACGGTTGGATTTCTCAATTCTTTATATGCTTTATCCGGTAATATGACCACCAAAAGGCAACTGGCCAGAGAAGCTATCCAGATTGAACAGAATATTATTAAAGAATGTGTTGGCTCTCAAGACCAAGTTGCCGCGGCTTTTGGCGGGTTTAATAAAATTGAATTTGGCGGAAGCCAACAATTCCATGTCACCCCGATGACAGTTAACCCGTTAAAACTTAGCCGGTTACAAGATCATCTGATGTTATTTTTTACCAGGTATTCACGCAATGCTTCAGAAATTGCTAGAGAACAGATAAAAAACACCCCATTAAAAGCGCAGGAATTAAAAGCTATGAAAGAGATGGTGGAGCGGGCGATCGATGTTTTAAACGGCCCGGACGAGGAGTTGTTTGAATTTGGCAAACTTCTAAACGAGTCTTGGAGATTAAAAAGTGGCCTGACCAAGTTAATATCAACAAGTGAAATAGATGATATCTATAATGCAGCACTTAAGGCTGGAGCAGTTGGCGGCAAGCTTTTAGGCGCTGGGGGTGGAGGTTTTATGCTCTTTTTTGTTAAGCCAGAACTTCAGAATAAGGTTAAAGAAGCGCTGAAAAACTTGTTATTTGTCCCGTTCAGGTTTGAAAATATGGGAAGCCAAATAATTTATTATGCTCCGGCAGACAGCAAAGAGATGTTTGATGGACAATAAATATCCGCTTGTTTCGATAATTACGCCTTCATTTAATCAAGGCCAGTATATTGAAGAAGCGATTTTGTCCGTGAAAAACCAAGACTATCCAAATATCGAACATATAATTATGGACGGTGGGTCAACTGACGGGACTGTAGACATCCTACGTAAGTACGATAAAGACGTTAACTGGGATTCAGAACCAGATCAGGGCGTGGCTGATGCTCTGAATAAAATATTTAACAGAGGTTTGGTGAAAGGGGAAATTGTGGGGTTATTGCCGACTTCTGATTCTTATCCTTTGAATGCCGTTAAAAATGCGGCTGAGTTTCTACAAAAACATCCAGAGATTGCGGCTGTTTATGGCGATGCCATGATAATTGATGAAAAGAATAGTAGTAGTTATTTAATGGTATCAAATGAATATAATTATGAGCGTTTACTAAGATCATGGGGTTGGAAAGATCGTTTAAGGATACCTGGGGTGGCAATTTTTATTCGAAAAAAAATAATGGATGAAGTTGGTTTATTTGCGGACATGGTCGCGAATGATTATGAATATTGGTTAAGGATAGGGGCAAAACATCAGTTTGCTTACCTCCCTGCTATTTTAGCTAATCAACGTTTGCATGATAACAGTATTTCTGGTGATCATGAAAAGGTATGTAAAGAACAACCGAAGATAAGCCGTAGATACTGGGGGAATCCTTTTACTTTACGATACATTAGGCTTTGGTGGAGTTTTAGATCGCACCTGTCTTTAAGATGCTACCAGGATGCAAGAGAAAAATATTATGCTAAGGACCTCAATACAGCCCGCAAAAAAATTATTTTATCTCTATTTAACAATCCTTTTACAGCTTTTAACAGGGAATTCCTTTCTTTGATTATTAGGTCTTTTGTTGGGGATAAAACAGTTAACTTTTTAACCTTTAAAAAATTGAAATAACGCATGCCAAAAATCAGCATAATTATCGTTACTTACAATCGATCCAAGTATATTAAAGAAGCAATTCAGAGTGCGTTGGACCAAAGCTTTGCTGATTATGAATTGATTGTTATCGATGATGGTTCAACCGACGATACAAAGAGGATAGTCAGAGAATTTCAATCCAGTAAAATCAGTTACTATTATAAGTCGCATACTAATGTGGCGGATTCAAGGAATTATGGAATAAGTAAAGCTTGCGGAGAATATTTGGTTTGGCTTGATAGTGATGATGTTTTAATGCCGGAATGCCTGAGATTGGAGCTTAATGAAATTGAGGCCGATCAACGCCTTGATGTTGTTTATGGTGATTTTACTTTGATTGATGAAAATGGTGTGATGATTGGGGAGCTTTTGCATCGTAATTTTAAAAACAAAGAAGAGCTGATAGAATCTATGGTGTGGAATAATCCTATTCCAAACGTTGGGGTAATGATTAAAAAAAAATGTTACCAAGAATTGGGGGGATTTGATCCCTTTTTTAGTGAATTAGCAGAGGATTATGAGTTTTGGACTCGGGCGGTGGCTAAATATAACTTTAAGCATCTAGCCAATAAGATGTCTTCTTGGCGGAAACATTCATCGGCCCTTACTGGTTCAGGTAGAGATCTTCGATTTGACGCTGAAGTTTTGAGAAGAATTTTGGCGAAATATGACTTAAAAGAACTGTTCCCCTGGATAGATTGGGAATATCAAGATCCATCGCTGGCCAAAGCCATCGCCTATTTGAATATTGCCAGAATATTCTCTTATAGGAAGGCAGATGAGGATAGTATTAGATACTTAAAAATGAGTTTGGATAGCTTTCCACTTTCCGAAAGTTATTTTAGATTAGCAAAAATGTATCAGAGTAGAGGATCGATGGCCGAAGCAAAAAATTACCTAAGAAAAGCCCTTATCGTAAATCCAGAGCATAAAGAAGCAAAAGCTGTTTTGCGCTTAATAGAGGGGAGGCGTTTTAGTATTTATTTTCAGAAACTAGCCACAAAATGCGAGGCATTGATTTTGCCTTGCCGAAAAGGAAAGACGGTTTTCTTTGTTATTGGTTTTTTTGCCGGACTTGGTGGAGCAGAAAAACAATTCGTGGCTATGGTCTTAAATCGGAAAAAAGAAGGGTATCGGCCAGTGGTATTTAGCTATTATCCCACATCCAAAGATAATCAATATGTAGTAAAGCTTAGAGAGGAGGGAGTTAGAGTTATTGCCCCCAGACCTCTTAGCTCTAAAATCATTGATTTTCTGTATATTTATGTTTCCATTTCAGGCAAGATGCTTCTTCCTGTTTACAGTTTTATTAAAAAATTAAAATTTAGGGAAGCAAGAGATAAACTGAAGAAGGAGATCGATTATGAATTTAAACGTGGGCCGAAAAAAATAATTAACAATATTATCTTTTATCTACTTCTTTCCTGGCAAGATTTATTTAACCCGGCTAGTTTAGTTCATTCTTTTCGTTGTGATTTTGGGACGGAGCTTGCGGTTACATGGGCTAGGCGACGCCATGTGCCGATGATTTTCAGTGAGCGTGGGGGAGTGGACAAGGAAGATTATTATCAGAAGACATGGTTTTACAGCCTAAAAAAACTAAAGGAGATCAGCAGACATTGTATTATTATGGTTTTATCAAAACAAATAAGACAGCGTGCCTGGAGAGTGTTTGGTCCGGAGTCTAAAGTAGCAGTTATCCCCAATTGCATTCCTGATCCATATATTTCTACGAATATTTCTACGAACCAAAGGCTGGAGACAAATGAAGTGATTATTGGCAGCCTGGGAAGGCTTTCTCATGAAAAAGGATATGATGTTCTGATAAAGGCGATAAAAAACTTGACTGACAAAGGATTAAAAATTAAATGTTTGATCGGGGGCGAAGGGGTTGAAAGACGCAATCTTGAATTACTGGTAAGCTCTCTTGGAATAAAGGAAAAAGTCTCATTTGTTGGAATGGTTAGTGAGGATTCGATCTCTGGATTTATAAGTAATAATGATATTTTTGTGCTTCCTTCTCGTACTGAAGGGATGCCCAATTCACTGCTTTATGCAATGGGCATGAGAAAGCCAATTATTGCTACGAGCGTTGGTTCAGTTCCAGAGGTCGTTAAGGATGGAATAAACGCGATATTAGTTCCCCCAGAAGAGCCAGCATCGCTGGCAGGCGCAATCGTCAAGTTGTATAATGATAAAGTTAAGCGCTTAAGTTTTGGAGAACAAAGCCGCAAACTATATCTTGAGCATTTTACTCCGGAAGTTGTATGGCCAAAATGGAATGAAATTTACAAAAAATTGATATGAAGGTATTTTTAATTTATGAATAATTATTTAATAACTGGTGGGGCTGGTTTTATTGGTTCAAACATTGTGGAAGAGCTTGTTAATCAGGGTCAAAAAGTAAAAGTGCTGGATGATTTTAGTACTGGCAAGAAAGAGAACTTAAAACAATTTTCTTCAGCGATTGAAATTATTGAAGGTGATATCAGGAATGTTAATATTGTTACCCAGGCAATGAAAGGGATCGACTATGTTTTACATCAGGCCGCGTTAGCCTCAATACCAAGATCGATCAAAGAGCCTCTGCGCTGTAACGATGTTAACGTCAACGGGACCTTGAATGTTTTATTGGCATCAAGAGAGGCGGGGGTAAAAAGGGTGGTTTATGCCTCCTCCTCTTCGGTTTACGGTGATAATCCTGCATTGCCAAAAGTTGAAGAAATGAATCCAAAGCCAAAAGCTCCTTATCCTGCGGCAAAACTGGCCGGAGAATGGTATTGCCGTATATTTTCAAAGGTTTACGGGCTGGAAACCGTTTGTTTGAGATATTTTAATGTTTTTGGCCCGAGGCAGGACCCAAAATCCGAATATGCCGCGGTTATCCCCAAATTTATTGAATTGATGTTAAAAGAAAAACCTCCCGTAATATTTGGTGATGGCACCCAATCAAGAGATTTTACTTTTGTAAAAAATGTTGTACACGCTAATTTGCTGGCTGTCCAAAAAAAAGGAATTTCTGGAAAAGTATTTAATATTGCTTGTGGGAATAGACATACACTGCTTGAATTAGTAAGGATCCTCAATGAAATCATGAAAAAAAATATTACGCCGGTTTTTCTAGCCGAAAGAGCTGCTGATATTAAGCATTCACTGGCCGAGATAAACAAAGCAGGGGAGGCGTTTGGATACCGGCCCGTGATTGATTTTGCCGAAGGGTTGCAGAAGACAATTGAGTATTATAGTCGTAAAGAAGGATAGGCCATAAAAAATGAAAAGTTTCCAACTTTGTGTGATCGGTGCTGGCTATGTGGGCTTATCTACTGCGGCCTGTTTTGCAGAGCTGGGAAATAAAGTAGTCTGTGTAGATAAGGACAAGGCTAAAATCCATAAACTTAAAAGGGGAAGGATCCCTATTCATGAACCGGGGCTAGGCGAACTTGTCCAAAAAAACATGTTAAATGGTCGGTTGTCTTTTACGAGTAATATTATCGAAGGGCTCAAGTTTGGTTCTTTTATTTTTGTAGCGGTGGGAACCCCAAGGAAGAAAAACGGGGAAGCGGATCTGCGGGCGTTGCAAGAAATCGTAAAAACTGTTGGGCGCTTTATAACAAAGGGGCAGAAAAAGACCGTAGTAATAAAAAGTACTGTGCCGGTAGGGACGACAGGAGAAATCGAAAAGACCTTAGGCAAGGAGAACATTGATGTTGTCTTTAATCCAGAATTTTTAAGAGAGGGAACGGCAGTTGAGGACAGCTTTTATCCGGATAGGATAGTGATCGGTACAAATGATCCAAACGTCCAAGGATTGTTCAATAAACTTTATCAACCGCTTTTAGCGTTAGGCGAGTCCCGACCCCCACTTATTTTTACTGATCTTCAAAGCGCGGAGATGATAAAGTATGCTTCTAACGCGTTCCTAGCGACCAAAATTTCGTTTATCAACGAGATCGCCCATTTATGCGAACAGCTTGGGGCTGATATTAAAGAGGTGTCTAATGCGATGAGGCTGGATAAAAGGATCGGCCCGCATTTTTTATCGGCCGGGTTGGGTTATGGAGGCTCGTGTTTCCCTAAAGATACCAGGGCTCTTGACCACCTGGCTAATTCACGCGGCCACAATTTCCATCTGTTGCGGGCGGTTATTGATGTTAATAATAATCATAAGTTCCGATTTCTGGAAAAGATAGAAAAAGAGCTTAAAGGATTAAGAGGTAAAACGATTGGAGTTCTTGGTTTGGCATTTAAACCAAAGACTGATGACATTAGGGAATCAATTTCTATTGACATTATTAAAATCTTGATAAAAAAAGGGGTCAGAGTTAAGGCTTATGATCCCAAGGCTATGCCTGCGACTAAAAAGATTTTAAACGGCGTTAAGTTTTGTCGAAATGCTTACGAAGCGGCACAAGGGGGTGATGCTGTCCTATTGGTAACGGAGTGGGATGAGTTTGCCGATCTTGATCTAAAGAAGATGGGCTCACTGATGGAAAAAGCGATCATTTTTGATGGCAGGAATCTTTATGACCCTAAGAAAGTTAGGAATTCAGGTTTTGTTTATCATGGGGTGGGAAGGTAAAATGAAAATTACTTATCTTTTATGGGGAATCGGGCATTTTGGTGGGGTCAAAATGGTCTTTGAATATGCGGATAGGTTGATAGCTAGAGGACATGATGTTAGCATCGTCACACATTTTGGCGATTATCCTGATTGGTATCCCTTAAAAGCGAAGCTTATTAAGCTCCCTCCATATTCGAATGATTTTCCGAAATCAGATGTAATCATGGCGACCTATTGGCCAACCGCCTATGAAGTCGATCAATTAAAGGCAGATAAAAAAATCTATTATGTACAGGGAAAAGAAGAATCTTTTTATACTGATTCTGAGAGAATTGAGACAGTAAAGAATACCTTCAGGTTATCGCTTAAACCTATAACTATTTCAAGTTGGTTGGCAGAGTATTTAAGGAATGGATTTGGTTTAGATCCGTTCGTAATCCCTAACGGGATCGATACGTCGATTTTTAAGTTCCAAAATGTTGAGAAACTAGAGCGGAGGAAAAAAACGCTAAATCTTGTTTATGTAACAACTGGTTACGGCAGAATAAAAGGAGTTCAAGATGCTTTGGCCGCGTTTTGCATGGTAAAAAAACAAAGAAAAATGTTTGGGCTGATCAATAACAGAAAGAAGAACTTAAAGATAACTTTTGTAACCACAGAAAAAACGCCTCCAATCGGGGCTTATGGATGTATAGATCAATTTGTTTCTAACCCTTCCCAAGAGAAACTGATTGAAATTTATAATCAAGGGGATATTTTTGTTCATGCTTCGATAATTGAGGGATTTGCCTTGCCGCCGCTAGAGGCGATGGCTTGTGGCAATGCGGTGATCGCTACAGACTCCATGGGAGTTAGAGAATATTGTGTGCCGGGACATAATTGTCTTCTCTTGCCCCCAAGAGAGCCCGTTGAGCTATCGAAAGCGATTAGTCAGCTGATCGAAAATGACGAGCTAAGGACCAAGCTGGCTTGCAATGGAATAGAAACAGTTGGTAGACATGATTGGGATAAATCACTCGATAAGCTCGAAAAGGTTTTTCAGGGATAAATAAGATGAGAATGTTTTTAGTTGGGCCTGGGCCGACCTGTTATGGAAATATAACAAGTTCTTATAGGGATGCTTTAAAAAAATTAGGGCATGAACACCGGCTATTTTTATCGAATATGCTAGAAACGAAATTTGTCGAAGATAAAATCCTTGGGTTGTTGCCGCCGATGCCTTTTACAATTGATGAAATGGTAAAGCGTCATTTGAACGAAAGGAGACGGTGGAAAATAAAGACTTTATTGAATCAAGACTTTATGAATAGCGTCTTAGAATATTCACCAAGCGTATTGTTTATTATTGATAGCTTTAGTAACTTGATAACGGCTGATTCTCTCATCGAAATTAGAAGAAAAATAAAAATCCCAATTGTTGCTTGGGTAGCAGATGACCCTTTCCCATTTTATGACAGCACTAAGTGTTTATTACATTATGATCATATTTTTGCTTGTGAGACTTCATGTATCCCGCAAATAAAATTGTTCACTGATCGGTTGGTAACCTATTTACCTAATGGAGTTGATCCAGATATTTTTAAGCCAGTGGAGCTTTCAGAAAAAGAAAAGAGAATGTATGACTGTGATATAAATTTTGTTGGCACAGTTAACGCCAATTCTACCGGTGTTGGATTATTCCGTGCTAAAGTCTTGGAGTATTTAACGGACCATAAGGTCAAGATCTGGGGCAACTTTGACTGGCAAAAACTATTAGCAGTCTTTCCTGCCCTAGCTGGCTCGCTCCAAGGTGGTATTTTGCCTTTTGGGGAAGCAAATAAAGCTTATAATGCCGCCAGAATAATAATGAATATCCACCACCCATTTTTAAAGACGGGGACTGGGCCGAGGGTCTTTGAGGTTGCGGCGGCGGGGGGATTTCAACTTGCAGACAAAAAAGACGTGATCGAGCAGCATTTTGAATTGGGAAAAGAGATGGTTTGTTTTGAGTCCGGCGAGGAGCTTAAAGAACTAGTGAAATATTATTTAAACCGCCCTGAGGAAAGAAGAGAGATTGCTGGCCGGGCTAGGCAAAGGGTTTTACGGGAACATACTTGGGAACATCGTCTCGCAAAAATATTGGATAATATTAAATGATGAAAAACAGAACGAAACGCAAGTCTTGCATTTATTATGTTATGGATAGCTTTAATAGGGCTGGGGGATTGGAACATCAATGTTCCCGTCTGGCGAAAAGGATGAAAGACCCCGGATATCAAGTAGCTGTGTTTTCCAGGAAATATGTAACCAAGCACAATCAATATTACCGTTATTTTAAAGAAAATGATATTGATTTGATTCAAATTAATTATGTCCTTTATCACTTGCTAAGATCAATGGTGTGGCTTTGTGTCATAATGCTTTACATTGTTTTGTCGTTTATGTATTGGCTAAAAAAAAGAAAGTCGATCGTTTTTACTTTTAGCGGATTTAACAAAGAACTTGGATACGAGCTTAGAAGAGTGGAGGAGTACATATTTAATATTACTTTTATAATTAATTTAAGGATCAAGGGTTTTTTTAAAAAGCCGGACGTTCTTCATGTTGTCTCTCCCTATCCCGCAACAATGATCAGCTTAAAGTGGGCAGAAAAGGAAGGAATTGCCCTGGTTTATGACGAACAGTTCATGGCGGGGTTTGATTATCATAAGGAAAAATATCAACAGATTTATCGGGTGGCTTCTGTTTTTAAGGTTCTGTCGTATGCTTTGGGCGAACATGCCGCTAAATATATTCCCAGCAATTTAAAATTGGTCGTTATTCCTCCTTTATTGGATATGCCACGTTTTTTAGAGAAAAAAAACGATTCGCAACTAACGATTGGATCGATCGGGCGAGTTGAACATGAAAAAGGGTTTGAATTCTTTATTGAAGCGGCCAAAGAAGTGCATGAAATATTCCCGTCGGTAAAATATGTTCTTGTTGGAGAAGGCCGGTTTTTATCACAAATGAAGAAGATGGTGTCAGATCTTGGACTTGAAGGCTGTTTTGTTTTTAAAGGATATTTGCCTCATGATGATATTCATTTGTTTTTGTCGGAAATAGATATTTATGTTCAGTCTTCAAGAACGGAAGGGGCAGGAATCGCCATTGTTGAGGCGATGTCTCACGGCAAGCCAGTGATCTCGACCGCTTGTGGCGGTCCAGTTAGTTTAGTTAAAGAAGGAGAAACCGGCCTTTTAATCCCTCCAAAGGAGCCTAAATGCCTGGCCGCAGCGCTTATGAGACTTATTAATAATCCGTCTGAGCGATTAAGAATGGGCAAAAATGGGAGAGAAGTGTTTTTACGGGAACACAATCCGAATGATATGGTCGAGCAATATATCCAAATGTATGAAGAGTTGATTAATAATAAAACATGCAAATTGTCAAAGAAATAGTTAAAAAGCTTTTAGGAGGATAAAAACGTGAAAATATTGATTACTGGTGGGGCAGGTTTTATTGGTAGTCATTTGGCTGGTTATTTCTTGAATAAAGAAGCTGAAGTGACGGTCATAGACGATCTATCTACCGGTGATTTCAAGAACATCGAATTATATCGAAACAATAAGAAATATCGCTTTGTGGTCGATGATATTCTTAATGAACAAATTCTTGACCGGTTAATTGCCGAGAACGAAGTGGTTATTCATTTGGCGGCGGCGGTTGGAGTAAAAATGATCGTGGATGAGCCAGTCCGGGTGATAAGAGCCAATGTTCAGGGAACGGAGGTGGTCTTAAAGATCGCAAATCGATACAAGCGGAAGATCCTAATAACCTCAACTTCAGAAGTGTATGGGAAAAGTTCAGCACTTCCTTTTACCGAAGAAAGCGATCTGGTCCTTGGGCCAACCAGTAAACAAAGGTGGGCCTATGCGTGCTCAAAAGCGATCGATGAGTTCTCTGCTCTAGCTTATTATAAGGAATATAATTTGCCCGTAATTATTGTTAGGCTTTTTAATGTGATTGGCCCAAGACAAACAGGCCGGTATGGCATGGTAGTGCCGAGATTTATTGAGCAAGCTTTAGCGAGTAAGCCTTTAACCGTCTATGGAACTGGGGAACAATCCCGCTGTTTTATGGATGTTGGAGATTTACTTGAAGCATTACATAATTTAATACACAAAAAAGAAGCTGTTGGCCAGGTCTTTAATCTGGGGTCTGAAAGAGAGATTACAATAAATGAACTTGCCAGATTGGTAAAACACACGGCAAAAAGCAAGTCGGAAATAGAGACGATCCCTTATGAAAAGGCCTATGAAAAGGGGTTTGAAGATATGTTAAGGAGAGTTCCTGATATCTCTAAGAGCAAGAAGTTGATCGGCTTTGAACCGAAGATCAGCTTGGAGCAATCGATACAAAACATCATACAATACCAAGAATGACAAAAGGTTCTTTTTAAAGAAATTATATCGATAGAAAAAACACCAAGACAAGGGAGTTTGGGAAGGGGATTTATTTTATTTTTTGCTGAATGCAGGATGAAGGTTTTGGAATGCCTCTGAAAAATATCACATTGTGAGAACAGTTTAAATTACAGGGGAGATCGCTGGAGCAGAAGCGTTTAATATGTTTTTAAAACGACTCAACAAAGCAATTCACTTAATAGCTAATTACATATGCAAATATCGAGGTAAACCGTTTGCTGATATTTTTGGGGGAATTGTCGATAAGTTTCACAGAAATATAAATAATGAAAATTTCAATATAGAACAAAATGGCGAGTTGAGGATATTAAAAATAATGACACATTTTTCTCCTAAGTGTGTTTTTGATGTTGGGGCGAATGTGGGGGAATGGTCAAAAACGATATCAAGGCAATATCCGAAATGTGTTGTTCATGCTTTTGAAATTGTTTCTTCAACATATAATGAGCTAGTAAATAACACAAAGGATTTGAAAAATGTCATAACGAACAACTTTGGCCTTTCAAACGAAGAGGGAGTGATCGCGATTAGCTTGGGGCGAGAAAGTTCAACGGCAACAGGCTGTAAAATAGAAAGCATGAAGTTTCACGATCAATACTACAACCGGGAAATAAAGTGCGAAATTAGAAAAGCATCTGATTACTTAAAAGAGCGTGCTATTCAGGTTATAGATTTATTAAAAATCGATGTAGAAGGAATGGATCTTAAAGTCATCAAAGGTTTCGGGGATCAGATAAAAAAAGTTCGGGTTATACAATTTGAATATGGAATATTTAATATTGCTTCGCATGATTTATTATATGATTATTGCCGATATTTTAAGCAAAACGGCTTTATTGTTGGTAAAATATTCCCAAACTATGTTTATTTTTTTGAATATCATTTCAATATGGAAAATTTCTATGGCTCAAATTATTTAGCAGTAAGAAATGACGAAAAAGAGATCATTAAAAAGTTGTCACAATTTGGCGCCTAGTGTTTTGTTTGATTTTAGCTTGTGAAGGAAGCAGCCATAAATTGGCTTGAAATATGCGTTTTAAGGAGGCAGAAAAAAAGATCGAATGAATAAAATCCTTCCAATAATTCATATTGATCGGAGAATATACCGCGATAAAGGGGCCTGGGAGGGGGTTTTGTTTTATTATATTGCCTTTGAATGCAGTGGTAGGGTTTTGAATATGGGGAGCGGAGATGGCGAATTGGTTTCTATTATTTCCGGATTATATGGATTAGATATTGTTGGTTATAATGATAACTTGGTAAAGGCGCCGTTTCTTGATAACTCGTTTGACTCAATAGTTATTGCGGGGATATTAGAAGATTCGGAAGCGCCGGATAAAATATTAAAAGAAGCCCATCGTTTATGCCATCCTGACGGGAAAATTATCATTTCAGCGGCTAAAGAAACACTTGCTTTAGGGCAGAAAAGATCTTTTACTGGAAAATCCCTTGAAGAATTGGTTGAACCATACTCAAGAGAGATCAATTGGAAAGATGAAGTAAAAGGGGTTTGGTTTGTTTTGACGTTTAAACCAAAGAAGGAAGAGAATGTTGTTGATGAAACGGAGAAAGCCGTTTTACTTCAAAAAGGCACAGAAAAACAGCCGCTGGTAAGCGTAATTATTCCAACATATAACAGAGAGAAGTATATAGGGAAAGCGATCCAGAGCGTGCTTGATCAGACTTATGGAAATTATGAAATATTGATAATAGATGACGGTTCGACAGACAATACAAAGAAAGTTGTAGACAGCTTTAATTCAGAGAAGATCAGATATTTTCGCAAAGAGCATTCTGGCATATCTGATGCCAGGAATTATGGGATTAGGGAATCGAAAGGTGAATATATATCGTGGTTGGATAGCGATGATGAGTATTTGCCCAACCTATTGGCTTTCCAGCAAAGCCACTTTGAGGCTAATCCTTTAATAGAAGTGCTTTACGTTGATCATTATTTTATGGATTCAAAAGGCAAAATTGATTATTGTTGTTATGATTATACTGGGGATTCACGCCAAGCCTTGATCGCTGTTGCGGCGATGGGAAACAGCCCGACGCGAAATATGGGGAGCATGGTAAGAAAAAACATCTATGAAAAAATTGGCGGCTATGACCCACTCTTAAAAATGGCCGAAGATACAAGCTTTACGTTAAGAGCTTTAAATGCCGGAGTTAGATTTAAACATCTTCCTTTGCCTCTTTGCAAGAGACGTAATCATAATGAGAGAACAACTTTTGTTTTAAGGAAAGATCATTTAGATGAAGCCAAAGCCTTGGAATATTTAGTAAATAATTTTAAGTTATCAGAAATGTTTCCTGATTTCTCTTGGGGTTATGCGCCAAAAGACGGGCTTGAAGCAAAAGCCTATTGTGAATTGGGGAAAAGATTTTATGAAAAAAAATGTTACCCAACGGCGATTGATTATTTTAAATTAAGTTTAGAAAAAAACAAAAGTCCCGGCGCTCATTATGGGTTGGGGCTGGCTTATTTGAAGATCGAAGATGATAACAATGCAGAAAAAAATTTTATTGAAGCACTTAATTTGGGCAGTGAAGAAAGCGACGTTTTTGAGAATTTATGTTATTTACGCCCTAAATATATTATCCGATTCCTTTGGAATGATTTTACAAGAAAACGCATTAACATAAGATCAAAGGGGAGAGTCGCTAAGTATTACTTTAAAAAGATGCTTAAAAGAGATTAAAATGACGCTTAAAATAAGTGTTATTACTATAACTTACAATCGTGAAAAAGTTTTAGCCAGAGCAATTAAGAGTATTCTGGCTCAAACCTATCGAAATTATGAGCTTGTAGTTATCGATGATGGTTCAACGGATGGCACCAGGAAGATGGTGGAAGATTTCAATTCCCAAAAAATAAAATATGTTTATCAACGCAATTCTGGGATTCCAACCGCTAGAAACTTAGGGGTGAAGCATTCAACTGGGGATTATATTATATGGGTTGACAGTGATCATGAGATATATTCGGAAACATTGGAAAAGTTGGTGAGTGAAGTAGAGAAAGATCCTAGCCTAGATGTCGTGTATTCTGATCATTATTTGGTAAATGATGATGGCGAGATTTATCGCCGATTTTCGTATTTTAATGAGCCAACAGAAACTGATTTGATCTCTGCGGCCGTCGAATGGCTGCCGGTCTGTCCCTGTGGGACATTATTCAAGAGAAGCCTTTACGATGTAGTTGGGTTGTATGATGCCAAATTTTACAAGGCGGAAGATCATGAGTTTTTAATTAGGATATTAAAAGGGTTTAAATATAAGCACGTTGGTCTTCCTTTACTTAGAAGATATACTTATAAAGATGGCATTAGCCATAGAACGAGAAGCGATATGAGACCAAAGGCCAAAGTATTAAATTTAATGCTTGAACGTTTTACGTTTGAGGAGATGTTCCCGAAGATAAAACATAAGAGCCAAGCATGCCTTGAAATAGCTAGGATATATTTTGATAGGGGGGCTCCTTTAGATAGTTTGAAATATTTAATAATAAGTTTTTTCAATAAGCCAAATTTAGGAGCAATAAAGCTTTTGGTGCGGCTTGGGTGGCGGGCCTCATATAAATTATTACGTTATGATATAAGGAGAAACAGATGAAAATCGCTTATATCTTGGGGGGATTTCCTTCTACCTCAGAAACCTTTATCATGAATGAAATTATCCAGCTTATAAGCCAGGGGCTGGAGATCGAGGTGTACTCAATATTCCAACCAATTGGCGCGGTTTTGCACCTGGAAATAATTGAAAATCAATTACTTGAAAGAACTTTCTATTTCCGCTACCGAAACATCTTAAAACTAAAGTCAAAGTATGGGTTTTTGCTTAAATTTCTCAAAATATCCGGTGTTAATCTGCGTGGCAGGTGCACAATTGCCTATTTTGCCCAACTTGCAAAGGAACGGGGCATAAACCATGTTCACAGCCATTTTATTCATCATTATGGCGAAGCAATAAGCCGTACGGCGAAGATTCCCTACAGTTTTACAGCCCATTGTTTTGAGGAGAAGGGGATGTCAGGACTAGCCAAGAAAAAGTTGAAGGGATTAATAGAATACGCTTTGTTCGTTGTAGCAGCCTCAGAGTTTGTTAGAAATGGATTATCGAGTATGGTACCGCCTGAACATAAGGGAAAGATTAGGACTATCTATTGCGGGATTAGAACGGACAAGTTTAAAGGCCGTAAGACTGAAGATAGGCCTTTTACTATTAATTGCGTAGGAATAGGGACGTACCCTTCAAAGGGGGGGCGGTATTTAATTGAAGCTTTAAACTTAATACGGAATAATCTGAGCTTCAAAGCATTCTTTATAGGTGATGGCTCGGAACGGATCAAATTAGAAAAAATTAGCAGGGAAAATTTACTTGAAGAACATATAACTTTTACTGGGAAACTAACAAGTGACCAAGTGCTGGAATATCATAGGGAGGCCGATTGTTTTGTTTTGCCGTGTGTTGTAATGCCAGATGGCCAAATGGACGGACTTCCGGTTTCCATTATGGAAGCGATGGCAATGGGGCTTCCGGTAATTTCCACGCCGGTAGCAGGGATCCCCGAATTAGTTATTGATGGTGAGACGGGGTTATTGGTTCCGGAACGAGATAGCAGGGCGTTAGCAGTGGCAATTATGAGGTTATATGATGATACACAGCTTAGGGAATTAATTGGAAAACGGGCACGACAAAAGGTCGTAACTGAATTTAACCTTGAAAAAACCGGGCAGCAGCTGGCAAAGCTATACCAGCAATATGTGTAAAAAAATCCTTTTTTGCTATCCAATTAATGAAATGAAGGCTTCCTTTGTTAGGCGAGATGTTGATCTGCTAGTGAAATATTTTAAAGTGACGGAGCTTTATTATGACAGTAGAGATAAACTGTTTTTTTGGCGAGTGATAAAGCATCTTTATAATAAGGATGTTTGTTTTGCCTGGTTTGGCGGCAAATATGTTTTTGAGCTTTGGTTAGCTTGTAAATTATTAGGGAAAAGTCTAATTATTGTTGCGGGTGGATATGATGTCGCTTATCAGCCAGAGATAAAATATGGTTTGAAATATGAAAAGGCTGGGTGGAGAAGGGTTTACTTTGCTTTCCGCCATGCGAATAAAGTCCTGGCCGTATCAAAATGGACACAAGAAGTGCTTCGTCTTAATTGCCGGGCGGTAAAAAACGTGGAGGTTCTATATCATGGATTTGATGGAGCGGCGTTTCATGCTAGCGAGAAGAAAAATAACACAGTTCTTCTAGTTGGCTATGTCAACTGGCCGAAAATTGAAATTAAGGGGATGATTACGTTCATTAAAGCTGCAGCCAAACTTCCCGAAACGATTTTTGTTTTAGCTGGTGGAGGAAACGACGGCGCTTTGGAATATTTACGATCAATTGCGACTTCCAATGTCCGGTTGTTGGGGAGTTTGCAGAACGAAGAAATAGTAAAAACGATGGGAAAAGCCAAAGTTTATGTCCAGATCTCTTATGTGGAAAGTTTTGGCTGTGCTTTGGCGGAAGCAATGTTGTGCGAATGTGTTCCGGTGGTGACGAGAAGGGGAGCCTTGCCGGAAGTGGCGGGAGAAGCGGCATTTTATACGGAATATGGGGATGTAGATGGGACGGTTGAGGCTATAAAGAAAGCCCTTGTGTGTCAGGATGGGGCTAAATTCAGGGAGCGAATAATGCGGGAATTCCCTATTGAGGCAAGAGAAAAATACTTACGATCATTGATTACGGGTTAGGAAATCTGGGCTTGATCCGCAATATGCTTGATAAGATCGGAGTGGAAACTGTTGTTTGCGTGTTTGGAAATGACAATATCTTTATTAAATAGGATAGGCTAATAAAAACGATAAGATTTAATAAAAGAAACCCCAGCTCTCTTTAGCTTCTAGGCCATTGTTACTTCAATGGACGTGAAAAAAGATATATTTATCCAGAATAAAGTGTATAATAATACAAGGGGTAAGTGGACGTGGCTTGTCCTTATTGGGTTCGCTTGCTGAATTCCAAGTGGATGAAGGGGAGTAGCTCGGCGATTTATAGAAAAACCAGCTAAAAATTATCCAACGCTTTTGGTTGAGGATGAAAAATATTACTATTGCGAGAATGGGGGATAGGATAGTGCCAATAAACCAAAGGAAAGAATAGAATATATAGAGGTGGATATAAAATTAAACTTAAAGATAAAATACTAAATAAAAGGGCCAAAATTGGCGTTGTTGGGCTTGGTTATGTAGGTCTGCCGCTAGCAGTTGAATTTGCCAAGGCAGGATTTGAGGTTATTGGAATTGAGCAGAATCCAAAAAGAAAACAAATGATCAATAATGGAGGAAATTATATTCCAGATGTTTCGGATGACGAGCTAAAACAAGCAGTTGAAAATGGTAAATTAATAGCTTTAGATGATTTTTCGCGATTAGGGAAAGTTGACGCGATTTGCATTTGTGTTCCCACTCCTTTGGATAAGAATAAACAACCGGATATTTCCTATGTTAAAGCTGTAACGCAGCATCTTTCAAAAACCATTAGAAAGGAACAATTGATAGTGCTAGAAAGTACTACCTATCCTGGAACAACGGAAGAAATTATTTTGCCAAAGTTGGCGTCTTCCGGCTTAAAAGTTGGAGAAGATTTCTTTTTGGTCTTTTCTCCTGAAAGAGTTGATCCGGGAAATGAGAAATATAAGACCAAAGATATTCCTAAAGTGATCGGTGGTGTCACGCCAAAATGCTCTGAAATGGCAAAACTACTCTATTCCCAATTCCTTAAGGATATCCAAGTTGTTTCTTCGCCAAGAGTCGCAGAAATGGAAAAACTTCTGGAAAATGTTTTTAGGAGCGTTAATATCGCTTTAGTCAATGAAATGGCGATCCTTTGCAAAAAAATGGGGATAGAAATATGGGAGGTCATTGCGGCGGCAAAAACTAAGCCATATGGCTTTATGCCATTTTATCCGGGGCCGGGGATTGGGGGTCATTGTATACCGCTAGATCCATTTTATCTTTCTTGGAAAGCCAAAGAATACAATCTAAATACGCGCTTTATTGAGCTGGCGGGAGAGATAAATGACCGGATGCCGGAATACGTGGTGCAATTAGTTCAGGATGGCTTAAACCAGGCTAAAAAAAGCATCAATGGAGCAAAGATTTTGGTCTTGGGAATGGCCTATAAAAAAGATATTGGTGATTGGCGGGAATCCCCAGCCTTAAACATCTTTGAAATACTAGAGCAAAAGAGCGCCGAGGTTAGTTATAATGACCCCTTAATTTTAAATGTTAAGATCGCTGGCAAACAGCGATCTTCGATCGGTCTGACTGATGAAATATTACAGAAGATGGATTGCGTTGTTATCGCGACCGATCATTCAGCTTATGATTATGAAATAATAGTCAATAATTCAAAATTGATCATCGACACCCGCAATGCGACCTCCTCTACCAAAAATCAACAGTCAACCAAGATAATAAGGCTTTAAATGGCTAAAGAGAAAGTAATCATTGGCCAAGTCGGATTGGGAAAATGGGGAAAGAATCTTTTTAGGAATTATTTTTCCTTGCCAGACTGCCAGATCAAGTATAGCTGTGACAATAATGTTAACCAACTCGAAAAATTTTCCAAAGAATATCCTAGTGTTTCTTTTACTGCCGATTATAATGAGATTTTGAACGATCGAGAAGTTGCGGCTGTTGTTGTCGCGACGCCAGCGCCAGGGCATTATGAAGTTGCCAAAAAGTGCCTGGAAAGCGGCAAGCATGTGTTTGTGGAAAAACCAATAACTTTAGACCTTGGCGAGGCAACCCAATTGGTCCAGTTGGCAAAACAAAACAAGAAAAAACTAATGGTTGGCCATTTGTTGTTATATCATCCAGCCATTAGTGAACTGAAGCGGCTGATAGAAAGCGGCGAACTTGGTGATATTTATTATATTTACACACAGAGGCTAAACCTCGGCACCATAAGGCAATCAGAAAATGTGTTATGGAGCTTGGCACCGCATGATATTTCCGTGATCTTATATCTGACGAAAAAAATCCCAGAGCGGCTGACCGCTTTAGGCGCTTCTTTTGTGCAACCAGGCATAGAAGATGTGGCTTTTATAAATATGCGCTTTGCTTCTGGCGAGGTAGGACATATTCATGTGAGCTGGCTCGATCCTACCAAAACCAGGAAGACGATCGTTGTCGGCAGCAAGAAGATGGCGATATTTGATGAAATATCCAGTCGAGATAATTTGACCTTATATGATAAGGGAGTAGACATTAAACCAGAGTTTAAAACTTTTGAGGAGTTTTTAAACTTGAGGTTTGGAGAGGGCAAGACCATAAAAATATCAAATGAGGAGCCCTTGCAAAGAGAATGCCGGCATTTTATTGAGTGCGTGAAAGGTGATAAGGAGCCGATGAGTAACGGGGAAAATGGGGTTGAGGTCTTAAGCGTTTTAACAGCGGCAGAAAAGTCTTTGAGAAAAGGGGGAGAAAGTGAGCTACTTTAAACATGAAACCGCGATAGTTGATGAACCAGTGGAGATAGGGGAAGGGACGAGGATTTGGCATTTTTCCCATGTTTCTTCTGGGGCTAAAATAGGGAAGAAATGTAAGCTTGGCCAAAATGTTTATGTCCAGAACAATGTAAAGATCGGTAATTACTGTAAGATTCAAAATAATGTTTCCGTTTATGGTGGAGTGGAGCTTGAAGACTATGTTTTTTGCGGCCCCTCGATGGTTTTTACTAATGTTTTAAATCCGCGCTGTAGGCAGCCACAGGAAACTGCTGACAAATATTCCAAGACGAGGGTTAAGGAGGGGGCTTCACTAGGCGCGAATTGCACAATTGTCTGTGGGGTTACGATCGGTAAAAATGCTTTTGTGGGGGCTGGTTCGGTTGTAACGAAAGATGTACCAGATTATGCACTGGTTCATGGCAATCCTGCCAAGCTACAGGGGTGGATTTGCGAATGTGGCGGGAAGCTGGAATTTGATCTAAATAAAGCCGAATGTTCAAGTTGCTCGAAAAAATATTCAAAAGAAGAAAATAAAGTTTTTTTAGCTTGAAAATGTTGAAAGATAAGATTATTATTTGTGATTCTAATATTAGCTGGGATTTTAACCGCTACAGCAAGCACCATTTAATGGCGCAGTTTGCCAAAAGAAATCGAGTGGTTTTTGTTAACCCTCAAGTTGATGCCTTTGAATATCTAAAACAGAAAGGGAAAAATTATTTTAATCGGATTAAGTGTGAAGAGAACCTTGAAGTTCTTGATTCGATAGCGCTACCATTTAGAGCAAAAAGCGAATTAATAAGAAGGCTTGACCGTTTTTACTTTTCGCTGCAGTTAAGGCGCTTTGTGAGAGGAGTTCAGCTCCAAGATTTGATGTTTTTTCTCGGTAATCCCAGTAAAGTATTTCTTTTGGATATTTTTAAGTCTCGAGGGATCTTTATCTATCACTGTTCTGATAATTTTTCTGAATATTTTAAGGGAGGGTATAAGGAGAAGATCGCTAAATGGGAGAAAGAGCTTATTTCGCGGGCGGATATGGTGATCGCCGTATCTCCTATGTTGCAAGAGAAGTGTAAAAAGCTAAACCCAAGATCGTATCTGGTTGAGCATGGGGTTGATGAAAGATTTTTTTCTGCCGATAAGATTGCCCAAGAAGTTCCAAGCGATCTAAAAGCCATTAAATCTCCCCGAGTAGGGTATATCGGTTGTCTAGATCGGAAAATTGACCTTGAGCTACTGGTTAAGCTTTTGTCGCAGCATCCCGACAAATCATTTGTTTTTATTGGAACGGTTCATGAGACTTTTCAAAATAGTCTTTCATTTTTAAAGGAGAGAGCTAATTTCTATTATTTAGGAGCAAAGACTTGGTGGGAACTCCCTTTATATTATCAAAGTATGGACATAGGCTTTATGCCTTTTGTGATAGACAAGTGGACGTCTTGCTGCAGTTCACCACTAAAATTGCTTGAGTTTATTGCTTCAGGTAAAATAGTCGTTTCGACCGCTATGCCTATCAGTGAAAAGATATTGCCGGCAGTAAAAATCGCTTTTAATCAAGATGAGTTTTCTAATTTAATAGATGTTGCCATGAGCGAAGCAGCGGATCCAAAACATAGCCAACAAAGATCGAATCTGGCTCGTGGCCGGAGTTGGAAAGATAAAGCGGAAGAAATCAGCGAATTAGTTGAGAAATGCCTAATAAAAAAATAAAAGTCGGAATAGTTCAGCCATCTATTACTTGTATTGGCGGGGTAGAAGAAGTTATTGCCCGACAAGTTGAAAATCTTCCGGAGTTTGACTGGACTTTGTATGGCATATCATTTGATGATACCTTGATCGCCAAGCATTACCCCTCTTTAGCTAATTTAAAAAAGGTAAAAGCGCCTAATTTAGTGAATATCAAGCTTCCTTCTAGGTTTCAAAGACGAGAAATTCTTGATTTGCTTGAAATTATTAGTTTTTGTCTCCTTGGACTTAGGAAGAAGTTTGACCAGGAAGATGTCTTGATCGTGAATTATCCATTTGCCACGCTAGTTTCTCTTTTTACCAAAAAACCAGTAATCTGGTATTGCCATTGCCTAAAACGCTACTTATATGAACCTTGGGTAGAGGAGGAATATGAAAAAATTTGGGGTAAGCCTTCTTGGCTTTATCGGTCGATCAAGAGAGTTTTAGTTGATTTAGATAAAAGGGCCGCTGATCGGATGAAGTTGATTCAGTGCAATTCCAATCATACTAGAGAGAAGCTTAATTGGTTCATGAATAACAATGGAATTGTTAATTCCCCAGCCATAACTATGCCGAAAAATATTCAAGTTGAGTATGGTGATTATCTCCTTTGCCCCTCCCGTCTGGTTAATTATAAAAGGGTGGATAGAGCTATCTCTGCCATGCGGTACCTGTCGCGGATCAAGCTGAAAGTGGTTGGTGCAGGGCCGGAGGAAAAGAAACTTAAAAAATTAGTTGAGACATTGGCCTTAAAGAATATTGAATTCCTAGAGCCCCAAGTTTCCTTGGATGGATTTTATAGGAAATGTTTAGCTGTCATATATTTATCCAAAGATGAAGATTATGGCATTGTCCCGCGAGAGGCGATGGCTTGGCGAAAACCGGTTATCGCGGCCAAGGATGGTGGAGGGATTTGCGAGGCGGTGATCAATGGTGAAAATGGATTTTTGGTTGATCTGGATGCAAAAGAAATAGCAGGCAAGATAAAGATACTGGCTGAAGATAAAAAAATGACAAAGAAAATGGGAGAGGCTGGATATGAGTCCGTTAAAGATTTAACCTGGTATAACCATGCTGATAAATTAAGGGAGGCAATAAATGAGTTGGTCGGAGTATTTTAAGCAAGAGATAGATCAAGCCCGTTTTGATAGAATTATCGGCTGGTTAACTCCCGTTATGGAAAGAATTCAAGAATATGGCGGGGGGAAACGAGTCCTAGAAATTGGGTTTGGTACGGGTGTCTTGTC
Source organism: bacterium (assembly GCA_043812655.1). Taxonomy (GTDB): domain Bacteria; phylum Margulisbacteria; class WOR-1; order O2-12-FULL-45-9; family XYB2-FULL-48-7; genus JBDRLW01. The sequence goes on along the minus strand of JBDRLW010000029.1, from coordinate 14,735 downwards.
TGTGTATTTATCCAGCCTGGGGTATGATGTTACGGGTATTGATATTGATGATGAGTTGATTAAAAAAGCAGTGGAATTGAATGGTCAATTTAAGGGAAAGGCAAAATTTATTAAGCAAGATATGTTTTGCCTGCCTGGGGATAAATTATACGATTTTGCTTTTCATCAAGGGACCATGGAGCATTTTGAGGTCGAAGGTATCCAAAAAGCTTTGCGGGAACAATTAAAGGTTTGCAAGAGGGTGATCTTTTCTGTCCCTTCCGATATTTATGCTCAACAAGATTTTGGTGATGAGAGATTGTTTTCTTATAAGGAATGGTTGGATATATTAAAAGAATTTAAAATTCTTGATAGTTTTGGTTATCATAGGAAGGCAAATGTGTTGGCCAAGCTTTTAGCTCCTTTAATGGTTATGAATCATGATTTATTCGGAGAATTAAGTAAGAGATATCTTGCCACACAATTAGGGTTTGTGATCGAAAGATGAAAATTGCGATGCTCCAGACCCCGATGTTTCCGCTCAATTTAACCCATTGCGCGGGGGTGGAGAGGGTGGAGCTTAGTGAATTGGAGGGGTTGAATAAGTTAGGGCATGAGACTAAACTTTTTGTTCCGAAACTTATTGGTGCTGATCAAAATATAACTGAAATAAAGGATCTTGGTTGGCAAAACAGAGTTCTAAAGTTTTATTATTACCTTTGTTTTTGGTTTAAAGCTAGATGTTTTGATGTTTTTCACGGTCATTATACACCGATTATGGCGCTGCTTTTTCCCCGGAAAAGTGTTATCCATTTCCATGGGGGGGCGGTTCTTATGCTCCCCAAATATGATATCTTTAAAAAGAGATATCATCGGGCACATTATGTTTTCAACTCAAATTCGACGATGAAAGCGTTTATTAATGTTTATTCGGCTGTGCCGCGGGCGCATTTGCATTTATTATATAACGCAGTTGATCTAAATATGTTCCAGCCCCAAAAAAGTCATCCAAAGAGAGAAATAACAAAAATCTGCTTTTGTGGAAGATGGACAGAAGAAAAAGGGGTTTTTGTATTGTTGGATGCAATTAGGACCTTAGAGCAGAAAAGGAAAGATTTTAAATTATTCCTTATTGGCTCAGCGCATATCCCGTTTAAAACCGAAAAGTCTAAACAAATAGAAAGACGGATCAAACAAAGAGTAGAAGCGCTTTCTACCGTGGAGACAACGGGCCCGGTAGAACACAAGAAATTACCTGATATATATAAACAAATGGATATTGGCGTTGTCCCTTCTGTGTGGGCAGAGCCTTTCGGTTTGGTGACATTAGAAATGATGGCGGCAGGATTGCCTGTTATTGCCTCAAGCGTTGGAGCTATACCTGAAATTATTGAAAACAATATTAGTGGGATATTAATATCGCCAGATGATCCAGCGGCGTTAGCGTATAAAATTGAGGAAATGATTGAATGTCTGGATTTGAGAGAGCAAATAGCAAAGACAGGGAGGAAAAGAGTAGAGAATGTTTTTTCCTGTGATAAGCATATAAAAAAACTTTTGGAAATATATGAGCTTGTTTTGCGAAAAGAAGAGTAAGACATGAATAAATTATTTAAAATTAGAAAATATCTGCTGGGATACGATACTTATTTTAGGCATAGGCGAATTGCTGAATTATGTGGGAATGTCGAGGGGGGGGGTATGCTAGATATTGGGGGGGGGGGGAAGTTGATTTATTTTATTAAAGGCGTAAAACTGACAACAACCAATCTTGATTCTGGGGATATTAAGTGTGACGGGAGAAAGCTGCCCTTCAAAAAGAATGACTTTGATGTTGTTGTTAGCCTTGATGTTCTTGAGCATGTTCCAAATATTGATAGGAGTATATTTATATCAGAAATGATGAGAGTCGCGAAAAAAACCGTAGTGTTTTGTGCTGCTCTGGGAACCCCCGAACATGAAGCTCATGCTCGGCATATGTCAAAAATGTATAGAGAAAAGAGCGGCCATCCGAATAAACATCTTGAAGAACATCTCGCTTTAGGTATGCCGTTACTAAAAGAGATGAAAGACATTCTATCCAATGAAAGATATAGTATGCGGTTTGAAAATATCCTTGGCATGGCGCAAAGAAGCCGATCCTTCCGCTGTTTTCAGCCCGAGAATAAATTATTAGGTAAGGTTTTGCTGGTTTTTCAGCTATTGTTTACGATGGCGCAAACTTTTTACATGGAATTATTTATTTATGATAAAAGCCTTTCCGATAAGCCGACCACTAAAACAAACCGTTTTTATGTTCGTATAGATAAAGAGGAGAATGATGAAAGAGCTTGAGATCTCAATAATTATTCCCACCTATAACAATAAAGTGGTCCTTGAAGAGACGCTTAAGCGGATCTTTGACCAGGATTTTAATAAAGAACGCTATGAGGTTATATTAGTAGATGATGGTTCGTTTGATGAAACCTCGGGGTTTTTGGCGAGATTAAAGCCTTCGCTGAGGTTTAAATATATAAGCCATCCTAAAAATCTTGGCAGAGCGAAGGCGAGGAATTCGGGGATTAAAAAAGCTCAAGGCAGGATAATCGTGATGGTTGATGATGATGTCTGGGTTGGCAGGGAATTTATAGGAGCCCATTATAGGGCGCACATTTCAACCAATGAAAATATCGTAGTTGTTGGAGCAAGCCCTTCCGCCGTTAATATCCCTATCAATTTTTGGAATCGGTATCTTTGTGGCCGCTATTCCAATATACTTAAGAGGATGAAAGAGACCGCCGATGATTTGTCCTATGGTTTTTTTCGAACCGGCAATGTTTCCATGAAAAAGGAAGTGATAGATAAGGTTGGCCTATTTGATGAGGGATTCACTGTCTATGGTGGGGAAGATACGGATTATGGATATCGTATAAAACAGGAGGATTTTAGGCTTGTCCATCAGAATATTATTGGACAGCATTTTTTTGATGCGAGCTTTTCCTCTGTCCTTGATAAAGCATACCAAAAAGGAATTTCCGCTTGTTTTTTTGTAAAAAAACACCCGGAACTTTACAAGGATATGCAATTCCATTCGGTATTTCATAAAGATGGGCAATGTGGGAAAAATATAATAAAGAAAGTAATGTATTTCAATGGAACAATATTGTTGAATAAATGCTTGGTCCTATTGCTTTCGAAATTCCGATCTGCCGAAAAACTGTCCGTGTATTTATTGGGTCTTTTAGAATGGCAATATTATGCAAAAACGGTGAAGGAATATGGAAAAAGTATTTGGGCCTAAAGCTTATAATTGGGATAAAGAATTTGATCCAAGCGAATTAGCGGATTATAAAATCGCCTGTCAAAGCCAGTCTTTAAGTGTTATGCATAAGTATTTACTGGGGCAGATAAGGTTTTTAAGGGACAGGAATAATGAAATTAGTGTATTGGATGGAGGTTGTGGTTATGCGCGTTGGGTAATTTATTTGAATAGACAAGGGATTAGTTGTGTTGGAGTTGATAAAAACGAAAAAGTTGTTTCCCAAGTCAAACAATTTGATCCTGGCTTGCCATTGCGGGTTGGAGATCTGCGCGAGTTGCCTTTTAGGAATGATTCATTTGATCTCGTTTATAGTTTTGGTGTGTTGGAGCATCTAGAGGAGGGAATGGATAAGGCATTAATTGAAATCTACCGGGTTTTAAAGCCAGGCGGACGGGTGTTAATAACTGTTCCGACCATTAATTGGATAAAAGGCGCAACGAAGCCTTTAAGGGCAATTAGGAGTAATTTGAAAAAAAAGAGGGCTTGGTGTTTCAGGGAGTCACGCTATACCAAGAAAGAGGTCATGGAAGCATTGCATAAGAATAATTTTAGGACGGTTACTTGTGATGTTTCTGATGAGAGTGGTATTGGATTATGGGAAGATTTTGCGTTTCTGCGACAACCTGGTATATTTAAACTGAACAAGCTGGGCAGGTTAATATGTGAAGGTTTCAACTTGATTTCACCTTGGATAACCACCTGGGGGATTTTAGTGATAGGAGAGAAAAAATGAGGATTGGGATTGACGCTTCAGCCGTTTTTGGCTGGCGGGGGCCGGCAAGGTCAACCAAAAATATTATCCGCGCTTTGATTAGTATCGATCAAGAAAATGAATATTTTCTTTTTGCCCCGGATCATTTGGATAATTATTTCTCAAAAAAAGAAAATGTCCATTTAATAACCATTCGAAAAATAAAAGGCGTCCCGTGGTTAAATTTTAGCTTACCTCTGGCGGTTAAGCGATTGGACCTTAGTCTTTTCTTTTTTCCGGCCAATGATTTTTGGTTATGGAAACCGGTAAAAACCGTCGTTGCTTTCCGCGATGGTTCATATCAGCTTTATCCCAAACAGATGTTTAAACATAAGTTTGATGAATATTATTTTAAACTGAGGATGAAAAGGCTCCCCTATATAGCTGATTGCTTAATTACTGTTTCAAAGCATTCGGCTGAACTATTAAGCCAAAACCTGAACATACCAAGAAGCGAAGTTAAGGTTATTTACAATGGTATAGACCCGATATTTTTTGATGATACGATAAAAGCCAGAGATGATCTTGGGACTTATATTCTTTTTGTGGGGGGATTTGAATTTCGGAAAAATCCGGAGAGATTGTTGGCCGCTTTTAAGGCTCTTAAAATAAAGGGTTTTCAGGGAAGCCTGGTGTTGGTAGGATCTACTTCATCGAATTCTAATCTTTATGTTGATATTCGTCAATTGATTAGAGAACAGGAACTGGAGAAAGATGTTAAAATAATAGGAAAATCATCTTTGGACAGGGAGCTGGCGGCCTTGTATAAAGGTGCTCTGCTTTTTGTTTTCCCGAGCATTATTGAAAGCTTTGGAGTTCCGCCGCTGGAGGCCATGGTTTGTGGTTGTCCGGTTGCCGCCTCATCGGCTGGAGCGATTCCAGAAGTGACTGGAAACGCGGCCCTGTTTTTTGATCCATTTGATATTGATGATATGGCGGAGAAGATGCAGTTGCTTCTGGCCGATAATAATTTGCGGTTACAGCTAATTAATAAAGGAAAAGAAAGGATTAAAATGTTTTCCTGGGAAGAAAGTGCGGGGAAAATATTGAACATCCTAAGGACACTATGAATAACAAAGGATTATTTCCCATTATTGCTATTTTGATTTTTGGTTTGTTTGCCTTGTATTATGGGGCTTCGTCTTTGGGGGTCCCATCCCAGGCCAGTTTTTTACTAGTAGGGGCGATAGTTCTGTGGCTAGTGGTTGCTCGTCCATTGTGGGGAATTATATTTTATTTGCTTTATCTACCGTTTGTTAGGGATTCGGCTGGGCTTGGCGCTGATGAGTTTATGGCATTGGGTCTTCTTGTTCTGATCTGTGTTATTTGGTTTATTTCTCGCAGTAAAAAATGGTCACATGTTTTAGAGATCAGCCGAATTGAAAGGTCGCTAGTTATTTTATTTTTATATCTAATCTTTTCCATTCTGGTGGGACAGCTTAATGGCGTAAAAATCATTGATTGGGCGAGGGATCTTTTCCCGATTATGAACTTGGTGCTGATCTTGCCGATCGTCCATTTTATTGATAACGAAAAGGAGTTTCAATTAGTTTTTAAAATGTTTATTATTGTTATGGCCATTCCTATATTTCAATGGTTTTTTAAGTCTTTAATTAGTGTTGGCCTGCTTTCTTATTTTGATATCCATTATTTGTCCGGGACTCCATTCGCTATGTACATTTTGATGATTTTAGCGATCGCTTCTTTGGTTGAAAGCCGCAAAATAATATTATTGCATATTGTTCCGGCGATCGCTGCCATCGGGACCGCCTTGCTAAATCGTCAGCGGACTGTTTGGGTGGGAATATCACTTTCGATGTTTGTGATATTTTTTATTACCAAGCATAAAGTAAAATGGTTAACTGTTGTTTTAGTTTTTATTTTATCGGTTGGTGTATTTATTTCTTATCTGGCCGTTAAAAGATCATATGTTATTGAACGACAAATGGGCTGGGTTATGACATTCTCCAGCCTTGATGAAGACCTTTCTTGGCAAAGCAGGATGGCTGAAAGAAAAGCCACCTTAGCGATATTCTACAAACACCCGTTGCTTGGAATAGGATTAGGTTACCAATATTATTTTTGGCGTCCATTTGTCAAAGGAATCGGTCCCGGTTATATGACTACTAATATGACCCACTCTGATGAAACAAATTATTTGGCCAAAACCGGGTTGATCGGCGTAGGCTTGTTACTGTTTTTATTTTATAACGTGGTTTATTTGGGTATAAAATTTTATAGGCGGACAAATGATCCAGAATGCCGTATGATCTATCTTTTGGGGACATGTTCAACTATTATCGCGGTAATTGTTGCCAATTCTACCCCCATTTTGCAGATCCGCTACAATGCGTCGGCCTTGGCCTTTGTTATTGCCTTTATCTTTGTGAAGAAAAAGTTGGAACATAAGAAGCTGGAAAGTCATAATAATGAGCCAGGCTGATCTCTCGATCATTATTGTTAGCTTTAACGTTAAAGCTTATCTTTTGAAGTGTCTTAACTCGATCTTTAAGCAGTCAGGGAAGTCTTTGTTTGAGGTGATAGTGGTTGATAATGCTTCTATCGACGCGTCCGCTGAAGCGGTAAAAAATGAATTTCCCCAAGTTGTGCTCGTTGCTAACTTGCAAAACAAAGGTTTTGCCAAGGCCAATAATCAAGGGATAAAAATTACTTGCGGGAGAAATATCCTACTTCTTAACCCTGACACAAAAATAATTGATAATAGCCTAGAAAAAATGGCGAACTATCTGGATCAGAATAAAAATATTGGGATTTGCGGTCCAATATTGTTAAATCCCGACCGGTCGGTCCAAAATATGGGTTATATGTTTCCAACATTGTTTTCCCTTTTTAATTCGAAGTTGATTAAAACCAAAAGTCGCAACCCCTATGAAGTTGACTGGGTCCAAGGAGCCGGCTTAATGTTTAAAAGTTCTCTTTTAAAAACTGTTGGCTATTTTGATGAAAAATATTTTATGTATGGAGAGGAAAAAGATTTTTGTTTTCGTGTGAAAAAAGAGGGTTGGAAAGTAGTGGTCCTTCCCAGTTGCAGCCTTATACATTATTCCAGCCAAAGCACTAAAGGACGCGAAGCTTCGGCTTTTGTCGAATATCACCGGAGCCAGGCGTATTTTTTGCGAAAACATTATTCAAGATGGTTTAGTTTTATGGCCAGATGGTTTTTTTATTTAGGTGCCTTGAAAAACCATGTTATTGCCTCTTTTTTTACTGGTGATAAATGGCGGCAGAAAAGGGCGGTTTTCAGCTCTGTCTTAAAGTGGTATAGTAATTCCTAAGGAGCCAATAAAATTAAACCGTTGATCTCTGTTTTGATCCCCGTTTATAACCAGGAAAAGCGTATTGAAGATTGCTTAAAAAGTGTTGTTTGGGCTGATGAGGTTATTATTGTCGACTCGTTTAGTACTGATAATACCTTAGATCTCTGCCGGAAATATACGGCCAAAATTATCCAGCACAAATACGTTAATTCTGCCACTCAGAAAAATTGGGCACTGGCTAATTTGGACTTTGTGGGGGAGTGGATATTAATTATTGATTCTGACGAGATCTTGACCCCAGAATTAAAAGACGAGATCCTGCGCCGAGTTGGGCAAGAAAAATATACCGGCTATTATTTCCCCAGGAAAAACTTTTTTTTAGGTAAATGGATTCGGCATGGAGGCTGGTATCCTGATTGGAATATAAAATTGTTCAAAAAGGGTGCAGGGAAGTTTGAAGACAAATGCGTTCATGCTGAAGCGCTGGTTGCCGGACCGGTTGGTCGTTTGGAGAATCCGATCACCCATTACCCGCGCGAATCGATCAGCGACTATCTGAAGCACCTAGACCAGTTTACCAGTTGGCGAGCGCAAGATATTTACCAGTCTACAAGCAGTGAAATGGAGGTGAATCTTGTCTCTTTGCCCTGGTTTATTAGACCACCACTTAAGTTAACCTGGCGCTTATTACCGTTTAAACCATTTTGGCGATTTGTCTGGTTTTATTTTTTTAAACTGGGGTTTTTGGATGGGTATCATGGCTTTTTATTAGCGGTTCTTGAGGGATGGTCGATATATTTATCTTACGCGAAGGCTTGGGAGTTGAAGCACTATGTTAATAAGCAGGATTGTTAATAAATTTGAAATGGCTAACTGGCGCTATATTGGTTTGACTGTTTTGGCTGTTCAGATCGTGATATTTTTCCCAATTGCCTGGCTGCAGTTAATTAATTCCGATGAAGGATTTTACCTTTTGGCCGCGAAATTAGTTATGGGAGGAAAGATCTTATACCATGACTTTTTCTATCCGCAGGCACCGCTTTTGCCTTACATATATGGCTTATGGATGAAGGTCTTTGGCTTTAACTGGTATTCGGCCAGGTCTCTATCAGCCATCTTGACTATTTTGCTGGGTGGTTTGATATATTTGCAGATTACGAACCTTTTTCGCCGGCGAGTTTTAGGGTTGGCGGCAGTTGTTATCTATGCTTCATCAAGCTTGGTTTTTGGCTGGTACACTCTGGTAAAAACTTTTACCCTTTCAACCTTGCTTCTTTTTGGTGCGTATTTTCTCTTAGAGAGGCGTTTGTGGCTGTTAAGCGGGTTATTGCTTGGCTTAGCTGTTGATACCAGGTTGTTTTTTATTGCAATAATTCCGGCTTTTCTGATAGGGATTTACCAATCTGAAAAAGGATCAAGTAGCAGATTGATCGCATATCGAGCATTTTTTGCTGGAGTAGCCATGGCACTATTACCTAATTTATTTTTTATTATTATAAATCCCGAAAATTTCCTTTTTAATAACCTTGGATATCATGCGACTCGGAGCGCCTATGGTCTGATCGGTAATTTCACGCAAAAGGGGGTCATTGTTTTACGTTTATTTGGTCTTCAGTGGGTGGAAGGTGTTATTGGTTTTCAGTTCATGCTATTGTTTTTGATCAATGCCTATTATTTACTGACGAAGCTTTGGGTGAAGAAACGATTGGCATTGTCATTTAATATTACGTTATTTCTTTTTTTTGTCAGCCTCCTCCCAACGCCAGCATGGTTTGAATATTTTTCGGTCCTTATCCCTTTTATGATCGTGACCAGCTTTTACGTGATCGCTGACAGTCAAGGTTCTTTGAAGTATTTTTTAATAATGATCATTGGTTTTTATGTTTTAGTCGCGCCACTGGATGGCTTTCGATATATCTCTAGGCAAAAGGGGATAGAGGGGGCGAGCCCCCGCTTTACCAATCCGATTAATTGGGATATCTCCACTATTGATCAAATCTCGCAGGAAATCGATAAAAACACGGGAGTTAATGAATATGTAGCCAGCGGCTGGCCAGGATATTTTTTACAATCGAATCGTGCTATTTTTCCCGGAATGGAATTTCCTTATCTTCAACAAGCGATTTGGCCAAGAATTGATGAAAATAGGTTGGATAGGTATAAGATCATTTCTCCCTATAGGTTAAAAAACGTGATCAAAGAGCATGAAGTTCATTTAATTGTCTGGGGAAATTGTGCTATCAAGCATCCTTATCGAGAGTTGATATTGGCTAGCGGTTACTCATTGCTCAAAACTATTGGGGATACAGAGATATTTATTTGGCCGAACAAGCGAACTAATAAATGAAGATTGGCATTGATGGACGGACGTTAACTCGCGACTCATACGGTATCGGAGTTTATACTAAAAAGATCATTGAAAATCTGCTGGAGATTGACCAGGCAAATGAATACTATGTTTTTTTTGATTCTCCTGATATCCCAGCTTTTAACTGGTTGTCTTCCAGGGTAAAGGCTGTTTATGTCCCATTTCCTGGGGTGAGCCGACGACCGGGGAATAATTATGCTGCTCCTTTTTGGGAAAATATTAGCCTTCCTTTTTTCCTTAAGCGGTTGAAAATAGATGCTTATTTAGGGTCGAATTTTATGATCCCCTTAATAACTGGCGTGCCTGGTGTGGTGGTAGTGCATGGGATGGCGCCTTTTGTCTTGCACGGGGATGAAGAACCCTGGTTATGGAAAAAGTATTTTTGCGCGATGGTTAGGCTCTCAACCCTTAAAGCTAGAAAAATTATTACCGTTTCGCAGGATGTAAAAAATGATCTAATAAAATATCTTGGCACTCCAGCCGAAAAAATTACGGTTGTTAGGTTGGCTTATGATCCCCTCTTTCAGGTGATTAAGGATCAAGCTTTTTTGTCGGAAATAAAAGCTAAATATAATTTGCCTGATAAGTTCTTCTTCTTTGTTGGGGGGCTAAGTGCTCGTAAAAACCTGATCAATATGCTCCGGGCTTTTTCAATATTAAAGAGAAAATATAATGTTCCTCATAAATTGGTTCTGGCCGGTGGGCAGTGGCATGGGGCCGAAGCTGTTCTTGCTGAAGTTGAAAAACTGGATTTGAAAGTTGATGTTTTTTTTCTTGGCGTCGTCCCTCACGATAAGACTTTAGCGGGCTTATACAATTTAGCTGATTTTTATGTCGCACCATCTTTTCATGAGGCATTCAATTTGCCTGTAGTTGAGGCAATCGCTTGTGGTTGTCCTGTAATCTTGGCAGATATCCCTGCTCATCGTGAAAATATTGGTGAGGCGGCATATTATGGCAATCATTTAGATGTCGAGGCGTGGAGTAAAACGATATTTAATGCGATTGAAAACACAGCTTTACGCCATGAAATGGTTGCTAAAGGTTTAATAAGGGCAAAGACATATTCCTGGGAAAAGACAGCGAGAGAAACCTTGAAAGTCATTGAAAGCCTTAAATGCGTAGAAAATTAAAACAAGCTTTTTATTTATTCCAGAAAATAATCTCTGGTGTGCTGTATCCATTTTGTGTTTTATTAGGATATATTCCAAAAGACCAGGCGATCACTGTTTTAATGTACCATAAGGTTAGTTCGGCTCCGCCAGAAAGCACCGAGGTGCGATACGATAATGTTTTTCCGGGGCAATTTGCCGACCAGCTGAAATATCTTCATGAAAACGGCTATAATGTTGTTAGTTTAGATAATTATCTTAGCTGGCATTCAGGAGAAAAGAAGCTGCCTCGGAAGTCGGTTGTGATCACTTTTGATGATGGTTATAAAAGCGTTTATCTTAATGCTTTCCCGATCTTAAGAAGATATGGTTTTCCCGCGGCAATATTTCTCACGGTCAGTGGGATCGGGGAAAATAAGATATTCAAATGGCTTTTATGGGATGATAAGGCTTTGAAAGACAAGGCAACAAATAAAGACAACTGGATATCCTTGTCATGGAGTGAAATAAAAGAGATGAACGCTGGCGGCATAACTTTTGGGTCCCATACCGTTTCGCATCCACATTTGGCCAAGCTTGATCGAGATAAGATAGGGGAGGAGCTAAGAAATTCTAAGAGGCAAATAGAAGAAAATTTGTCGGGGACGGTTAATTATTTTTCCTATCCGGTAGGGATTGGGCGCTATGGAGCGTTTGATGATGTTACAAAGAGTGAATTAATTAACAATAGTTTTAAAATGGCTTTTATTTCGGAAATTGGCAGGAATAACAGGAATTCTGACTTATATGCCCAGAAAAGGATCGCCGTAGAAGAAAAAGATTCTCTCTTTGATTTTAAGTGTAAGCTAGTTGGCGCTTACGATTGGGTAGGGGTGGCGCAAAAGACGTTCCAAAGACTATTTAAGGAGGTAGATTAGATGTCAAAAGAAGCGATCAAGGAGTTTTTTGATAAAACCGCGGCTTCATATTATGCCGAAAGGTACGCGCAGGCAAAAGATCTCTGTTCGCATGAGATGATCACGCGCAAGATCGCGGTTTTTTCATTATTGGATAAATACCAGCTTAAGGATGGGAAGTTATTAGACGCCGGGTGTGGTTCGGCCGTGATGGTCAATGAATATTTGGAGAGGGGCTTTGAGGTTTGCGGGATCGATATTTCGGCGGAAATGATCAAAGAAGCCAAGAAAAACGCGGCGAGCAACAAAGCTCGTTTTTGGGTTGGGGATGTTGAGAAGATGGACCTTCCTTCCGAGATATTTGACGTAGTGGTTTCCATCGGCGTCCTTGATTATTTAAAAGATGACAAAGCTGTGCTGGCGGAATTTTTAAGGGTCTTAAAGCCTGGTGGGGCGGCAGTTCTAAGCGTTTCTAATGTTTTTTCGCCGGTGCACATTATTAGGACAATGGTTGCTCCCTTGGCAAAAATATTCAGTCGGCATAGGGCCAATGAAAAGGTCTTTTGCGCGAGCTTTACGACCCGGGCGCATAATCCCTGGGAATTTGATAAGACCTTGGCCAACTGCGGGCTTAAAAAAATAGAAGCAAAATTTATCGGTTCGTCTTTTATGCCGTTCAATGTTAAATTACCAAGATTTTATTTTTCAATGCTAAAAATATTCAATGGAATATTTTCAAAGATCCCCTTTGGCTCCGGCTATGTGGTTTTAGTCAAAAAGAAGGCCAATGGTTGAAGCCGAGCTATCAATAATTATTCCTTGCCGTAATGAAGAGGGTTTTATTGGAAATTGCCTCGATTCAATCATGGCCCAGGATTATGATAAGAGTAAATATGAGGTCATCGTTATTGATGGGCGATCGACCGATAAAACCCGCGAGATCATAGCTAACTATCCAACGGTTAAACTACTGGACAATCCAAGGAAGATCGCCCCAGCTGGCACAAACATTGGGATCAAGGCGGCTAAGGGGGAGATCATTGTTCGCGTTGATGCCCATGCCGTCATTGCCAAAGATTTTCTGGCTAAAAGTGTTGATTATTTTAATAAGACCGGCGTTGATTGCGTTGGCGGCACGATTAGAACGATTGGCAAGGGGTATATTGGTGAAGCGATCGCCCTGGTTTTGAGTTCGCCTTTCGGCACCGGCTCAAAATTCCGTTATTCCAACCAACCGGGTTATGTTGATACCGTTCCGTTCGGCGCTTATCGCCGGGAAGTGTTTGGTCATCTCGGCCTTTTTGATGAAAACCTGCCGCGCTCCGAAGATTTAGAATTTAATCACCGGATCATTAAAGCGGGCGGGAAGATCTATATGACCCCAGAGATAAGATCGGATTATTATAGTCGATCAACGGTTTTTGGTCTGCTCAAACAGGGGTTTTTAAACGGCGTTGACGTAGCGAAAGCGGCTAAAAAAGATCGTAGTTCGATTTCGATCAGGCATCTTATTCCCCTCTTTTTTGTTTTGGGGCTTTTGATCCCACCTGTTTCTTTAACGGTTTTACTTGTTTATGGCGTAGCCAATTTGTTTTTCTCTTTAAAAGCTGGCTGGAAGTATTTACCGATCACCCCTTTTATTTTTCTGGCTCTCCATTTAAGCTACGGGATCGGGACGATCTTTGGTATAATAAAGAGATAAGTCGGGGCGTGGCCCAGTCCCGATGTTCATTGAAATAGAATAATTATGGAATCATCGGGATCCCGACGTTCAATGAACTGCTATAATAGTAACGTCGGGACTTGGTCGTTCAAACTTGTCGGGGCGTGGCCCAGCTTGGTCTAAGGCGCTACCTTGGGGTGGTAGAGATCGTGGGTTCAAATCCCGCCGCCCCGATTCTCCTTCGTCCCCTCGCTGCGCTCGGTGGCTTCGGAGAATAAATTCTGGCCTGGTGATTAAAATTGAATTACAATGTGTATATTCTTCAAGATTCTAGTGGTAAGACATATGTTGGCTTAACTAATAATCTTGAAAGAAGAATAAAAGAGCATAACGATGGGCTTTCTTTATATACAAAAAGATCAGCTGGAGATTGGGAAATTAAATGGTTTTGCGGATTTAAAGAGAGAGAAAAAGTTGTTGCCTTTGAGAAATACTTAAAAACAGGGTCAGGTATTGCAATTATGAAAAAGCGTTTTATATGACGAGCTTTTATTTATTCTCCGAAGCTCAAAGAGCGTAGGAGAATGAAAACATCAGAGTTTGATTTTATAGTCCCGCCAGAATTGATCGCCCACGAGCCAGCCACAAAACGCGATGAGTCGCGGTTAATGGTGCTTGGAAGAAAGACCGAAAGCATTGAACATAAGCATTTCTACAATATTATTGACTACTTAAATCCTGGCGATCTTCTTGTTTTAAATAATACCAAAGTTATACCGGCTAATTTGGCGGGGAGGAGGGAGGGGGGAGGTGGGAAGGTAGAAGTTTTGTTAGTAAAGCAGTTATTAAAACCAGAGACTAAAAGTCTCGGTTTTAATAATCGAAAACAAACAAGGAACCGCGACTTTCAGTCGCAGGTTCCGAATACAATTGTCTGGGAATGTCTAGTTAAACCAGGCAAGAAATTAAACGTTGGCTCAAAGATTATTTTTGGCGAGGGAGAAGTTGTTGGGGAGGTTTTGGAAAAGACGGGGACAGGGGAGCAGATCATTGCGTTTACCGGCGACTTGGATGGATATATAAATAGTAAAGGGCAAATCCCGTTGCCGCCATACATTCATTCGTCATTCGTCATTCGTAATTCGTCATTGACCAATCGCTACCAAACCGTCTACGCCGAAAAAGAAGGGGCCTCGGCGGCGCCGACGGCGGGGTTACATTTTACACCTGAATTAATTGCCAAGATCAACGCTAAGGGCGTAAATATTGCTTATGTAACGCTCCACACTGGCCTGGCGACCTTCAAACCGGTTTATGCTGAGAATATTGAAGACCACAAGATGTATTATGAAAGTTATGAAGTGCCGGCCGAGACGATCGAGGCGAT
>JBDRLW010000028.1:0-4208 GCA_043812655.1 bacterium | reverse complement strand
GGTCTTCCATCGGCCTTTATTGTTACTCCATCTGCCGTTCAATATATAGAGAAAAGTGGTTATTGCTCTAATAACGGCGGCGAAAAAAAATATTTTCCTCTGCCCAATCGCCGGGTCCGCGTGGAAATCCCAGCCCATATTTATCCCATTGTCATCGACAAGAATGGCAGGATCATAAAATTGGAAAGTACGGGGAGCGATTGCTCTGAACCTGTTATTTTAAGTGGTTTAAAAGAAGGCGAAGAAATCATTAATTATGTGGGGCTGTTGCCGGAAATCTTGATGGGAAGGGCTGGCGTTTTTGCTCGCGAAGGGGATTTTGTTTCAGCGTTTACATATTGTGACTTGGCAAAAGAGACCTGCCAGGGGAAAACTTCGACTTTATGGATGAAAACGAGGGAAGCAAAAATACTTCTGGAAGCTTCCCGCCTACAAGCAGCAAAAGAAGTGTTGCTGGCAATTGATATAAAAGAGCGGACCCATGAAGTGTGGTTTCTTTTAAGTAATATATATTTAAGGGAAAACGATCTTTCCATGGCAAGAAGAACGATCGAAAAAGCGCTTGAATTAAAACCAGAGAATACAGAATATCAATCTTTAGCAGGGGACATTGATAATAGGAATTTATTATGATCTTAAAAACATTAAATGTACGTAACGGGCTCCCACCTTCTCAAAAAGCAGGATCTACGGCTCAAACAATAAAACGGGACAATGCTTGGCATAGAAGAATGGATATAACAAGTGCCCGTTGCAGTCCAGGCCAATTTTTTTATCCCGTAATGGCTGAACGGTTTAATAAGATACTAGAATATCAAAAATATGCTTCACCAAAAATCAATAGTGCTGACAATTTAGCTGATATTTTATTAAAGATCGAGGAGGGTTATGGCACCTTTGTTGCCGCTTTTTATGGCATTCTTTATGCCGCAGGAGTAAGAAAGTTTGATGTTCAGGAGGTCAAGGAAATCTTAATAAGCTTTGAAGATCAAGTGAGCGCTTTTAAAAAACGCTTGCCGGACGGCGAGAAAAATTCTTTTGGGCGCGTGGGGGAATTATATGTTAGATTTGTTCGGCGGGCAGTAATTGTGGCCGATCGGGATAATCATCTACTGAATACCTTAAGAGGGTATTTAAGAAAAGAATCGCCGGAGCTGAGAGGAATATGCCGGGAGACAGCAGTCATGTGCTTGCTCTTTTTCTTGAGGCTGGAAATTCCTATTGTGCTGGCTTACGAGCCATGGGCTCCGGGAAAAGAGCCGCACCTTTTTCCGGTCGTCCAGACAGCCGAAGGTCAACTGCTGGCTTTGGATGGTAATGAATCAAGGGTTTTAGCGGCGGAAACAGGGCAGCTTCAGATGCTTAACCATCTTGGTATAATTCCAATGATTTTAAGAGAAGACGGGGTTAGACGGATGTTAGAATTAAGTGATACGGAAGGGGCTTTGACAGCCTGTAAGCTGGCCAAAGAAATCCAGCCGGATTCGCCAATGTCTGATTATAAAATGGCCTGGATTTTAAAACAAACTGGGGAGTTGGCGGAAGCGGAAGCGATATTATTAAAAATAAGGAGTGTCGGATATGTCTATGTTTGGGATTTATTGGGCCAGGTATATTTGGACCAAGAACGGTATTATGAAGCGGAAAAATGCTTTTTGCGAGCGATCCAGATAGAAGCGCAACCACATTTATCTGATCTGCTGAAAATAGCGCGGGGCAATTTAGTAAAATAGATTAATTATTTTCGCTTAATTCTTTGCTATATATAACTTCCGCCGCTGTTTCACCAAGCCAATCCCCGAAAGCCGTTACTCCATAACCTGTTGCACTGCCAACCACGAGACCAGCCCCAATTCCACCTGCCGGGCCGGCTACTATTGTTGCCCCTGTACCGGCAAGGGCGCCAGCGGCGCCACTAACGACTCCAACGGCAAGACTGCGAGCGACGTCAGCTGAAGTGTAAATATTTAAACCATCGTTGCGATGTTGATAAGCGGTAACAGCCGCGCTAGCAACCCCGCCAACAACACCGCCTGCTCCGGCCGCGCCAGCTGTGCCAGAAGTAGCTAAACGGCCAAGGAAGATAGGAAGCTTACTTGAGGCGTAATCAGCCATACGGCCGGCAAGGCCTGAGTTTGTAAGGACTTTCTCAACTGGAGCATAAGCTAATCCCCCGCCGGCGCCAGCGACAACGCCACTGGCCGTGGTTCTACCAAGTTCTGTTCGCCCCTCTGGCGTATTTAAAATTTCTGGATTCTGGGCGTATGTTAAACCAGCAGTATATACTCCGCCAATAACAGCGCCACTCAAAGTATTAACTACGGAGCTTGTTAGTTTTGTGGGAGCGGGCCTTTCATAACCCTTTGTTTGATCGATACCTGGCATAGGCCTGTCCACCTTTGTTGTCTCACTAATTGGAGATTTTACTGGATCTGGTTTCGATCCAGATGGTTGGGGAAGACGGGCCCCTTTGTTGGTCACTTGTTCAATTTCAGAGCGCGGTATTTGATTGCCAAACTTATTTAGCTCTGAAGTTTCTACTTTGCCAAGAATCAAGCGGAAGCCGTTTTTTTGGCCTGAAGAAGCGAACGAATCAGACCACTGCAAGAATGCTTTAACTTCAGCTGGCTTAATTTTAACAACTTCTCCGTTAGGTAAATCCAAAATAATACTTCCCTTATTGTTTGTAGCCGTCCTAAATAGCTCGATCGCTTGGGTATCGATGACTTCTGTTTGGGTAGAAAATGATAATGATTTTGAGCCATTCGGGCCAGGAATTATTTTACCGATTTTTGCCGGAATGTCAGATTCTGGGTCGATAAATTGAAAAGGTTCATAGCTTGTCATTACGGCCTCAATTTGAACGGTCTTTACTTGGGGTGCTGGTTTAGGCTCGGCAGGAAAGAAGCCATCAAATAAGTTGTTTAGCTCGGGATGATCAAATGTTTGTCTAGCGGCTTCAAGTCCTGGGGGCAAAGGTGGCTTTATTCTTCCCGTTCCCGCTCTTGTTGCTTCAGGTTTTAATGCATATGTCTTTTGTTTTGGTGAGTTGTATTGAGGTTTAAAAGAATCAAAACTTTCCCTGAAAGTTTCAGCAGTAAAAGTTTGGGATGTAAGAGCTACCGAGTTTTTACAAAATCCATTATCGGCCTCAAGCCATAGTAATAGTTTAGGAGTGTCTTTCGGAGAAATAACTATGCGGCTTGTTTTTTCTCCATTTTGTTGGATAAGGATGACTCTTCCCTTTGGATTATTATTAACAAAGACGCTAATTTGGCTTGTGACTTCGAAAGGATTAACTAGAATATCAGGGTTAAACGTTAGCGTCTTTGTATTACTGGTATTACTGATTGTAGATATAGTTAGACCGGGATCTGTTACGTTTCTTACTCCGCCCATTTTTTGAACCTCCATTTTAGGCTTTTAAGCCCTGGGTCTCTCTACTATATATATCGGTTTTAAAGGGTTCCGACTTGCATGTTTTGGCCTTAAAAACCCCTTTGATTTCGGCTCTTTTTATGATATATTTTAGGCATGAAAGACTTCATCTCGATCCACGACCTGACAGCTCCTGAAGTAGAAGAGATCTTGACGCTAGCGGCCGACCTCAAAGAGAAGCAGAAACACCAAGTAAAACACGAATATCTCTGGGCCAAATCGATGGCGATGATCTTCGAAAAACCCTCTATCCGCACCCGCGTTTCCTTTGAGATCGGGATGTGGCAGTTGGGCGGCCTGGCGATCAATCTCGACCAAGAGGCGATTGGCTTGGGAACCCGCGAATCGATCCCCGATGTCGCCAGGACGCTGTCACGCTTTGCCGATGCGATCCTACTGCGGACATTTGAGCACGAAAAAGTGACCGATATGGCTAAGTATGCCACTGTGCCAGTTATTAATGCTTTGTCTGACCTGCTACACCCTTGCCAGGCGTTGGCTGATGTCTTCACTATCAAGGAAAAGAAGGGAGTGGCAGGGAAGAGAATGGATGAGCAGGGATTGAAGATCGCTTATATTGGCGATGGGAATAATGTTTGTCATTCGCTGATGTTTGCCGCAGTAAAAGTTGGAATAAATTTAACTGTGGCGACGCCAGTGGGGTATGAGCCGGATGAAAAGATCGCTGAACTGGCGATGCAAGACGCCAAGGCAGCTGGGGTAGAAATAACGATCCTAAACGACCCGGTTGTGGCCGCCAAGGACGCCGA
>JBDRLW010000027.1:0-30246 GCA_043812655.1 bacterium | reverse complement strand
TCGATCTCGCCGTCGATCAGCTCACCCGTCTCTTTTCTGGCTTTGTATATAAACCTACTCAAGCTCTGTTACCCTTAAGACCTCATCCAGCGTGGTCTCGCCGCTTTTAACTTTATCCAGCCCATCTTCAAACAAAGACCTCATCCCTTGGGTGACGGCGTATTTCCTGATCTCGTCGGCCGAGGTTTTTTCGGCGATCATTTTTTTGATCGTCTCATCAATGACCAATAGTTCAAATAAGCCAACCCGGCCTTTATAACCGGTGCCGCGACAGCTTTTACACCCTTTCCCTTTTTTTATCGTTTTTATTTTTCCCAGCTTGCCGGTGAACGCGGCCGGGACCGCGATCTCGGTCTCACATTTTGTGCAGATCCGGCGGACTAACCGCTGGGCCAAAACCCCTTCCAGCGAAGAAGAGATCAGGTACGGTTCAACCCCCATGTCTTGCAACCTGGCGACCGCGCCCGAGGCATCATTAGTATGGAGAGTTGAAAAGACCAGGTGGCCGGTCAAAGCCGACTGCACGGCGATCCCCGCCGTTTCGCCGTCCCTGACCTCGCCGATCAAGATCACATCCGGGTCTTGGCGCAAGATCGAGCGGAGCGCCGAAGCAAAAGTGAGGCCCGCTTTAACGTTGACCTGCGATTGGGTGAGGCCCGGCAATTCATATTCGATCGGGTCTTCAACCGTCATGATGTTCAGCTCTTTGCTGTTGAGCTCCGACAAAACAGCATATAACGTAGTCGTTTTCCCCGACCCGGTCGGGCCGGTCACCAAAACTACCCCGTGCGGCCTGTGGATGATCTTGCGGAATTTTTCAAGATGTTCACCGGCAAAGCCGATCTTTTCCAGGGCATATGTCATGCTCGATTTATCAAGGATGCGCATCACGACTTTCTCACCGTAGGCCGAAGGGAAAGTCGAGACCCGCAGATCGATCTTTTTATCTGCGATCTGCGTCTCAAAGCGGCCGTCTTGCGGCACGCGCGACTCGGCAATATCCATCGCCGCTAAAACTTTGACGCGGGAAACGATCGGCGCCAGCATAAATGGAGGCATGGTCGCTTCTTCATGCAAGACCCCATCGATCCGGTTGCGGATGCGCAGGTCTTTTTCTTCCGGCTCAATGTGGACATCGGAAGCCCGCTCTTTCACCGCTTGCGCCAGTATCGCGTTAACTATCCGGACGATCGGCGCTTCTTCCGCCACGCCCAGCGCTAATTTTCTGGCCTGTTCCGGGTGGGGATATTTGCGGACGATCTCTTCGATCAGCCCGGCGATCCCATAATATTCGGTGATCGCCGCGCGGATCTGCTCCGCTTGGCTTTTAACGATCGAGATATCCATTTTAGAAGAGATCCTGGCCTGGTCGATCGCTACAATATTCCTGGGATCGGCCATGGACACAGTCAAAGTGTTGCCAACTTTAAAAAGGGGGAGCATATCGTACCGTTCGGCCAGCGAGGCGGGAATAAGTTTTATAACTTCTGGGTCAACTGTATATCCGGAAAGGTCAACTTCGGGAATTGTTTGGTGTTTACTGTCAGTCATTCAACGCAATTTTAGCCCTTATTCCCCCGGCAAGTCAAGCGCTCCAGTTTATTCAAGTTTTCGATTGCCAGTTTAGCTTGCTTGATAGATTCTTCCGCGCTCTTGACCGCCCCGATCAGAAAAACAACCACGACGATCAAAGCAATAATAAAGAATAACACGATAAGCCCTGCCAACCAAAGCAGTACGATCGGCACTAGCACAGCCGAAGCTTCTATTACTGTGATCATCAGCCTGGCTTTAGCTGGTGAGGCAAAAATAATTGTGGCGACAGCTAAGTGACTACCATAAGACCTTTCTATTATGCCGCTGGCAACACCGCTCGCAAACCCAGTGACGACGCTAATAACCAAAAGGGAAACCGCCAAAAGCCAAAAAGCTGGTTTAATTTGGAACTTATAATCCTTATTTCCCATGTGGCCAAAATTATATCAGCTTGAAGAAATCATAGCAAGATTTGATTTTATTGCAAATTTGTATGATAATATCAACACTATGGCAAAGAAAATCTTAGTGGTTGATGATGAACCTGAATTGGTTGTTTTGACCAAGGCTCGCCTCGAGGCTTCCGGCTACGAGGTGATCACCGCCGCTGACGGTGAAGCCGGACTAAAAAAAGCCCACGAAGAAAAGCCTGACTTGATCATTCTCGACCTGATGCTCCCTAAAATGGACGGCTACCAGATCTGCCGCCTGCTCAAGTTCGATGCTAATTACAGCCACATCCCGATCATCATGCTGACCGCCAGGCTCCAAGACGAGGATAAAAAAATGGGCCTAGAGGTTGGGGCGAACGCTTTCTTTACCAAGCCCTTTGACAACCAGCTTATCCTAGCCAAGGTCAAAGAGCTGCTTGCCGCGGCCAAAGCTTAGTATTTTTTCGGCTTGCCTTGCTGGGCCAACAGCTGGTTAACTTCTTCTTTTAATGATTTAATCTCGTCAAGCAAAGCACTAGCTTCGCCGTTAAATTTTGAAAATTGTTCTTCATTTCTCTGGAAAGCTTGGCGGCGTTTCAATTCGATCTCATGCCGTTTCAGGGCCCGGGCAATAAGGATCTCCACGTCTTCCAGCAAGATCGGCTTATTGACGTAATCGTAGGCGCCTTTTTCGATCGCGGCGATCGCTGTTTCCGGTGATTTGAACGCGGTAATAATGACCGGGATCGTTTCGATCTTTAGCTCTTTGATCTTATCAAGTAATTGCAGGCCGCTCATTTCCGGCATCTTGATGTCAATAAAAGAGATGTCGTACCTTTTACTTGCCATTAGCTTTAACGCCTGCATCGCCGTTTCCGCCTTATCTACCTCATATTTCAGGCTTTTAAGCTCTTCAGCCAGGAACGTGCGCACTGTTTCTTCGTCATCAACCACCAAGATACTGCCTTTCTTTTCCATGCTCCACCCTTTCTTTACTTAACCAACTTTTCGCAAAGTAAAATAAAATTTTGACCCTTCATCCAAAACCGATTCCGCCCAAATTTTTCCATTCATCCCTTCGACCAAACCCCAGCAGATCGAGAGCCCAAGCCCGGTCCCTTGCGCCCCGGGGGAAGTATTCCGATTAAATTGCATAAATTTATCGAACAACTTTGGAATGTTCTCTTTAGCTATCCCAATACCGGTATCGGCCACGCAGGTTTGTATTAATTCCCCCTGGTCGGAAATAGAGACCGTAATGCCGCCTTTATCGGAGTATTTTATACTATTATTGATAAGATTGACGAATAGTTGTTCAACCTTATCCGGGTCAGCCATGACCATTTGCGCCTTGTCCCCCAAACCTTCAAATTTAAGAAAAAGATTTTTTTCTGCCGCTTTGATCTTTAAATGATTGGCTACTTTTTCCGCGATCGCGCGAAGATCGGTTGGGACAAGATTAAACTGGATTTTCCCCGACTCGATCCGCGAAAAATCAAGCAAGTCTCCGATCAACCTGTCTAGGCGGTCAACATTATTTTTGGCCGCTTCAAGAAAATTCTTTTGCCGGTCATTAACTTCCCCATAAAACCCGTCTAAAACCAAAGAAACGCCTTCTTTAATGATCGTGAGCGGAGTCCGCAGTTCGTGCGAGACCGTCGCCACAAAATCAGTTTTGATCTTGTTCAGTTCTTCAAGTTCTAGGTTCTTGCTTTTTATTTCCGTGATATCACGGACCACATGGATGATCTGGATAAGCTGTTTTTTTTCATCGAACAGCGGGGAAGTAGACACCGAAAGCCAGCGTTTTAAGCTCGGTTCAAAGAGTTCGGCATATTCCATCTTATTTGAAGTCATGGTCTTTTCCATTGGACAACCGGAGATCGGTTGGTTAACATCGTGGAAAATCTTAAAACACTTCTGGCCGATCAGTTCGTCCCGTTTCTTGCCCAGGAGCCGGCACATTGCTTTATTGACATTGACTATCCTGTGGTTAAGGTTATGGATCGAAACCCCATCTGGCATGGCATCAAAAGTGTCGGCCCATTCTTTTTCTGCCTTGGCCATTATTTCTTCTTCTGACGCGATCATTTTAAAACGGGTAATGGCATGGATCATGCCGCCGGCAAAGATCAAAACAAAAACCGGGGCAATATTGGGAAACAGAAAACCATCAAACTTCGGCAAGATGACATCAACCAAAAAAGCTAAAGCCAGCGATGGCAAACCGGTCAAAAGCATGATCAAGCCTTGGCCGCGGACAAATTCATCTTCCCCTTTTAGCCAAATGCGGAAAAGCAAGGCAAAGGTCGAGGTTAAAAAAAGTAAAACGTAAAGGTAATAAGCAATGGCCCAAAAGGTGGGGCTCCAGTGATATCCCCAACCCCAAGCTTGGCGGGGGTAATCGGCCGCTAGATAACCAAACCACTGCAAACCGATGAAAAATAGCGGCAACAGAAAAAACAACACCCGCCAAGCACCGATTTTTTTTCTGCCGCTTAAGATCAGGACAAAATTAAGTGCTAAGACAGGAAAACTCGCCCAGCCAAGACAACCTAGATCATAAAATAAGATGGCTAAACCCTTGGTGATAAATGGATTATGGATAAAGATCAAGGAAAAACTCCAGATGAAAAAGCTGGCGACCAGCCACGCGCAAGCGCGGTTTAAGGAAGAAAAAGAATTTTTTTGCCAAACATAAATAAGTAAATAGAAAAAAATGATTGAACTAAAATAATCAAGTAGTTGTATCGTTATTACTGCTTGCTCTAACATTTGCCTGCATTATACCTTCTTGGCCAACACCGAGTCAAACTCGCCTTAATTGCTTCTCCCCGGAAGATAAGTTAATATAGAGACTATGCAAAATCCACTTGATGAGATCGAAAAAGCTCTTTTGGTCGGCGTTGAATTCCCCGGAGAAAAACTGAACTTGCCGGAACTGGCCCGCTTGGCCGAAACCGCCGGCGCCCAGGTTGTCGGCACCCTTATCCAAAAACGCCCCTCGCCCGATCCTAAGTTTTTCATCGGCACAGGGAAAATGGATGAACTGGTCGTCCAGGTTAATTTAACTGGGGCGACCCTTGTTATTTTTGACCATCAGCTTAAAGCTTCGCAGGAACGAAATATCGAAAAGGTTTTAAATGTTAAAGTGATCGACCGGACCGAATTAATTTTAGATATTTTTGCCCAGCACGCCAGGACCCGCGAAGGCAAACTCCAGGTCGATCTCGCCCAATCAGAATTTTTAATGACCCGGCTCACCGGCCATGGCGCTGCCATGTCGCGCCTCGGCGGCGGCATTGCCACCAGGGGTCCCGGGGAAACAAAACTGGAATACGATCGGCGGGAGCTCCGGTCTAAAATTGCCGAGTTAAAGAAACAATTGGAAAAAGTCCGCCAAGAAAGAGAGCTAAAAAGGGAGCGCCGGCAAGAAACCAGGATAAGATCGGCTGTCATCGTCGGTTACACTAACGCCGGCAAATCAACATTATTAAATTCTCTCACTAAAGCCGGAGTTTTAACCCAAGATAAGTTATTTGCCACTCTTGACCCAACCACCAGAAGGCTTTATTTGCCGTCCGGCCAAACCATTATCTTAACTGACACCGTCGGTTTTATCGAAAAGCTCCCCCACTCGCTCATCGCTTCGTTCCACGCCACGCTCGAGGAAGTGACCAAAGCCGACCTGCTGGTCCACGTTGTTGACGCCGCGAACCCTGATCTTGAAGGACAAATGAGCGCGGTTTACGGGGTTTTAGAAGAGTTGCAAAGCATTACCAAACCGATAATTACGGTCTTTAATAAAGCGGATAAATTAGAAAAGAAGCTCCCAGCCGCACTGCTAAAAAAATATAAACCCGCGGTCTCAATTTCGGCGCTTAATAAAGAAGGTTTGGATAGACTGCTGATTACAATCGACGCCCAACTGCGGAAGCTATAACTTTTAACTCATCCATTAGCGTGGCAAAGGTGTCGGGTTTTAGTGACTGCGCGCCATCTGAAAAGGCTTCATCCGGTTTTTGGTGGATCTCAATAATTAAACCGTCGGCGCCGGCCGCCACCGCTGCTTTTGCCATCGAAGGGACCAGGTCCCACTTCCCTGTTCCGTGGCTTGGATCAACGACTACGGGCAGATGGCTTAATTTTTTGATCACTGGGACCGCTGATAGATCTAAAGTATTGCGAGTGTAAGTTTCCAGCGTCCTGATCCCCCGTTCGCATAAAATGACATTCCGGTTCCCTTCCGACATCACATATTCGGCCGACATTAAAAGTTCTTCGATCGTCGAACCAGCCCCACGTTTAAGGAGGACCGGTTTATTGGCCTTGCCGACTTCGCGCAAAAGATTAAAATTCTGCATATTGCGGGCGCCAACTTGGACCACATCCGCGTATTTGGCCACCAATTCAACATCGCGAGTATCGAGCGCTTCGGTGACGATCGGTAAGCCTGTTTTCTTCCTGGCTTCGGCCAATATTTTCAAGCCCTCTTCCCCCATCCCTTGAAAACTATAGGGCGAGGTTCGCGGTTTAAAAGCGCCACCGCGCAGGGCCACGCCGCCCGCTTTTTTTACGATCGCCGCCGCTTCGAGCAGTAGCTCCCGCCCTTCAACGGAACACGGGCCGGCGATCACCGCGATCGGTTGTTTATCGCCGATCAAAACATTATTGCCGATATCGACCACAGTATCTTCAACGCGGAACTCGCGGCTGACTAATTTGTACGGTTTGCGGATCGGGACAATATCGGAAACGCCGGGAAGCATTTGGAGCGTTTCGATCTGCAATGAGGATTTATCACCGATCGCGCCGATCACTGTCCGCTCCGTCCCTTTGGACAAATGGACGCCAAAGCCTAATTTTTTTAATTTACCGACCACATGGTCGATCTGCTCTTCGGTCGCGTCGGGCTTCATTATCACTATCACGTAGCCTACCTCCTCAAATTAACCGCTTCGCGCAGGTAAACGTTTTTGATCTCTTTTTGGGGTTGGTCGCTGTTAACGTGGAGTAAAATCCTAATACAGTTAGGCAAACTTCCTGGTACATTTATTTCCTTCATGCAAAGCAAGGCGGTGTCACTCCACCCCAGCTCCCTGGCCGCTACTGCTGGAAATTCCGCGTTAAGACCGTCCGTTGAAGAAAATAAGATCGAAGCGATATCCTCTATTTTTAGCACGTTATCGGCTACTATTTTCTGCAGCAGTTCGCGGGTCGCGCTGATGATCTCTGCCTTATCATTTTTAGCGACTGTCGTCGCCCCTCTGATCCCTCTCACTGCCATGATTAAATGTTAGCAAACTTTCCGGGGAGAAGCAAATGGAGATACTCCCTGTTAAGCTCGTCTATTAATATTTTTTCGCCTTTCTTCAGGTCAAAGTTCTTTTTCTTTTCGGCTTTAAGGGAAGTGGCCGTTCCTTTCATTTTGTCCGGGACCACATTTATATTGATCCCAATGCCAATAATAATATGGCCGGAGGGGAGCCGTTCGGTCAAGATCCCGGCGATCTTTTTGCCGTGGACTAAAAGATCGTTCGGCCACTTGATCACCACCGGCAGTTTAGAAAGTTTAATGATCAAGGTCCTAGCCGCCAACGCCCCTATTAATGTAATAGGCGAAAGATCTTTCGGGTTTTTGTACGGTTTAACGACCGCGGAAAAATAAAGATTGCCTTTGGGTGATTGCCAGGAGCTGCCTGGTTTTCCCCGCCCCTTCGTCTGGCTTTCAGTTACTATGCCTATGCCTTCTCCTGCGCCTGCGCTTATTTGCCGACGGGCCTCGTCATTGGTTGAATCAAGTGTTTTAAAACGGAGGATCTTCTTACCGATGATCAAAAGCGGTAAATTAAGCCGACCGCCGCGAGATCAGAGATATCGCCGGTCCCTTTATCCTGGTGGACGCGGTAAGCGGCGTCAAAGTTAACATCGGGAGCTATATTATATGTAAGGCCGCCTTCGGCGGTCAAACGGGCTTTTTGTCCCTGGTATTTATAATCGCTGGTTAATCTGACATCTCCCCGGCCGATTATCTTTGTTTTGTCGGAAACGTTCTGCACTAGTTCACCACCGATATTAACGGTCGAATTCTCATACGGCCGGTCAAACCGGTCAAGCCCAGCCAGATAATATTGTTCGCCGGCAAAGGCAGTATTAATATATTCCGCTCCAATTTTCGAGGCATTAACAGTTACGACTGTCCCAGTATCCCAAAGGTCGTTAAGAGAAAGCTTGGCTCCGGCCATCATATCTTTTGGGTTTCGTCCCAATCCGGCCGATGCCCCCACCTGGATCTTATCGGTCAGACTGGCCAAGATATCAATTTTAGCTTTAATGTTCCGGTCACTAGTCGAAAAGAACCCTTGAGAGATATAATCGCAAGTTAGATCGACTTTAAAGCGGTTAAAATCTTTACTGACCACTCCGGTTATCCAGCCGGTCGTAACTTTGCCGGAAGGATCAAAGGCCCCTTTAAGCGAACGGAAACCTCCCTGGACATCAAGGCCAAGTAAACTTGTATTAGCCCAGATCCCAGTCGCTGGCCGCATATATGTCCGCCCGACTTCACTTGGTAAAACACCGGTCGGATCAGCAGAATGTTGTTTTGGCCCCGGGCCATAAGTTAATTTTAAGTCCACATTTTCAATCTTAAAATTGGTTTCAACATCAAAAAGTTCGGTCGCCAGTTGCCCCCGGCCAGGCTGCAAGGCAGAACCATCGTCGTAGTAACCATAATCCATGGTGTCTATATTTATTATTAGGTTGGCGTCTTCGGCCACTTCTTTGTTGGCGGTAACGAGCAAGCGATAGCCGGCCACTACTTCATGGCTTCCCGCACCCAAAAAATCAGCCATTTTCCAATCGCCGTCAAAACTGCCGGAAATCTTAAAATTGTTCTTATCCTTATTTTTTAGCGCGTTAAGCTGGTCTCTTAATTGTTTAAGGCCGGGATCATTGGCATTCCCCTCTTCGATCACTTTCGCTAATTTAGAAAGGAAGATCGCCGTTTCATAACGGTTGATCGGTTTGTCGCCGCGGAAGGTCCCATCGGGGTAACCTTTAGTCACTCCCATTTTTATCAGGTCATACACCGCCGAGGCGGCCCAATGGTTGTCTGGTATATCTTCGAATTTAAAACCCTTTGCTTCATCCTGGGCGGAGGCGGCACTGGCCAAGATAAATATGGCAAATAACGTAAATAGTATCTTCTTTTTCATGCTATTTGATAATTGTATTCCTTACCATATAAAATGTCAATTTCCGTGTTATTACAACAAAACTGCCCCGGATTGACCGGGGCAGTTCAGGGAAGGCGAGTAAAGATCTATTCTTACCTTCGATACTTGGGTTGAAGTGTGGGCCTGGGCCTGCTTGTCATATTTATAGAGATACTTCGACTGGCTGATATTTTTCTATTAATTCGGTCCGTAACCTTTACCGTAAAGGTTAGGCGCTCGTTCTTTTCGTTGCCGGCTTTACGTGTAATAGTCCCCGCTCCACCGTCAAACCTAAAGCCGTTTTTCTGAAGAGCTAAAAGCTCCTTGCTATTTTCAATGGCCCAAACAAAATTACCGGTTCCGCCGATCGCGCTTAGCCGCCCAGTATAATTCTTGCTGGTATCGCAATTTGTTGGCGCAAAATTGATCACTATTCGTTTGCTAGTACTAGCGTCAGAGGCTTTTGGCACTTTTGGCTCCGCCGGCGGTGGGGGGGCAGGTTGAGCAGTAGTTTCTGGTCTTTTTAGTTGATGAATATCTCTATTGTTCGCATCGTACACATAAACAAATTGTCCATCTTCAGTAACTGTTATTTTTGTATAACTCGTGCCACTGCTAGCCTTATAGATCTTTTTCACTTGCCTGCCTGCATTAACCTTGAAAACATTAACGTCGTCGCAAAGATAGATATTCCCAGCATTGTCAACGCTAATATCTTTGCAAGTCCCAATGTTGAAGCCAGCGGCTTGAGTAATATCCATATACGGATCATCATAGCGATCCAGCATATTTCCTAAATAAACTAAAGTATCACCGTAAGAAGCACTTTGAATCTTAAAGATTTTTACAGCAGAGCCATCAAGAGCATATAAATTCATCGAATCAACAGCTAATCCCCTAGCATAACTACTAAGTTTATTGTCTCCGGTATTCCCATACTTATATACAAGATTAGAATTTGCTTCGCGCTGATAGAAATGATAATCCTCCGGATGTTTCTTGAAAACAAAAATAGAAGGCTCAATATTATCACGCCCACCATCATATACGTAAATAGATGCCCCACGTTGCGCGATTTTTTTAGGGTTAAACGGCTCCCATTCACTTTCTGTATCAGGAGTATATTTATAAAAAGCTCCTTCGAGTCCACCAGATGGGAATTCGTTTGCGTTAACCTTATAAGCTCTGGTCCTAGTCTGACTTCCATACAAATCTATTATAGAACTGCTTCCAATTGGATCCTTGTTGACCACATAGACCGATCCATCCGCAACAACAAAATCTTGTGGGTCATTAAAATAAGGTCCAAAGCGTGGGTAGCGCAAGGTGTTTTTTAGCTCCTCACTTTGCGTCGGAGGCGTATTAGCAAAATCTAATTTAAAAACGCGTTGTCTTATCGTAGTATCACCACTCACAACTAGTCTACGCTTATCAAGCACATAAAGATGGTTTCTTCCTTGTGAACTGACTGATCTGATCGCCATCACATCCGGTCCATACCTTGTACCGTCTTCTACACGATCACTTAAATGATATCTGTATCTACTATAAAATCCATCATCTGCTTCACAACTACTAGCAGAAAGGAACCAGGCGATGCTAACAAGAGCCGATAATCCGAAGAACAACGGGATCAAATAGAGCGCCAACGAACGAATCTTTGACAACATTGAAATTCCTCCTTTTTATCCTAATTTTCGAAATATCTCAGTAATATAGACCCACATGATTTATTTGTCAAGCGTTATATCAAAACGCTATCCCCGCCGCAAGGCCATAAGCCAGGCTGGATTGATATCCCTGCGTCATCGCTTCCAGCCAAATATTTTCGTTAATGTTTTTACCTAAATGGAACTCGGTAGTTAAAACATTGCCGGGATTCGTTACATCCCCCTTTGCCCTAATATACCAGCTATCCATAAAATTTTCCTTGGCTTCAAGTCCTATACTGGTCGACCCATCAGGAACATCGCGGTCAAAAATATCAAACAAAGGATAAGTAAAATCTTCGCGGTACTGCGAGCCGACTTTCTGGACCAATAAATGAACGCTGTCGCCTAAAGCAACATCGCCCCTAACATAAAGGCCGCTAGGATAAGCGGTTGTTTTGGCGATCCCTAAAGTTAAGCTGGCAAGTTCATTATATTCAGCGGCAAGATCAAGGCGGATATCGCGATCGCCGCTATTATTGGTGAATATCCGTGGATTTAAAGTTAACTTCACCGGCGCATAGTGCCCGACCAGTTTGCCGCTAAGTTCAGCGACCTGGACCAAGCCCGAAGGCGTGTTGGAGCGGGCCAAATATTCAACCGCCAGGTCAGTCATCCCTAAATTGGAATTAAAACCAATTGTCCGCCTTGGCCGCCGGTAAAACATTTTATTTTCCGCCGGGAAAAATACGTTATCGGTGTGGAGGAGATCGCCCGGGCCGGCGGTAACTTTTATGACGGTGTTGCCGATCTTGGTTTTTCCTTCCAGCTCCAGCATCTCCCTGGTTAGATCGCGCGCTGTCCCGTTAAAACCGGAATCCATCGTGTCTAAACCGATCTTCAAACTCGAGTCGCCGGGAAAATCATTAAAATAACTGGCTTTTACTCTGTAATCCGCCACCACCCCTGCATCACCCCTTCTCCAGCGCATTTCCAAATTACCCGCGGTCATCGGCCCGCCAACTTGCAGCTGGGCCGCTTCGGTCCGGAGCTCGGAAACGATCTTCTCCTGCTTCCCCTTTTGCCGGCCCAATGACTGGTAAAGTTTAGAGATAAAAGCCGCTATTTCGTAGCGGGTCATCTGGTTTTTGCCGCGAAATGTGCCATCGGGGTAACCGCCAATTACTCCCCGGTTGATAAGATCATAAACAGCATCATAAGCATAATGGCCTTCCGGGACATCGCGCAGATATGATTCGGCCAATGACGAATGGCTAATGACGAATAACGAATTAAGGAGTATTAGGCTAAATATAATGAAAGATTTCACTGGCGATCTCTAGGGAGGCGCCGGGGCGGCTCACCCTCTTGATATTTCCCTTGATCCTGGCAAATTCTTTTGGGTCGCGCATCTGCGTTACTAATTCAACGATCTTTTTCGGGTCTTGGCTGACGCGGCCGACATTTTCCCGCTTGACGAACTCCACGTTCCCTTCTTCTTGGCCGGGGAGCCAGGAAGTGATAATGATCGGCAAGTTCATCGCCATCGCTTCGGCGATCGTCCCCGGGCCCGCTTTGGTAATAAGGATATCTGATTCACCCATCAAAGCGTGGACTTGACTGGTAAAACCAAAGACTTGCAGGGAGAAATTAAATTGGCCGGCTTCGGCTCTTAACCTGGCCTCTAATTTCTTATTACGTCCAGCCACGACGATCACTCGTCCATCAAAACCGGTATTGGCAAAACCCTTTACGATGTCATACATTCCGCCGCCCCCCTCGCCTCCGCCCATGAGCAAGACAGTAAAAGGTTTTATCTTTTTGGACCGTTGCCGCCTTGAAGCATGCATGAATTTTGGGTCGATCGGCATCCCAATGACCTTGATCTTTTTAGCCGGCATCCCGTATTTGACCGCTCGGCGCTTCGCTTCCGGCGTCGCCACAATACAAAGGTTAACTTCAGGCACTATCCAAGCCCGGGGAAGAGTGAACGGGTCGGTAATGACTACAATGAACGGGATATTCAACCCGCTATCTTTAATGGCTTTAACGGTTAAATGGTTGACCATTGGATGGACAGAAACGATCACTGCCGGACGACTCTTTTTTATCAGCTGGGTCAGCTCTTTTAAAATGAACGGGCGGGCGATAAATTCAAGCTGTTCCAATTTTTTCTCATCTTCCAGCCAATAATAAAGCTGGCCCCAAAGCTTAGGAGAATATTTAATGACCGGAGCGTAAAGTTTGGCAAAAACATTAAGGAAGCTGGAACAAGTCGCAAAGACATCGACCATCTCCTGGTTATATTCCCCTTTGGCTAACTGGTCGACCGCCGACATGATCGCCGTCGCGGCCGAGCGGTGCCCTCCTCCCGTATCAGAGAATAAATATAATATTTTCTTTTTCATTTTTTACTTATGGGTCGAGAGATATTTAAAAGCGGCCAGGGTCGCCTTGGCGCCCTCGCCCGCCGCGATGATCATCTGTTTTTCCGGGACGTTGGTCACGTCGCCGGCGGCAAAAACCCCTGGTTCCGATGTCTCCGCCGCGGTATTAATGATGATCTCTCCCAGTTCATTCTTTTTGACCAGATCGGTAAAGGCCGCGTTGGGCACCAACCCGATCTCCACGAACGCCCCTTCAACTTCGATCGACCGGGGTGCGCCAGCTACTTCCAACTTCATCCCTTTCAAGAACTGCTCGCCGGTAAATTCCAGCGTTTTGGTCTTATTCAAGACCTCAACCACGGGAGAAGCTTTAACTTTTTCTTGCATGATCGCGTCGCCGCCCAATTGTTCGCCCGCATTAATTAAGTAAACTTTGGCGGCGATCTTCATCATTTGCAAGACCGCGTCAAGCGCCGAATTACCGCCGCCAATGACCGCCACATTCTTACCGGCAAAAAGCGGCCCGTCGCAAGTGGCGCAAAAATTCACGCCCTTGCGCATATATTTGGCTTCACCCGGAACATTCAACCAACGGGGTCTTTTCCCGGTCGCGATGATCACTGTCTTGGCGAAGATCTCTTCCCCCTTCAAAGTCCGAATACAAAAAAACGAATCCCTTTTCTCAATTTTAACGGCCTCTTCTCCTTCTTTGAGGTCAAATTTAAATTTTTCAAGGTGTTCGCGAAATTTTTGCGCCAATTCAATACCGGGAATGAACTGGTAACCGGGGAAATTCCCCACTTCTCCCGCCCAAGCCGCCTGCCCGCCGATATCGCGGCTGATCACGGTAAAATCCATTTTTTTCCTGGCGGCATAGACCGCGGCGGTTATTCCCGCTGGACCCGCGCCAATAATAACTAGATCCTTAATTTCCATAACTACCGCCATTCTACCTAATACGCCCTTTCTTCGCAATCCCCTCTTGGTGCCTTGGTGTCTTGGTGGTAAAATTGTCATCATGGACATTAGACAAGCGACCGTTCAAGATAAACCCCAAATTTTAGAACTCTTAAAAACCCTCGATCTTTATTACCACGATCAACCACTCAATGATTTCTGGGTGGCGGAAGAAAACGGCAAAATTATCGGTGTTGTCAGGCTCGAGGAATTCCCGGATTTCTCCTTCATCAGTTCCCTGGGCGTGCTTGAGGTCGAGAGAAAAAAAGGGATCGCGTCCCAGTTACTCAAACATTTATTTGAGCTAACGAAAAAAGATCTCTACCTTTACACCATCATCCCCGACTTCTTCAAAAAATTTGGGTTTCAAATTCCCAACTCCGGCCTCCCAACTCTCCCTCTAAAAGATACCCTCGAGTGCTCCGCCTGTTCCCCTGGCAAGTGCGTTACCATGGTAAAATTTCACAATGGTGCCTGAATTCCCCAACTTTAGACCGCTTGAATTGGCTGATCGCCTCTGGCTCGGCCGGCACTTGCGCCACCACCACCCAACCGTGTGCGAACTTAATCTTGGCAATCTCTACATTTGGCAAGATTTTGATAAGCCGCGGATCGCTTGTTTAAATAAGAATTTTTGCATTTTGATCTCCCCGGATAATGAGTTACCCTACTTTTTAGAACCACTGGGCAATAATAAACTGGAAGAGACGATTGAAATCTTGCTAAAACATACACCTAGGCTGTCCAGGGTCAATGAGAACTTTATCAATAAGTTACCAGCCAATAAATCCCCACACCAAAACCTCTCAGCAAGCGGTGGAGTATTTTGGTGTGGGGATAAATATAAGGTTCATGCTCTGCGCAGCCAGTTTGACTATCTCTTCACGACCATCGAGCTGGCGCAGCTTAAAGGCCGTAAATATGACGGCAAGCGGAATCACATCAAAAGATTCATTAAACATTTTTCTGATCATAAATTTATCCCATTACTCCCCGATCATTTTGATCCAGCCTTGAAATTATTCGAAAAATGGTTCGCGGTCAGAAGCGAATCCCGGTTCTTCCCAAAATTAGCCCATACCGCCCAAAAAAAGGCGATCACCAAAGCGTTTGAGAATTATTCGGAATTAAAATTTATAGGCGGCGCGCTCCTCTCCGGCGATAAATTATTGGGATTTACTTTGGGAAGTCCGCTTAACAGTGAAACAGCATCTGTCCATTTTGCTTATGGCGATCCCGATGCTCCAGGCGTAGCGCAAACCCTGCTTTGGGAGGCATGCAATAAAACTTTTAGCGGTTTTAAATATGTGAACCTGGAGCAAGACCTTGGTATCCCTGGCTTGCGAACGGCAAAATTATCTTATCATCCGTTGAAATTAGTAGAGAAGTTTGAGGTGGGTCGGTTAGTCAGTTAGTTTGTTAGTTAAGATTAAGCAGTTGTTTAATTTTACCGCGATCAAAACCGACAACGACCTGGCCATCGATATCGAGGACGGGAACACCCATTTGACCTGATTTTTTGATCATCTCCTGGGCCATCACCGAATTTTTGCCAACATCAATATCTTCAAACACAATATTATTTTCGGTCAAAAATTGTTTGACCATCTTGCAGTATGGGCAAGTTGGGGTGGAATAAACTTTAATGCTTTCTGCCATTAGAGGTCGTTTAACTCCTTGATGAGTTCATCGACATCTAGTCCGTGGACTTCAGCCGCTTGTTCAATCGTCTCCCCCTGGGCGATCACGCAACCTAAGCAATGCATCCCTTTGCCCATCAAAATGCCAGCGATCGCCGGCTTGAGCTTGAGGGCTTCGGTAATGATCATATTTTTAGTCAGCTTTACCCCGACGCTGCGGTCGGGGTTTACTTTTTCGTCCATAAGAGTTATTATTATATCAGATGTTAATCACGATCCTCAAGTCTAAGATCCATATGGCGACGATAACGAGCACGCTCCTCAACTATGAAGGGAGCATCGCGATCGACCCCGACCTCCTTAAAGCCGCCGGGTTGCTCGCCGGGGAAAAAGTCCAGATCTTAAATTTTAACAATGGCATCCGCTTTGAAACCTACGTAATTTCTGGTGAAAAAGGGGAAATCTCGCTCCGCGGACCAGCCGCCAGGCTTGGCCGGGTCGGTGAAAAAGTCATTATTATCGCTTATGGGCTGATAGAAGAAAAAAAAGCTAAGAAGACCAAACCTAAAATAATCCACGTTAACAATAAGAACATCCTCCTGTCAAAAACCAAAAAAGAGAGGTAAGAAATGATGGGGAACAAATTAAAGCTCGGTTTACCTAAAGGAAGCTTACAGGAATCAACTTATGACCTTTTCAAAAAAGCCGGTTGGACGATCCGATCAACCAGCCGCTCCTATTACCCGGCGGTTGACGACCCCGAAATGGAGATCACCCTGGTCCGCGCCCAAGAGATGGCCCGGTATGTAGAAGATAATGTCTTAGATGCCGGATTAACCGGGATCGATTGGGTCACTGATTCTGGTTGCAAGGTTAGAAAGATCGCCGATCTAGTTTACGCGAAACAAGGTTTACGTAAAGTCAGATGGGTCTTGGCTGTCCCTGAAAACAGCAAGATCAAAACCGTAAAAGACTTAAAAGGTAAACGGATCGCGACCGAACTGGTCAATGTTACCAAGAAATGGCTGAAAGAAAAGAAAGTCACGGCCCAAGTTGAATTTTCCTGGGGCGCGACCGAAGCCAAGCCCCCAGAACTCGCCGATGCGATCGTTGAATTGACCGAAACCGGTTCATCGCTCAAGGCTAATCATTTGAAGATCATCGACACCGTCCTAACTTCAAATACAGTGGTGATCGCCAATTCCGCCTGCCTGGAAGATCCTTGGAAAAAAGAGAAAGTAAATAATCTTATTATGATGCTCGAGGGCGCTCTCCAGGCCGAAACCAAGGTTGGCTTAAAGATGAACGTCATTAAAAGCCGCCTGCGGAATATTTTAAGCCTCCTCCCCGCCTTGCAGACGCCAACCATCGCGGAATTATCAAATCCCGACTGGGTCGATATTGATACGATCATTGACGAAAAAGCGGTGAGGGACCTAATTCCGAAGCTGAAAAAAGCCGGGGCTAAGGGTTTGGTCGAATATCCGTTGAATAAAGTTATTTACTAAACCGACATCATCCGCAGGAACATCGGGCCGTAGACTGCACCCCCAACAATGATGGTCAAGAGAAGAGAGATCAAAAACCAGGCGATGACAATAAAAGTCGTGAACCAAGCCATTTTGTCTATAGGCGTATCAAGCATTGCCGGTAAACCTAGAAAGAGCAAATAAACCCCAAAAAAACCAAAGAGTTGTAAAACGCCAATGCCGGGCAAAAGCGAAAATATTCCGACCAACCAAACAGGGGTCATCGAATAGATCACCAGTTTCACCGCCGCGCCAAAGTCTTGCTTGGAATTAAAGTATGGGGCTAAAAAGTTGATGACCCAAGCTGCCGCTAATAATCCCAAGAGATTGAAAAAATAACCCAATATCCCGCCGGTCAAGGATTCCATGAAAGGGGCCCTGGCAAAACTCCCCGATGGCATCCTGATCCCGATCACCACAAAACCGATCAAAGTCGAAACCGCGGGGATAAGCGCCAATGGCGCCGCGTAGTTAACAAAAAGGTCTTGGACCGTCCCGGTTTCATTTTTAATGATCCACCAGGTCTCTTTTGGTTTATACAATATAGCTTTGGCCCGTTCGATTATTTCTTTCATTTTCTCCTCCGCAAGTTTATTTTACCATTCCTCCCTTGCTAAAGACAAGCGACCTTTGCTACAATCTCCACAGGAGGGACCAAAATGATAAATAACAAGCACCAAATGACAAACAAGGCAGAAAATCACAAATCTCAAATTTTAAGTTCTTCTTATTTGTCTCCTTTTGGTATTGTTTGTGTTTTGTTATTTGGAATTTGGATTTTATTATCATCTTCTTCAGAAGCTTTAATGGGTACAAGACCAATGGGCATGGGCGGCGCTTTTACCGCCATAGCTGACGATGCTAACGCTCCATATTGGAACCCGGCTGGACTGGCTCTCAATCCCGAAGTTTCGCTGACCGGCTCAACCATGGCCAACAACAAAAATATCTGGGTTGGCGATAATCTCATGAATATGAAGTTTTGTTACGAGACAGAAATGAACCCTTTCCAATGGATATTAGGGATCGGATTGGCATCAGCGGTCGCTCTTGAAAGCGCGCAATATCTTTCCGACCAGGGGATAGTCAAAAAAAATTGGGGCCGCGGAGGTGAAGCGCCCAGCCGCGATGAGTCGGTTACCGGCCAAGTTACTGCTTCCGGCGAGGCGGTCAGTTTAAGACAAGGGTTAAAAGATACTATCAAGAAACTAGCCAGCGCCACAGCGACAAAAACCAAAGAGACCGCCAAATCGATCGTCAAAAATACCAATATCAATGTTAATGTCGGTGTCGGCCTTGTCCCTTGGAGTTCTCCCTGGTACCACCGGGATTATGATCGCCCACATTATTGGGAACAGTCGCCAGCGAGAGAAGGTTCAAAGGCGCAATTCGCTCTTGGCCTTAGCTGGCTTGGTGATTATAACGCAACTCCAAGTATTGACCAAAAGACCAATTGGTACACCGTCTCCATCGCTTCTGGCTTCGCGCAAAGGATCGCGGTTGGCGCTGGCTTAAATTTTTATGACCTAACTAAGATCAGCACCAATGTTCGCGGGATGGGCGCCGATCTCGATGTTGGCGTCATCGCTAAACCGGTTGAATATATTTCGGTCGGCTTAGTAACTAAAGGGGTTCTTACCAC
Source organism: bacterium (assembly GCA_043812655.1). Lineage (GTDB taxonomy): Bacteria > Margulisbacteria > WOR-1 > O2-12-FULL-45-9 > XYB2-FULL-48-7 > JBDRLW01. The sequence goes on along the minus strand of JBDRLW010000027.1, from coordinate 11,258 downwards.
TGATTTTAATTGGCAAAATGGGCAGAAGACCAGAGGCTACGAGATGCTCGTCAACACTGGGATCGCGGTCAAACCGATCTACTCCCTTACCTTAGCCGCCGATGCCCAAAATATTTTCAACCAAAATGGCAAACAAGCCACGATGCATTACGGCGCTGAAGCGGTCTTGATGCCGGGACTTTTGGCCAGGGCTGGACTTTCGGACGGGAGTAAAACCGCCGGTTTATCACTTGCCGTTGGAAATTTGATCATTGATTACGCGATCTTAGGCGGAAGTTTCAATCGTACCCAAATGGTTGGCGGCACCTGGCGCTTCTAATGAACCCGCTGCCGCTTGACCCCGGCCGCCATGAAACCTGGGAAACCTTAAAGCGGCTTTCTTCTGGCGGCCAAAAAGAGTGGCTGGTTAAACATTTTAGAACGATCCTCTCCACTCTAACGAAACTAAATCAAACTGGCAACAGTGCTTGGAACCTGATCGGCTGTGCCTGCATAAATAATAATTTATATTATGAAGCAGAAAAAGTTTATGACGAGCTATTCAAGATCACCCAGCGGGAACGTAAAGACCTAAGCATCCCCGCTTATTTTCGCGGCATCGCCCATTTTTTACAAGGGCGCTTCCAGGACGCTTATCATGATTTTAAAATTGCCCACCAATATAACCTGCAAATAAAAAATTTTAATAGTCCGACCACCCAAGCCCTGGCCTATATGGATGACACTCTCTTCCCCACCAGGGAAACGATAAAAAAGAACCAGCTCAAGCTAATTAAAGACTTGAACGCGCCGCGGATCCTAGGCCGCGTGATCGGCCCCAATATTTTACGGACGATCCATAAATGGAATTCTGCCAGCCCGCTTTTTTCGAGCGGCATCTCACAAGGCGGCGGGTATTTTCTAACCCTAAAGAATCCTAAAGGCGAAATTAAAGGGATCGCGATCGACCCGGGTTATGATTTCTTTGACATCTTCCGCGACCTTGGTCTGGGTATAGCTGATATCGATGCAATAATCATCACCCACGATCATGATGACCACACCGAATCGGTCGAAGGGATCCTCTCCCTCCTCGCTAAATATAATGACCATAATGAACAGAAACGATCAAAAGTGATCGATATCTTTGGTTCGTCTGGCGTCTTGCTGAAGTTTCATGGCCTGCTTTCAGCTACCGACCTTTTTGGCAACCGGGAAATAAGTTTTAAGCTCCTCGTTCCCGGCGGAGAGATCGATGAGATCGAAGGAGTTTCTCTGATGGAAAAACACGGGTTTTCTCTTTCCATTAAACCGGCATATCATACCGAGCGCTGGACCAACCAAGAATCTTCGGTTGGCCTGGTGATCAACACACTGATCCCAACTAAAGACGGAGAGACCTTAAAGATCGGCATTACCGGCGACAGCCGATATGAAGTCGGCCTTGGCCGCCATTATCGGGAAGCTGGACTTATCCTCCTTAATATCGGTTCGGTTGAAAAAGAAGAAGGCAAGCTTTTATCCCAACATTTGGGAATGCTTGGTTGTATCAATCTTTTAAAAGAAGCTAGATTAGGTAAACCGCTTCTCGGCATTTTAACCGAGTTTGGCGAAGAGTTTTCCGGCCGGCGGGAGATCATCAGCCACATCATTGAAAACTGGGCCCAACCGATGGAGGGAGTAAAATCTCGGGAACTTAAAGTCGTCCCGGCCGATGTCCATCTTGAGGTCAGGCTTGATGATCTTAATATCAAAGAAACGCAAACCAAGATATTCTTCCCATACAATATAATAAAGGTTGACGAAAGCGACCCGGAGATCTTAAAATATAAATTCAATGGTTAAATCAATTGCCATCTTACGTGAAGCCAAGATCGACTCCAAAGGGAGGGAAGTTGAAAGCCGGGTTATCTTAACCCCGCCCCTTATCTCGGAACTCCGGGCTAAAACCTCTGGGCTGCAAGTCTTTATTGAAAAAGACGCCGGCCAAAAGATCGATTTCCCCGATTCGGCTTACACCGCGGTCGGCGCTAATATTTGCTCTCACGAAGCCGCGCTGGCCAAAGATATAATTGTTGGGGTTAAAGAAACAACGCTGATCGACCTCCCTAAGCTTAAGGATAATATTATTATTTCTTACCAGCATTTCGCAGCCAGCCTTGAGCGGACAACTGCGGCGGCCAAAACTAACGCGGCTTTTATCACGTTGGAAACCATGGAAGATAGCGGTAAATTTCCCTGTCTGGCGCCAATGAGCGAAGCAGCCGCCAAGGTCATCGCCCGCCACGCTGATGAATACGCCCTTTTAGCTAAAAAGATCATTACTTCAGGCATGCCCGAAACCGGGTTGCACGGCGTTAAAGCCGTAGTCTTAGGCGGCGGGATGTTGGGCAAGACCGTAGCCGAAGAATTTTCAGAGCGCGGGCTTGAAGTCACCCTTTTAGACCATAACCTCGAACGGGTCAAAGAGCTGGCCAATTATTTTAAATCCCACGAGATCAGGTTCCCCAAGGTCGCGGTTATGGCCGTTACTCCAGAGTCGCTGCGGCGTTCGATCAAAGACGCGTTTTTCTTGGTCTCGTCGATGTATACCGCCGGGAAAAAACCGGCCAAGCTGGTAACGATCGACCTGCTAAAAACCATGCTCCCGGGCGGCTGCCTCTACCCCGCCGATATCGACCAAGGCGGCGGCATTGAAGGCGTCTTTGAAACTTCGCTCCTAGATCCGTTTGACCTGCCAGCTATTCCGGGGACGAATATATTTTTCTTTGCGCCGCCCAATCTCCCGTCGCAGGGGGCACGAACAACATCGGAGGCATTGGGGACCGTCGTTCTCCCCTATTTAATAGAGATCATCAATAAAGGTTTAGACCAAGCCTGCGAAGAAAACCAGACCATTAAAACTGGGATAAATATCAAAAGCGGTAAGATCATTCATCCGGGACTTGCTTCGGTGTTCCCGTTCATTTAATACCTGATCTCGAACCGCTTAAATTCGTTAGTCGCCGGGAACCAATGGATATTAAATTTCTCAACATAGTGACCCATATCTAGATAGATCGCGTCTAAAAACGGTTTTAACACTTCTTCCTCTCCCTCTGCCACCATCTTAACCTTGCCATTTGGTACGTTTTTTACGTAGCCAAAAACCTTAAATTTTATCGCCGCCCGCTCGGCAGTAAAGCGAAACCCCACCCCATGGACCCTGCCAATATAATTGACTTCCACTCGTTTTCTCATGTTATAATATTATATATGAAAAAGATGATTTTTTCGTTATCTCTTTTACTGCTCGGTTCAAGCTTCACCTTTGCCATCACCCCAGAAGACCAAGATTATATCAATAAGCTCGATTATCAACGCAACAAATTAGAGATCAGGTCAAGGACCCGGATCGTTAATGAAAACCGGAGTTATTCATCAACCGACATTAATACCCAAACTTATTCTTTCGAAGCTTACTCCCAAACCTACGGCAATGTCTCCACTTCCGCCCTGCAAAAATCCGAAGTCAAAGAAAGGACCGAATGGGCTGTTTTTAAGGGGCAGATCAAGCGGCTCTCCGACCTTGAATTCTTAAACCTGGTTGGGGACCAGGCCGAATCAGCCAGGATCGCCGGGCTCGAAGCTAATCGGTCAAATTTGAGTTCGATCGGGACCTATTCGATCGGACTAGGTATCGCCGCCATGATCGGAGGCGCGGCTTTTTCCGCTGGCCAGCCAGTTATCATCGGTGGAGCGTTAACCACGACAGTCGGCTTCTTTATCTCCGCCTTCAATTCTCCGCCTAGGCATTATGTTGAACCGGATTACGCCCAGCAGAAGATCGATGAATATAATATTAATTTAAAAAAGAAGTTGAACCTGCCGCTTGATTATAATTAGTATTTATTAAACCTGCGACTGAACGTCGCGGTTTCCTTTTATCTAATGAGCTCGCTTATTTTGGAAACCGAGAAGTTTATTCTCAGGTTTCCAAAATCGTTACTTCTTTAATTATCCTTCTCACCACTTCCCGATCATCGATCGCAACTTTTTTGCCATTAAAATCCTGGTGCGTCTCATGCCCCCGTCCGGCGATTAAAACAATGTCGCCAGGTTTAGCTAGTGTTAGCGCCTGCTCGATCGCTTCCTTTCTCGCTATGTAATGCGTAACGCGTAATGCGTAACGCGTAATCCCTTTTAATATTTCTTTGATAATATCTTCTGGCTTTTCACTATGCGGATCATCGGTAGTGATGATTACCTGATCGGCTAATTTGGCGGCGATCTCGCCCATGATCGGTCTTTTTTCACGATCACGATCACCAGGACAACCAAAAACTAGAATTAATTTCCCTTTAGTAAATGGCCGGTAGGCTTCGAGCAACTTTTGCAAACTATCGGGACTATGGGCAAAATCAACGATCACCCGAAATGGCTGGCCAGCTTCGATCTCTTCTTGCCGTCCAGGAACGATTTTAACCCCTTCGATCCCCGCTTTTATGGCTGACGGGCGGATCCCTAGCGTTAATGCCGCCTGAAAAGCAGCCAAAATATTATAAGCGTTATGAATGCCGATGAGTGGGGTCCTGATCTCAACCTGATTTATTTTCAAGGCCATCTCGCGCTCTTTGATCGTTAGATTAGATAGCGTTGAATCATATTCATTATGTTTGGTGCTCCGCAATTCATGTTTAGCTTGATCGATCCCATAAGTGATCACTTCGCTTTTCACTGCGCCGATTATGGCCGTACTCGCCGGATCATCAACGTTCACGATCGCCGTGCTGTTTTCATCAAGCTGTTCAAACAATTTCTTTTTGGTCGCCAAATACTCTTCCATCGTCTTGTGATAGTCAAGGTGGTCGTGGGAAAGATTGGTAAAGATCGCCACCGCGAACCGACAGCCAAAAACCCGATCTTGAGCCAGAGCATGGGAAGAAACTTCCAGCACGCAATGGGTAAAACCTTTTTCTACCATCGCGGCTAGTTCCGCTTGGAGGTCGGATGATTCCGGCGTTGTCATGCCGGAAGTGATCGTCCCAATTAAACCAGCTTTATGGCCAGCTTTGTTTAAGATCGCTTGGATCAAAAATGCGGTCGTCGTCTTCCCTTTCGTACCGGTAATACCAACAAGTTTTAATTTGCGCGAAGGGTGATCATAATATTTATCCGACAAAAAAGCGAGAGCTTGGCGCGCTGACGGCACTAACTCAAACTTTATCCCGGCGGGAACTGAAACTTCTCTCTCGGCGACAATGGTCGTCGCCCCATTTTCGATCGCCTGCGGGATAAAATCATGGCCATCATATTTCAAACCTGGAATCGCGACAAAAGTATCCCCCGGTTTAACTTTCCTCGAGTCGTACTGTATCATTCGCTAAGAGAGTCCTCGATCTTACCCTTATTGATAAGGCTCCGCAGGCTTTGCCACCCGGCCACGCCATGCTCCAGGGCGTAATAAAAGAGCGGGCTGTAGGGGAAATTATAGACGCCGATATATCTCTTTAGTTCGCCTTTAAAACCTTTTTTAAAGCGATAAACGCCATAAAGCGGGTGGCCTTCGTGCGGATTAGCCGGTATGCCCCAGAGGTCATACTCGGTAAAGCCTTTCTCCTTCGCCCATTTTATTATCTCATAATGGAGCAGATGGTTAGGCATGACATTTCTCGCTGACGAAGACGACGACGCCCCATACATGTACCAGATCTTCCGGCCAAAACAAAAAATTATCACGGCGGCCACCGGCTTATTTTTAAAATAAGCGATAAAAGTCGTCCCCAAATTAGCCGCGAACATTATTTCCCTGATCTTAAGATAATAATTAAGCGGATGGACCATGAATTTATCACGTTTTGAAGTTTCAAGGTAAAGATCAAAAAATGCCCTGACCGCTTTTTCACTATTATCTTCTTTAACGATAACCCCTTTTTTAGCCGCTAAGCGGATGTTGTAGCGGGTCTTCTCTTCAAAACTTTGCAGCAACTCTTTAAGTTCCGGCTTAAGGTCTAAAATGAACGTTGCTCGCGGCTGGATCTGCTTATGGGCCTTATCAAACCCAAGCGACAGTAAATTGTTTTTGGCTTCCATGTTTTCATCGACCACTTCCGGATCGATCTTAAGCGATATCGCGTGGCTCCGATCGGCTTCTTTTTCTACCGCATTGAGGAGATCGTGCAACAGGTCTTTATTGGTAAAATCAATGATCGGCCCTCTTGGCGCGTATAAGAGCGAATGGCGGATAAAAGGGACCTCCCGTTTTAAGATCGAGATCCCGGCCACTATTTTTCCCGCCTCTTCCAAGACGATCCTGACCGGCCGCCAGCCAAAAAGCGATTTCAACTCCCCCCACTCGTAAGATTGGAGGATCGAAGCATTGGGCGCCGCGGCGACAAATCCATTCCAGCGTTCTTTATCAACGTACGTAATAATTTTCGAATTCATCTGTGTTATAATTATAACATGATTCTTGTGATCGATAACTACGACTCATTTACCTATAATCTCGTCCAATATTTGGGCGAATTAGGGGAAAAAGTGAAGGTTTTCCGCAACGATGAGATCACTATCCCCGAGATCAAGAAATTAAAACCGGACCATATTTTGATCTCTCCCGGTCCCGGCCAACCAAAAGATGCCGGCATTTCAGAACAGGTCATTATGTCTTTTGCCGGTGATATCCCGATCTTAGGCGTTTGCCTGGGGCAACAAGCCATCGGCGAAGTCTTTGGCGGCAAGATCGTCCGGGCTAAAAAGATCATGCATGGCAAGACCTCGGAAATTTATCATGATGGCAAAACTATTTTCAAAGGATTACCAAAACCCTTTACCGCCACTCGGTATCATTCTCTTATTGTTGAAAAGAAAAGTCTGCCTAAGGAACTCGAGATTTCAGCTTGGACAAAAGCTGGCGAGATCATGGGCTTGCGGCATAAGAAGATGAAAGTCGAAGGGGTCCAATTTCATCCGGAATCGATCTTGACCAAAGACGGAAAAAAACTACTGGCTAATTTTATCTTACAAAAAAAGAGCTAAATCCCTTCTGCATCGCTCGCCTAACAGAAGTTATATCTTTAAAATAATTTTCAACTTCACTGTCGGTCATGGCCGCAATTTTATCAATCGCTTCCTGCGGGCCTAATTTTGCCTCTTGGTTTAAATGATCATAAACGATCTGAAATATTAGAGGGATCCGTCTATCTGCTTCAGCTCTTGGGTCAGACTTGCAAATATTCCGATAAATAAAGCGCTTAAGCTCGATCATTGCCCTTCCCACTTCGTCACTCATCGCGATCACATCGCCTCTCTCGTGGCTAGTCCGAATGACATCTTTGAGCATAGTTTCAAACATATCGCCTTTTGTTTCCCCTAATACCGCTTTGATATTCTTTAAAGTATTTTTTTCTGCTTCCGATAGTCCACTTTCAGTAAAAAGGCCTGTTTTTTCGGCATCTCTTAGGTCATCTGGTGCATAAGCAATTTTATCGACCAATCGGACAACACACCCTTCGTATGTTAAGGGTTGCTCCATATCAATGCTCGGATCAAGAAGTCCGATTATCTCTTCGGCACTTAAAGATGCTGTCGCACCGTTTGATCTTAAGGCTCTCAAATAGCGATCATATCTTTCATCTTGCCTTGGTTTGAGCTGGTATTCATCGCTTTCCCCCCAATGATGTAAGATGCCATCAAGGACTTCCAGCGTAAGATTCAAACCTTGGCCATTCTTAGCTAATTCCATCATAACCCTTAATCCATTCCTATTATGTTTAAATTCTTTTCCTAATACTCTCATGGATATTTCGTTTAGGGCTGCTTCTCCGGTATGGCCAAACGGGGTATGCCCAACATCATGGGCTAAACCAATCGCCCAGATCAGGTCCACATTCAAGCCAAGCGCTCGGCCGATGCTTTCGCCAAGTTGCGCTACTTTTAAAACATGATATAAACGGTTATGAACTAGGGGATTATATTCAGGAAAAGGCCAGACTTGCGTCTTGCCGCTCAATAAACATATTTTGTCGGAATGGAGGATCCGGCCTAGATCTCTAATATATGGGGTTCGATATTCTTCGGGTTCTTCTACTTTTATCCTATTCCCCGCGCCGATACTTCTCGAACCTAAGGGCGAAAGAGAGGCTTTTTCTTCAGCTTCAAAAGCTCTTCTTTGTTTAAAGCCAAAAACAAGTTCACTTTCAAATACTTTTTCAAAATATTGCAGTCTTAAGCCCGCGGCTTCGTCTCCTGTTCGGGCTGCAGCAATGTCTTTCAGATATGATTCATAAAAATCGCTGCCAAGTTTTATGCCCAACTGGCCAAAAAGATGAAGATCAGCCAAGCGCCCACTTTGCGACATATTACCTGCTCTGGGGAAAGAAACCCCTATGCCAGAACCTCTTCTATTGTCACCCAATCTGTAAGAACGATCTAATAATATTTTTGACATAACACCTCATTAAAACAAACCTGAAACGGTTAGAATATTATCAGCCCAGTTAGGAGAAAATTTCAGCCAATTTGCAGTCGTTTACTTCGCGGGAGGATCTGTCGTTTTAACAGGCGGGTCGTCCTTTTTTTCTGTTTTTGCTTCCGTCGTTTTCGTTTCAGTCGTTTTGCTTTCCGTCTTAGTCGATTTATTCCCTGTCGTCTCCGGTTTTGAACTTTTCTTGTAATCAGTCACATGAAACCCCGAACCTTTAAAAATAATGCCGGCAGCCGAGATCAGGCGTTTTATTTCCCCTTTGCATTCCGGGCAGAATTTAAGCGGATCTTCCGAGATCTTCTGCATGACCTCAAAGATATGGCCGCATTTAGCGCATTTGTAGTCGTAAAGTGGCATAATTTTATTATACTATAACCTGAGAATAAATTCTCGGTTATAATATAAAAACAGCAAAATTAATTTTGCTGTTTTTTCACCAACATAACCGCGAATTCATTCGCAGGTTGACAAACCTATTTAATATTGGAGCCTGGAAAAAACATAGTAAACTCATCCAATGAACTAATGTTTGGCAAAGAAAATACTCCGGGCATAATTTCAGGTCTTTCCTTAAGCTTGGAAGTTGCTTTCTCAAACATTATTTTCAGTGGCTCAATAACCTCGCTTGGAGCGGAAGCAGGGAGCTTAGTCTTTGATAAAGAAATATCTGTATAATTTAATATCTTGCTTAGATCCATCATAATATTTATCGGGTCTTAGCGGATAAAACTTGTGTCAAGATAAGGGCGGAGAGCTTCGGGCACCTCAATTTGACCTTCTTTATTCTGATAATTCTCAAGTAACGCGGCCAAACAGCGGCCAACAGCTAAACCAGAACCATTTAAAGTATGAACAAACTCTGGTTTTGATTCCTTAGTTGGACGATATTTGATCCCAGCCCGGCGCGCCTGGAAAGATTCAAAATTGGAACAAGAAGAAATTTCCCGGTAAGCATTTTCACTGGGGAACCAGACTTCCAGGTCGTAAGTTTTTGCCGCCGAAAATCCTAGATCACCAGTACACAACTCAACCACCCGGCATGGGAGCTTCAGCTTTTGTAATATTTTCTCGGCGTCAAGCGTTAAACCTTCTAATTCTTCATAAGAATTTTCAGGGAGTGAAAACTTAACCAGCTCAACTTTATTGAATTGGTGCTGGCGGATGATCCCTTTAACATCTTTGCCGTAAGAGCCGGCTTCCCGGCGGAAACACGGGGTCCAGGCGCAATATTTGATCGGCAATTGTTCCGCTGTCAGGATCTCATCACGATGGAGGTTGGTCACCGATACTTCCGCTGTTGGGATCAAATATAGTTCGTCATCCCGCAGGCGAAAAAGCTCTTCTTCGAACTTAGGCAGTTGGCCTGTCCCCTTCATGCTCTCTGGTTTAACCAAAACCGGGGTCATAACTTCGGTATAGCCATTCTCTTTGGTCTGGACATCAAGCATGAAATTGATCAGTGCCCGCTCCAGCGCCGCGCCCAGTCCCTTATAGACCACGAACCGGGAACCGGAGATCTTGGCCGCCCGGTCAAAATCAAGAATCCCCAGTTTTTTACCTAATTCATCGTGGGCTAGTGGCTTAAAATCAAAAGTCTTCTTCTCGCCCCATGAGCGGATAACTGGATTAGCTTGGCTGTTTTTTCCGACCGGAACAGATTGATGCGGAACATTAGGCATCGTTAATACGATCTCGGCCAATTTAAACTCGATCGCCTTCTGCTCTTCTTCCAGGCCCTTGATCTTGTCTGAAAGTTTTTTCATTTTGGCCAGAAGATCCGAAGCATCGGCTTTTTCTTTTTTTAAAACCGCAATCTTATTTGAATCAGCATTCCGCTTCGCCTTTAACTCTTCGATCTGGACAGTATATTTGCGCCATTCCTCATCGATCTTGATGAATTGGTCGATCAATGAAACATCCGCCCCACGCTTAACAAGGCTATCTTTGGCAATATCAGGATTATTACGAACAAATTTTGGATCAAGCATATAAATAGTATACAAATATATCCCCCAAAAAACAATGAAAATCAGTGGTCAATCATTAAACCAACAATTTTGGAAACCTGAGAATAAAATTCTCGGTTTCCAAAATAAACATGATTATAAGAAAAAAGGAACCGCGAATTTTATTCGCAGGTTCCTTTTTATCATTCCAAAACTGTCGTAAAAGTAACTAAACCAAGAAAAGAGACGATCGCTGACAGCCACATCACCCCAACATAACCAAAGACTTGGGCGACCGCACCGGCAATAAAAGGGCCAGCCACCGCGGTTATATTAGCGATCGAATTAAGCAGGCCGATCGAGCTGGCTTTTTCTTGGTTACGCGAAAGAAGCTCTTGTTGAGAGCCAACTTGCAAAGTGGAAAATGACGCGGCTAAAAGAAGCTGGACCGGCATAATTATCCAAATATTGGGAAAAAGAGCGTAAAGGATAAAAGTCAAGACCGAGCCCAGCAACCCATAATTGATCAGGTAGAGGTTCTTAAACCGCTCAACATGCTGCATTAGAAAAAATTGCGTCCCCAAATTAATAAAATAAGTTATACCAACTAAAAATTTATCGGCGCCGGCAAAGATCAAAAAAAGCGGAAAGATCGACCAGCTGGCCTGGGCGCCGATCGCCCGGAGGAAATAAGGGACATAAACCCGCAGATTTTTTTTAATTAAACTGATCGGAAAAAGTTTCCCCGGCTGGCCAGAGCGAATATCCGGCAATGATCCGGCAGTAAAAAATGAGATCAGGACCATGAACGCGCTTAGCGCGAAGATCAGCTCATATGAGCCGACCAAGCCGGCCAGGATCGCCCCAAA
>JBDRLW010000026.1:0-12467 GCA_043812655.1 bacterium | reverse complement strand
GTAATTTTTTTTTGGTTATTATAGATAACTAATAAAGCAGTCCGGCCGCTTGCCCTAAACGCGTTAATAACCTCATTATAATCTATTGGCAGATAAGTGTCACCATTTAGCACCAGAAACTCATCTTGGAGCAGGCTCTCCGCGTTTTTTAAGGCGCCGCCAGTCCCCATAAACCCATTCTCCACCGAATAAACAATCTTCACTCCAAACCGGCCCCCATCCCCAAAATAAGCCTGGAATTTATCAGCCAAATAGCCGACACAAAAAACAAAATCCGTGACCCCAACACCTTTTAATTGATTAACAATATAACTTAAAAAAGGCTGGCCGTTAACCTCTATCATCGGTTTGGGGGTGTTCAGCGTTAGGGGTCGGAGCCTAGTCCCGGCGCCGCCGGCCAAGATTACAGCTTGCATTCCTGCAACATTCTTTCAACCGCTATTTCAATCGCTTGCCGCGAATTATATTTCGCCTTCCAGCCAAGCTGATTGACCTTATCAACCGATAACAACATTTGTGGCACATCTCCTGGCCAACCCCGTTCACCGCCAGTATATTTAATATGTACATTTTTTAAGCCCGAACGTTCAACCATAATTTGCGCCAGCAAAGCTAATTCCGTCTGATCACCGGTACCAAGATTATATAAATTAAACTGTTCCTTGCTTTTACCATAGACGTAAAGCATCGCGTCAATACAGTCATCGACTAGCAAATAAGATTTGGTCTGTTTCCCATCCCCCAAGACTTCCAACTCCTGGCTATTTTTCTGCAGTTTACCAATAAAATCATAAATTATACCGTGGGTCCCGCGGCCGCCAACAATATTAGCAAAACGGAAGATCCAACACTTTAGCCCAAAACTATGGGCAAAAGAAGTACAAAGCGCTTCACAGGCCAATTTACTGGCACCATAAAGGGAAATCGGCAGCAGCGGCCCATAATTTTCCGGGGTTGGCATGACGGTCGGTTCACCATAGATCGTCGAAGTTGAAGAAAAAGCAATTTCCTTAACCCCACCTAGCCTCATCGCCTCCAAAACATTGTAGGTCACAATTGTGCTCTGTTTAAGATCAGTATCAGTATATTTTAGTCCAAGACGGATATCGGGGTTAGCCGCCAAATGAAAAACCAGATCATACCCTTTAACACCGGCGATTAATTTTGGCAGGTCAAGCAGATCAGCTTGAATGAACTGAAAACTAGCTTTACCTAAATGCTGGGCAATAAATTCTTTTTTCCCGGATGAAAGGTCATCATAAACGGTTACAGAAGCTCCCTCTTCAACTAATCTATCGACCAGCTGACTACCAATAAACCCAGCCCCCCCGGTAACAAAGACCTTCTTACCCATTAATCACTCCTAGGAATAATGCCTATTTTCTTGACAGTTTCACTGCCGCATACGTATAATACTTTAACATGAAAATGATTGCTTTTCTAGATAATAAGAGGCATATTTTGCGGCAGATGTACCGACAAAAAGCTTCCTCTTTATTCTCGATTGGTTTAATCCTCTCTTTTGTTTTGTTTTTTCTTTGGTATTCGCTTCCCATAATTTTGTCTGGAGTAGAAAACAATAGGATGGTTGCCGTTTTCAATTATGATGAGGCACATTACGGAGTTGGTTTGTTAAACAATATGTTTGAAAAGAAAACCTTAGACACTAATTACTATACCTATGGCAGCGTTTACTTTTATATAACGGTTTTTCCTCTTTTTATTTATAAACATTTCTCTCCATTAACTGAAACCGTGATCATAATAATGCTCCGATTTGTAAGCGTGTTTTTTGGGTGTTTGAGCCTTTTTGGTTTATATGCCTTAGGCAAGAAAATATTTTCACCTAAAATTGGTTTGTTGGCGTCCTTGCTATTTCTTGCAACTCCAGTGTTTTTATGGCGCGCCACAGGGGCTCATCCGGATGCAACACAAATATATTTTAGTATTATCAGCCTTTATTTTTGTTGTTCCCTGTCAACAAATTTTACATATTGGAATATTTTCATGGCTTCTGTTTTTGCCGGATTGAGTTTTGGCACGAAATACTTGGGCATATTTTTCTTGCCCATAATTTGGCTGGCTGGATATTTATCTTGCGGACAGAAAGAAGAGTTAGTTAATTTAGTTAATAATGCAGTCAATAATTATTTTCCTGTAAAAAGATTATTTATTAGCATTATTCTATCAATTATTGTTTTTACGGCAACATTTATTCTTACAAATCCATATTCTATTATTAATTTAAACTTATTTCTTAAATCAATTAAACACCAAAGCGACCTGTTATATTTAAGTGCTTATCTTAAGCCGGACTCAAACGGATTTTTATGGATAAATGCCCTTGCGTCATCATATCTTATTGGGACCAGCGGCCTTGTTTTATTTTTCGGCTTTTTGCTAAAGATGTTTTTTAATTATTTAAAAACCATTGGGAAAAGTCGCTTTGAATTAAAGCCGGGAATAGTAATTTTATTTTGTGTTATATTTCTAGTTTTTACTTTTTTGTTCTTTCGCGTAAATGCCAGAGATTATCGGTTCATTTTACCGATTGTTCCCTTTATGCTTCTTTTTGTGGCAAAAGCGCTTCAAGAACTATGGAATTTCAATAAATTAGGCAGAATAATTGCTGTTTTATTTTTAGTTTTAATATTATGGCCAAAATTATTATTAGACATCAACAGTCGAAATTGGTTAATAAACAAAACCTCTAATAATGTGTATATTAAGGCTGGGAAATGGCTCGCCAATAATTTCCCAAGCGATTATCGGATAGTTTATGACACTTATTCTTATATTCCTCCAACTTTTAAATATGTTAGTGAGTCAGGAGGGGGGATATCAAAAAAGTCGATCGAAGAATTTAACCCTCATTTAATTGTAATTAATAATAAAATCTCTTCACTATATGCTAACCCTGAAAATGCGGTTAACTGCTCGCGCGGAAGCGTGGAATATAATAATATTAACCAATTTTATACAAATTTGCGCGCTAACAAATTTTTACCTTATGTATTAGTAAAAGATTTTGGAGAAGTCAAAATATTTTCTCGCATATGATTAACTATCTCCTTTTGGTCATTTTCTTGCTGATCTACTCAGCTCTTGGCTGTAAGCTCTTGGGTTATCTGGCTATTAAAGACTTCCCAGCGGAAGAAAAAACCATCTTCTCTCTTGCCCTCGGCCTCGGCACGGTTTCTCTTCTCCTTTTCTCCCTAGGCTGTCTAGGCCTTTTGTATGGCTGGATCATAGGTCTCTTATTTGTTGTTATTTCAATTTTTTCTATTAGGGAATTTGTTCCTGCCAGTCGCAACTTGGCCAGCGCCGCTTCTTTCCTCTACGCCTATTTCCGTAAAAAATCAGTCCTATTGATCTTGTTGTTGCTGCTACTCTTCGGTTTTATTCTTATCAATTTTCTTAGCTCACTAGTTTTCACGCCAGACTATGATTCTCTTTCCTATCATCTCTTCACTCCCAAAAAATATCTTGCCCATCACTCCATCTACCCCATGCCCGACAGCTTCCAATCTTACTGGTCGCTCGCTCTCGAAATGGTTTACATTCCGTTTCTTCTCCTTGGCAGGCCAGAGCTAGCAGGTTTATTAAGCTTTGTAATAAGTATATTGATCATTTATTTAATCATCATTTTTATTAATAAATATATCAGCCAAAATCCACTAGTCGGAGCATTGGCCGCTTTGCTCTATTACGACCAACCATACATAACTTTACTATCTACTACGCCAAAAAATGACCTAGCCTTCGCTTTTTTCTCTTTGTTAATTCTTTTCTCGCTTTTTAATTGGTACCATGAAGATAACAACAAATGGCTTTGGCTTGCGGCTATCTTTCTGGGACTTACCGTCAGCATCAAATTAACCGGCATGCTTTTTTTTCCCATCTTTTTTGTTGGCCTCTTTATTGCTTTACTATATAAAAAAAACAAATCAACCTGCGCCTCCTCCTATGCCTCCGCCTTTCTTACCGCCTGTGCCTTTTCTTTTCTTGCCTTTCTACCCCTCCTCCCCTGGCTGGCTAAAACTTATCTCTGGACTGGCTATCCTTTTTATCCGTTTTTAACCTCCTTTAATGGACATAAATATACTTTTATAGGTGGTCATGATAAGACCTTCCTCCAATACCTGCAAATGTTTTGGGATGTCACATTTAATTGCAATAAATTCATGGTGGGATGGGACGGGCCATTGCCGCCATATTTCCTGGCGATTTTTCCCATGCTAATAGTTATTAGAAAGCAATTGACAAAGAAAATGATCTCTTTACTTCTGATTTCTCTGGTGTTTATCACCTTTCTTTTTTTCACCGGTTTCGGGATAAGATATCTCCTCCCTGCCATCGTTTTGCTCTCAATTATTTTAGCTTTTGCCTATTTTAGCTTCCTTGAAAAACAAGGTTGGGTCCAAAAAACATTCATTACTGTTGTTTTACTCTTCTTTTTTTGTATTGATCTACTAATCAGCTGCCAATTGTTTATGAACAGCAAACTGCCTGTCATCTGTGGCCTTGAGAAAAGGATTGACTATCTTTCAAGGCTTCAACCCATATCCCTCGCTACTTTTGTCAACAACAACTTGCCGCCAAAGGCCAAAATATTTTCCCCTCATAACTCGGCAGGCTACTATTTTGATCAGGAATTTATCTCTGGCTTTATAGAATTTAGCCGATATTACGAGGATTTTGAGCAGGTTAAAAGTATCCCGGAAGCGGTCCTAAAATTAAAAAAAATGGGAGTCACCCATCTTTCCATTAACACACAATTTCTTGACGGCTGGTGGCGCAAGCACGTGTTGTTTATTTTTTACAGTCATAAAGTTGGTGGTCGTAACCCTTTTGCCAACCCATTCTATCGTCCAGAAATCAAAGATTGGCTCGATAGAAATTGCGAGTGTGTTTATTCTGACCCCAACACCTTTAATCAAGCCCAATTCTTTAATCAAATCGCGATCAATCGACTACTTGAAGCGATCAATAACGATAATTATGGGATTGATAAACTTAAAAGCCTTGAACAACTGAACACTTTATTAACTAGTCCCGATTGGCTTGCCGCCTGGTCCCAAAAGAAAAAGAATAGACTTCTTGGCCAGGGAATAATCCCAAGATCGATTCTTGAAAAAAATATTAGCATGAACAGAACCCTGCTAGCTAAATTCTTCGATAACCCAACAGAAGAGTCTCTCGTAATTAAATACGACCAATTTGAAACGATAGTTAAACTAGCCTGCCAAGAAAAAGACAATCTTTCTTCGGCAAAAAAGCTCGTCGAAACATTGCAACCATTCCTGCTTTTAAAAGGCCTGGTTAAAGAAATTGCCTCCTATCCAAAAAATAATTTGGCTATTTATCAACAAAACAATATCTCTAAATTGAACAGGTTGACCATTGAGCTAACTTATCCAACCCTTTGTCCCAGCCAAGGTAGTACAATTAGGTCTGACCATTTTTTCTTATATAAATTATGATCAATTATTTTCTTTTAACGCTATTCCTGCTTGTCTTTTTTGCCTTTGGCCAAAAGATTTTAGGTTGCCTGGCAATCAAAGACCTTCCTCCCGAAGAAAAACCACTCTACTCAATCGGCCTTGGCTTGGGAATGATCTCGTTACTAATCCTTTTATTAGGCTGCCTTGGCTTGCTATATAGTTGGATCATCTGGACATTATTAGCTATTATTATTATCTTCTCCACCAAGGAATTAATTCCCGTCTGCCATAACCTAGCCGGGAGTGTTATGTTCCTTTGCCATCATTTCCAAAGGAGATCAGTCTTGCTAATCTTATTATTACAACTGCTACTCGGTTTTATCTTCATTAACCTTATCAGCGCCCTTGCCCCAATCACTGATTATGATTCACTGTCCTATCATCTCTTAGCCCCTAAAAAATACATCGCTCACCATCGCCTCTATCCTATGCCAGACAGCTTCCAATCTTACTGGACCCTCGCTATTGAAATAACTTATATCCCCTTTCTCCTCCTTGGCCGACCCGAATTAGCCAGTTTATTAAGTTTTTTCTTAAGTATCTTAACGATTTATTTAATTATTGTTTTTATCAACAAATACATCAGTCAAGACCCCTTGGTTAGCGTTTTTGCCGCTCTCATTTTTTACAGCCAGCCAGTTGTTGCTTGGTTGATCACGCCAAAAATTGATCTGGGGTTTACTTTTTTTTCTCTATTAATTCTCTTCTCACTCTTTAATTGGTATTATCAAAACAATAAAAAATGGCTTTGGCTTGCTTCAATCTTCTTAGGTCTAACCACCTGTATAAAATTAACAGGAATTTATTATTTCCCCATCTTCTTTATCTATATCTTTTTTGTTTCACTCTATAAAAATAATAAAGCTACCTACACCTCCTCCTTCACCTACGCTTTACTTACCGCCGGGGCCTTTTCTTTGTTTGCCCTTCTCTTTCCCCTCCCATGGCTAGCCAAAACCTTTGTCTGGACTGGTGACCCGTTCTATCCTTTCTTAACTTCATTTAATGGCCACAAATACGTCTTTATTGGCGGCCATGATAAGACATTAATCCAATATCTAAGATTACCTTTTGATCTGACTTTTCATTTCAATAAGTTTTCGGATTGGGGGGAACAATCTCCCTCTCCATATTTTTTATTCCTACTGCCGACATTGATTACTCTTAAGAGAAAATCAGCAAAAAATATCATCTTATTATTAATACTATCAGTCGTGATTATTACGCTACTCTTTTTTAGCACCATCACACTAAGATACCTTCTTCCGGCTTTTGC
The DNA here is from genome assembly GCA_043812655.1 of bacterium. Classification (GTDB taxonomy): domain Bacteria; phylum Margulisbacteria; class WOR-1; order O2-12-FULL-45-9; family XYB2-FULL-48-7; genus JBDRLW01. The sequence continues at coordinate 5,687 of JBDRLW010000026.1, read as the reverse complement.
ACTCCTCTCGATCTGCCTCGCACTTGCCTTTTTTAACTTTCTAGAAAAGATCGATTTTAAATTAAAATATTTATTCATTGTTATCCTAATCTTTTCTTTGTCCCGTAATTTACTTATCAATCAGCAAAGAAATTTATTTCTAAACAAACTCTTGTCAATTATCAGCCCCAATAAAAAGGCCGCTTATCTAAATAAAGCTGATCCATGGAGTGCCTACAACCCGGCTGTCTTTGCTAATAGTCATTTGCACCCAAACGCCAAAATATTCTCGCCTCATAACTCTGCCGGCTTTTATTTTAATCAGGAATTTATTTCCGGACAGCTGGAATTTAGCCGCTACTATGAAGATTTTGAACAGGTCAAAAGTTTTCCTGATGCGCTTTTAAAATTAAAAAAAATGGGGTTCACTCACCTATTAATAAATACGACCTTTTACTATGGTTGGTGGCGCAAAAACTGGTTAGCTAAATTCAACAATCATAAACTTGGCAATCATAATCTTTTTGCCAATCCCTTTTATCAACCAGAAATCAAAGATTGGCTTGATAGAAATTATGAGTGCATCTATAACGAACCCTATCTGTTTACCAGCAGCCAGTTTAACAGCCAAAACGCCATTAATCGACTCCTCAACGCAATTAACTATGATAACTATGGGATTGAGAAAATTAATAACCTTGAACAGCTGAACAACCTTTTAGCTAAGCCTAATTGGTATTCAATTTGGCGTCAAAAGCAACAAGCGCTATCAGTGGTAGGAAGATATCCTAAAAGTGCTTCACTCGCTTATCAGAAAAGAGAGATTAACAAATTAAATCGGTTAACTATCGAACTAACTTATCCAAATTTATGTCCCTGGAATGGGAGCCTTCAAGCTGACCATTATTTTATTTATAAGTTATAGTCAGTGGCCTTTGCCTCGCGTCCTGATTACCCCTTCCAGCTCACCAATAGCATAAGAATAATGGGTAATAATATAAATCGCAAAGACCAATAGAACCAAATCAAGCCGCTTGGCTCTGGCACAAGCAAAAAGACTAACCAAAGCAGTTAAAATAACATAGACCAACGGAATGACATATAAGGGGATAATTGTAACAAAAGGTGCCATGATCGTGCACAGTAGAAGGGCAAGCGGAACCAAATTCATAATGCTGAAAAAGCGCTTATCTTTCTTCATCAGCCAGATCCGTCCTCGCCCATAGGCCACCATATTGAGGATCCACGACCTAAGATCGGTCCGCCACTTGTGCTGGACCAAAGCGTCAGGGACATAAAGCAACTTGTATCCGCGCCACTTCAATCGATAACTTAGCTCCACATCTTCGCCCATGCTTCCCATCTCTTCATCAAAGCTTCCTTCAGTCAAAATAAGCTTTCGATCATAAAGGACATTAAGAGTGGGAAGATGATCAACATAGGTTCTATCCTTTATAATCCGACCTTGGACAGAACCATGATTACCCCAAAAAGTCTTGACGGCAATATCGATCGCTTGACGGAAAAGGTTCATCGATTCGGGGGCACTGTTCCCTCCACCAACCGCCGCAATAGACGGGTCATCCCGCTTAGCTTGGAGCAAAGCGAGTGAAAGTTTTAAAAGCCAATCAGTCGGAACAGTGCAGTCGGCATCAGTAAAAGCCAGAAAGTCATACCGACCTTGGCGCAAAGCAAGGTTACGGCTAGCGGCTATTCCGCGGACAGGATTAACAATTAGGCGAAAACGAGGAAATTCTCTCACAATCTCGCGAGTACGATCGGTTGAATTATTGTCTACCACTATAACCTCTATGTCTTCGAGTGGATAGTCTAGATGTGCTAAAGAATCTAGGCACTCCCTAATATTCTTCTCTTCATTGTAAGCCACAACAGCAACCGAAATTTTTATCTTCTCATTAGCCATTTTAATATTACCTGGATCGCATTCTTCTTATTAAAAACCACATTACAATTCGCGGCGCACTCAAAACTACAACGGCATTTAGTCTTCTTGATATGTTCAATGACCGCTCGCGCCTTAGACGAGGCTAGTGCCGCTTTAACATTAAAATCAAATTGACGCAAATCGGCCAGATCGGAATTATAACCCGGAACCAGTTGATGTAGAATTTCACAAGGCTGAAGTATCCCCCGTTCAGTAATGGAAATAATTTTCTGGCCAGCTAAGCATTCCCAGGGATATTTATCCTGCTGCAAATAATCAATAATACCCCGTCTGGTCAGACGATTAACAACAGAAAGTATCGAATTATTATGTTTTTTTTTTGTGCTCAATAAGTTCGACCACGGCCTTATATTCCTTTGGTGTAACCTCTTTAACCTCTTTATCCTTGGCGTTGCCTCGTGGATAAAGCAACTGATAATTATCAAACTTAAGCTCCCGGCGCAAATGATCATGAATCTTTACTATCCGTGTCTTATTCGATTTAGTAAAACAAGTAGCAATATCAACAGTCAATCTGGATCCATGGTCTTGGATCTCCGCTGAAAGCCGTCTGACAGTCTTAATGGCATTCTGATAAATTCCCGGAACACCTCGATTCTCATCATGTGCCGGCTCAAAATCATCAATCGATACTTGGATCTTTAATTTTAGGCTTGGACATTGCTTTAAGATCATCTGGGCCGTCTTAACTATCCTCTCCGCGTAAAACCCATTAGTAACAATATTGCAGTATTGGATGCCTGACTGGAAGTAAAACATCTCAACTACTTCTACCAAGTCTGGGCGCAAAAACGGCTCTCCCCCAGCCAGAGAAAGATAAATAAGGGGATTAAGGCTTTTAGCGATTTTGGTGATCTCCTCTAACTTAAGCTCTTTGCTGGTATTAGCGGCTTCGATCTCTGTTCGATAAAAGCAGTGCGGGCAACGCGCGTTGCAATTCGCGGTCACAAAAAATATCAGATAGCTCGGCTGGATAGAAAAATAAGACCTTAGAAAAGCAACTGCATCGAAAACGGGAGATCGCCTTTGACTAATTATATTTCTTGGTTTTTTATCATTTATTGTTTCCATAATCATTATTTTTTCCCTTGTCTGCATGATATTAATGCTACCAAACTCTTCTAGCCCGGTCAATTTTACACACTCCTAATACAACAAATAGGTCGGTCTGGTTTTAACTCCGGCCACCGGCCATAACTCGTCAGGTTGAAGACTGATTTTTACTTTATGCAAATAATACTCACCGCTATCTTCATCCCAAAACTTATACTTTTTAGCCTTATCTTCTTCATCCATCACAACCAACTTAAACTTTTTAGTCTTCAAAGCGGTTTGAATTTCGTTAAATAAAGCGGTCCCTACTCCCCCACTATCCCCACGCAAAACATCATGTATTGCCATCCAATGGGCATAAATCCGCTTGCCAGCCAGTCCCGCCAAATAGTTGTGGCGGGGAATAAAAACCTCTCCCTTAGTTTCCTTAATGATTTTAACGATCTTTTCGTTCGCTAACCGATCATTTTGAGTCGGGATATAAGCCAAGGGATTATAAAATAGCCATGCAAATTGCCCAATAATTAAAATTTGGGCCAATACAGTCAGCTGAAACTCAGCCAACACCAGGCCCAAAATAATCGCCAGCGCGGCAAACGCCGGCATTAAGACATTGACATGCGCGAAAGAATGGCTTAGTCCAAGCCACCCCGCTCCCATCAAACCGCAAAATATGGCAAAATAGAAGCCCTTTTCTCTATTCTTTTGTTTATGCCAGGCATTAAAAAGAAAAAGCTTCAGTAAAAAAACGATCGGCAGGGAGCAAATTATCCCAAACAACCAAAAACCGATCACCGCTGACGATCGTGAATGCATGGCGGGCAACCAAAAAGCATAATAACTGTACCAACCATTACTGAAGATATTTAAAAGGCTGATCCCAACACCGGTCAGACCGCCAAAAACCAGAGTAAATTTTAAACAACCGCTGCGGTTAAAGATCAGAAGATAGATAATCATCGGGATAACAACCGCTAAAGTAAATTGCTTCGTAAAAAAAGCCAGGGCAAATAAGATCGCGCTGGCAACCAGCCGATCTTGCCTAAGCTGATAAAGGCCAAAAAGAGTAAAAAATAAAAAAAGCGAGTCGACCCGCGGCATGTCAAACCAACCGCCACAAAGGTTAAAAGTCGCCGCAAAAAAACCGGCCGCCACAAAACCATAATATTTATTCCCCGTCTCTTTTTCGATCAAGCGATAGATCAAGCCGAAACAGCCGAGTGAAGCTAAAAGCGACAACAATCTTAACGGCAAAAATGTCGGCCCAAGTACTTTAGCCAACGGGGCGGCCAAATAATAGTATAAAGGGTTGTAAATATTGGGGATAAAGTCCAAACTGGGAGCGACATATAAATTCTGCCACGACAAAACCCGAAGGACCGACTGCAAATTGGCGCCATCGACAAAATCAAGATCAAAGGGATAATTTAAGCGGCTAAAAGCAACAAAGAGGTAGACAAGAATATAATAGGCAGACAAGCCGCCAATAATGGTTTTCAGCGCTCTCATGAACGATTATTTTCGCCAAACCAGGTTAAGTAAGAGGGTCAGGATCACGCTAACCAAGATCATCGTCACAAAGGGGACATAAACCTTGAGTCCCTCACGTTCATAAACAAAATCACCAGGGAGTTTGCCAAACCACGGTATTTTAGCGGCCAGCATAAAAAAGCCGCCGATCAAGACCATGACCACTCCAATATAAAGCAGCATTCTCCCTAGTGATTCAATTGCCATTTTTTGCGTCCTCCGTAATACGGTTGCGAAAGGTGAAACGAAAAGCGTAAACCGTTAAGCGTAACGTTCTTCACGCTTCACATTACGATTCGCCCTTCGCCGCCGCCTAACGCACTACAAACCGAACAGGAACCTCAAACCAGCTGGCGAGAGCGGTTCCGCCTTGCGAAGCTGGAGAAAATCTCCACTGTGAGACCGCTTTGGTCGCCGCTTCATCCAGCCCGGCTAGGCCTGATGAAAGCTTGGTCTCGATCTTTTCGGCTTGTCCCGATAGACCCACAAAAACTGAGAGGATAACTGTCCCCTGCTGGCCTTGCGCCAAAATGCTTGCCGGGTAGACCGGTAAAACCTTAAAGGTGATCGCTGGCGGGATGATCGGCAGAGGCGTCACGATCGTTGGCTTTGCCGCTGGCGTTGCCACCTGGATCGGTTTGGCTATTACCGCCTGGGCCGGAAGTACAGCGGTAGCTTTACTAACCTTAACTTCTTCACCATAGAAGATCGGCGCATTCTTGGTCATCGTCATCGGCCGATGCGTAATTAAATAACCAGCCGTCAACACAACCGAAAACACCAGATAAACCGACAGGTTCTTGATCGAAACTTCTTTTGCTTTAAACATTTTTCTATTCCTCCTATTTATTCTAACAAACTAACCAATGGCTCGACAAGCTCGCCATCCCAGCCATCCCGAGCACCGTCGAGGGACTAACCAACTAACCAACTTATTATACCACCCTATATCTCCCATTTCACGCCAACTGAATAGCGCCGGCCAGGCATAGGATAGTTTCTGTTTTCGGAAGCAAACGTATTAGGATCAAAATACGTCCCAACCGCTTCGCTATAGACCGCATCAAACAAGTTTTCGGCCTTAAATTCCAGATCGACCAAATTGATCTTTTTGGCGATCCTTAGGTCGACTATTGTATAAGCCGGCAAGCTAACCGTA
>JBDRLW010000025.1:0-62465 GCA_043812655.1 bacterium | reverse complement strand
GGGTCCTCTGGCATGCAGTTTTTGCGTGGAGATGCCGATCTCGGCGCCAAAGCCGAATTCAAAGCCGTCGGTAAAGCGGGTCGAGGCGTTGACATAGACCGCGGCGGCGTCAACTTCAGCTTGGAACTTCTTGGCCGCCTTTTTATCGCGAGTGCTAATGGTCTCCGAATGTTTGGTCCCGTATTTCTTGATATGGGCGATCGCTTCGCCCACGCCGGAGACAATTTTAACCGCTAAGATAAGATCGAGGAATTCCGTCTTCCAGGCTTCTTCGTCCCACCGCAATTCGACGCCGGCCTGGTCTAATCGTTTTTTCACCAGGGGCAAGAATTGGTCGGCGATCGCTTCGTCGATTAAAAGTGTTTCGATGGCATTACAGACCGATGGCCGGGAGACTTTGGCATTATAAACTATCTCGACAGCCTTTTTCAGGTCGGCGGTTTTTTCGACGTAGGCGTGGCAGTTCCCTTCACCCGTTTCAATGACCGGGATGGTCGAATTTTTAATAACGCTTTGGATCAGGTTTTTCCCGCCGCGGGGGATGAGGACGTCAACATAATCTCTCGCCTTCATCAATTCTTCCGCCGCTTTGCGGCCGGCCTCTTCGATCAATTGGACGGTATTAGGGTGGAGGCCGGTGGCGACTACTGCGTCTGTTATTATCTTGGTCAACTCAATATTAGAATTGATCGCGTCTGACCCGCCGCGCAGGATTACCGCGTTGCCGGCTTTTAAACAGAGAACGGCCGAATCAACCGTGACATTGGGCCTGGCCTCGTAAATGATCCCGATCACGCCGAGCGGGACGCGGACTTTTTTGATCTTGAGGCCATTGGGCCTGGTCCACTGCGCCAGCACCTCACCAACTGGGTCCACTAACCGACTAACCAACTTCACCCCTTCGATCATGTCGTTGATCCGTTTTTCGTTGAGCGTCAGGCGATCGAGATTGGTCCCCGTTTTGAGGTCGATAGAGTTAGCCTCAAGGATTTTGGCGGAGTTTTTTTTGAGCCCAGCAGCGATCAATTCTAGCGCGTGGTTTTTTTGTTTGGTCGGAGTTAAGGCCAATTGGGCGGCGGCTTCTTTGGCTAATTTTCCCTTTTCTACTATTTCCATGGGGATATTATAGCACGGGAAAAAACATCATACCCCTAAGTTTTGCGCTAATCTGGGTAATTGATCGATCATATATAGAGGAAGGGAAAGAACCTGATCGTAATAAGATAATTTTTCTTGGGAGATACGAATGCCAAATTTGGCCCCCTTTTCCTTAATAAATAATCTCATGGATTTTAGTTTTCCGGTTTTCCCGGCTTTTACTTCGATCGGGATGATGTTGGCGCCAAAACTAACCACAAAATCAACTTCAGCCATGCTTCCCCGTTTGTCTCTTGCCCAGAAATACAATTGGCTAGATTGGTATTTATCCGAATACGCCCTTAATTCCTGGCCAACAAATTGTTCGGCGATCGCTCCAGAATTTATCTGCATAATATCTTTATTTATGGTTAATTCAGCTGATAAGCCGCAAATGTTTTGCATCAGCCCGACATCAAGAAAATTCAAGCGGAATTTATTATCATTTGCCTCTGCTCCCAGCGGTAGCCCGGATGATCTCGAATAATTAATGGTTTTAATGACCCCAGCCATGGTCAGGAGTTCTAGGGCAGTTTTTAGGTCACGGGACCTGGCAGTTTGGTCAATGTTTACATATTTGATCCTTTGCCCGACTAAGCGCGGGGCAGTATCTAATATCTTTATTAAATATTTGTGCTGTGCCAGCTTGGCGTATTTACCGAAATCAGCACGGTATGTTTGGACGAGGGAATTTTGGATATTTTGGCAATTGGCCAGGTCTTTACTTCTGAAATATTCGTTTAATACTGCTGGCATTCCCCCAAGGATCATGTAAAGCCGCACCAAATCAAGCAATTTATTATGGACTACATTGTCTATTGGCTTGGCAGGATCAAGCGTGGAGAGCAGCTTATGTAATTCTTCATGGCCGGCCGCTTCCAGGAATTCAGTAAACGACAACGGTTCGAGATAGAGAAAATGGATCCTGCCGACCGGCATTTTAAAATCGCTGCTGCGCAAGGTAAATTCAAGCAGTGAGCCAGCGGCAATTAGCGCTAATCCCGGCAATTTTTCTTTAAAGTAGCGCAGGGAAGAGATTGCGGCGGGGCATTCTTGTATTTCATCTAAAAAAAGTAATGTTTCTTTTTCCTCTATTTTTGTATTAAGTACCAGTTGTAGCTTGTTAATAATATCTTTTGGTTCCAAAGAGGTAAAACATTCTTTTAAATTAGGTTGGAGTTCAAAATTTAAATCGACTAGATTATTAAAATTTTCCCTGCCAAAGTTTTCAATCAAATAACTTTTACCAACTTGCCTTGCCCCTCTAATAATTAACGGGTAGCGCTCAACCTGATTTTTCCATTTATTAAGCTCATTATTAATGCTTCTCCTCATAATGTCCTCCTTATGGCTGTAATAATGGGTGATTATGGCCTAATATTGGCCATTAGTCAAGTGCTGGTCCCTTGTTCGCGTTTTAGTTAGTTCCATAAATTAGGCTAATTATGTAATTACAATAACAAAATTATTGATAATCATGAAAGTCGTGGTCATAACCCTTGAAATTGTCAAGTTTTAATCAGCTTTAACTTCAAGCGGATAAGTAAGCTCAAAAGATTTTTGTCTTTCTTTCATCGGAAAAACCCCGGGGAAATGGAAAATCCTTATTGTGCCAATGGCGGCGACAATTTTATCGTGGTTCTTATCGTTATTGGTCTTAGGTTTGATGACCAGGTTTCCAGTCTTGTTATCATAGGTCACTTTAAAAACAATATCACCTTGAGCGGTTAGATTATACCTAATAAGGCTATTATATTCATGCCTCATCATTTTTAGCGCGTACTCCCAGACTATTGTCCGGGCGTAGATACGGAGCTGGAGCAAGTGGAGCCCGTTATCGGTGTTTATATCGATTTTTTTATCTTCTTTGTCAACGCCTTTGTCTGTTGCCAATACATCAGCTAAGGCCTGCTTAGATAAAAAAGGAAACCCCAGCCCATCTTCCCTAAGATATCTAATATTAGAGCTCCGCTCCTCGGCTAGCTCCTGGTATTTTTTATCAACACACGCCTCATTGCAATCCTTGCTTTCTTTATAATCAACGTCATTAACAGGGATGCTGTAACTTTCAAACAAGCCTTGCCGGTTTTTCACGATATATTTCTTTTCGATCGATAAGAGGATCTCGCTGACTTTCTTTTCAAAAGAAGTTGTTGTTGCCTCGTCAGCTTTTTTGATCTGTTTTAGAAATTCATCATAGGTCCTATTTGTTGGGTCAAAAGAAGCTAAGACGGTAAAAACCCGGGTTAATTCATCCCTTCTCCTGGAAAGAGGCGGCATCTTTTTTTGTTCGGGAGTTTTTTTAGGCGGGCGGGGGATATTTATTCTTTTTACATTATTTCCTAGTGCGGCATGGATGGCCGCGCTATTAGCGGCGCTTGCCTCGGCGGCGATCTTGGCAGACAGCTCGGACATGACGATATTTAGTTGGGGGAGAGATTCATCTAATGTTTCTCCTTTTTTGATCGTGCCTGACGTGATCGCCATGTTGACCTTGTCGATCGCGGCCTGCAATTTTTTCTTATCGTCCGTGGTCAGTTCTTTTTTTAATAATGCTTCGGCCTGGTCAAGGACTGGCTGGGCCATAATCTTTCTTTCAAGTAATTCTATTTTGGCGGTATAATTCTTGGCCGGGAACCAGTCGTGTTTTTCGAGATCAGTATAATGTTTAAGTCTTTCCGCGTCAAAGATTTCTCTTTCCTTGGCGATCATTTTTATCGCCTCCGCTAAGGGCAGTGCTTTGATGCCCCCTGGATGTTGTTTAATTAATTCAGCGGCTGCCGCCTGGCAATTATGACAACTGACGCCGGTATGGTCTGTTAGTTCCGCGGGAGATAATATCCCGTCCAGGTCACGGTCATATTTGATGACCATATTATTCGGATAGAGATAGCCTTCCTTGCCTTTTTCCGGCTTTCCGGTCCCCACAAAATTTCCATTGTATTTGATCTGGTAAGTAGTCCCATCGATCACCACATCGTGCGCCGGCATTGAACACTTTTTCCCGCCGATCTGGTGTTCTGGCGGGCTGACCCAATCGGGTTTGCCGGTGGGGGGAGGGCATTCTTGTTTATCAATAGAACAGAGGGCAGCTCTTAAGTCTTCATTGCTATCTTTGATCTTTAAACCAAAGCGATTGGCAAGCCGGGAAAACATGTTGGCTTTCAAGTTCTCTTTAGCTGGATCGATCGGAATATCAAAATGCGCGGCAATGGCTTTCACGGCTGGGCGATCGGAGTTTAATTCGGTGGCTAGCGTTTCTAGCGCCTTGGCTAAACGGAGGTTTGGCTGGACAGACTGATCGTTGAGCCGCTCAATGGTCGCAGGTGACAGCGGCGCTGGGAGATGCTGTTCTTGATCTCCTTCTTTTAGAAAGGTGTAATAATCTAGATAATCTCTCATTGGCAAAATCTGGGCTAAAAGCGCTTTGCCTTTTTTGGAGATAGGGCTTTTTTCAACTTCGGCTAGTGTCAACTTTAGATCGGTGTTGTTGTCTTTCAAGTTTAAGCGGAACTTGGTTGCGTTTTGGGAGATCATCTTAGCCTTGATCTTGGTGGTGCCGGTTGGCAGGCCAAAAAGTTCAACTGCTTTGGCTACATCGGCCGGCGTTTTATTGAACTCATCAACTAATTTGCCAAGGGCGGTGGCAAGGCGCAGATTAGGTTTGACGGACTGGTCTTTCAGGTCATTAATGGTTTCCATTGAAAGCGGAGAGGGTTTATCTTTTTCTTTGTCCCCTTCGTTCAGGAAAGAATAATAGTCAAGGTAATCCCTGATATAAAGGGCCTGTTTTAAGGCGGATAGGCTGTTAGCACTAATATTAAGGTCTGCCATATATTATATTATCGTCAAAAATCAGGAGAAATTTCAGTTAAATATCGTCGGCCACATCTTCGGGTGAACGAGCATCCGGCTGACCAATTGCGGCATCAGGCGCAGGTGCAGGAGGAGGCGGTGGGGTTGGTGGTGTATCCGTAGGAGGTGCATCATCCCCTTCAGGTAAAAGTGTATCTTCGGGTGTAGGGAGAACAGCAGGTGTAGGAGGCCTAAAATAAATAGAGTTTTTATCAGCCAAGCCATCAGCTATCTTTTGGCCAATAGTTGAATTTGGTTTTCCAAATACTGCAGATATTATGTCGTTTAAGACCGTTTTATCAGAAGATGCTTCATTTCCAGCGGTGTCATACTTTTGCCGGTATAATTGGCGATCTCCGGCCCAAAGTTTGTAGTAGGTGCCATCCTCGGCCCTTAGATAAACTGGCGTGTTATTATTATTAAGTAAATAACTTTCAATATTGTTTGTGGTGCTTGGCCATAAGCCTATATAAACGCCATTGGTAGGGTTCTTTCTATTATCTTTTGTCATCTTCTGGTCATCACGTCCGTAGGAAATATTAATATGTCCAGCAAAACCGTGATTTTCGTTCTTATCACCTTTTTTAATAATATTGAAACCGTTGTTTCTCGTTAATGCTTGTTTCATCATTGTTGCATCAACTTTAATAATAATCACGGTAATATCATCGCGTTTTTCTGCTCTGGCAATAGATAATATAGGGGTTGTTTCTTTATTATTTCTTCCATCTTTTGACATGGTGCCAAAAATTGCCAAGTCATTTTCATCAAAAGATAAGATATTGTTTCCAGCCCGATTAACCCTGATCTCTAATTCTCCAGTTGTTCCCACAACAAATGCTTTATTCGGGTCATCACCGCCGCTAAAACCAGGATATTCTTTGTCCTCAAATATATCAGCTGATCTGATTACGGAAGCTGGAGCAGCGTCAGCGTCCGGTGCTCCACTTATATCAATATCCACCGCGTCTGCTTTAATGACATTGGTTCCTTGTGCGGCTGGAGTTGCTTGAGTGGAAGCGGCGCTTGGGACTTCTCCTGGCGCCTTTTTAATAAAAGCGTATGTATTATCCACCTTACCGATGATTATAAGCAGCTCGTCGGAGCGCTCTTTATCTGTTGCGTAATTTTTTTCTGCCCCTAAAACTTCAATAAGTATCTTATTTAAATTGATGTTGCGGTCACTAATAGCTTTTCTCTTCTCTTTGCTTCTATTTGTTTCGATCTCAAAAGCGTAGACTTTTGTCCCGCTTGACCAGAGCTCATAGAGGTTTTCCTGCCTGGCATTTCTTAAGATAATATGAAGCCCTTTGTTTTTTTGTAAGAACGGTACTAATTTGTTCTCAAGTGTTTTGCCCCAGGGTTGTTTTTTTGAATACCTGATCTCCCGCGGGTGAGTAACGACTACCCGGCCAACGTGGTTGGCGTTGGGGTTTGACTCATCCGGCCTTTGAATATAATATTCATAGACTCCAGCGTGGATTTTATTTAGGTCCCTGGTGTTAACGCAAAATTCGACGCTGTTCAGTAGTTTTTTTGTTTTTTGAATTGTATTGATGGTTGGCGCGAAACCATCGTCCGATCGAGAGTTACGGAATAAGATCTTAAATTGACCTTTATCATATGATGTTTGTCCACTTGTTGGGGGCTCCGAAGTTAAGACATAACATCTGTTAACTCCAAGCTTTGTCTTGATCTTAGTGTTTTTTAGCCTGGGGTATTGATAAGCTGTCTTTGCCTTTTTGCTTTTATCTAATTCGATCGCCACACCGTCACCTATTACAGCAGTGGTAATATCTTCCGCTTCTGGATCCGGAGCTTGAAAAAGCTCTGGCAGGGCGGGCACAATTTCCGGGTTTTCTTCTTCTCTTTCTTCTTTTTGTATCGTGAAGTCCTGATCTTGCGGTTCATCGGAATAATCATAGGGGTTGGTTGGAATGTCCTTGATCAGCTTGAGTATTTCTCTTGACTGGCCGGCATAGGGGGTTAAATCGCTGTCTGCTAATTCTTTAAAGAAAAAGTAGCTGGAATAGCGGAGCATCATTTCGTTATAGGCCGCGTTCTTTGAGCTGTTAACCGACGGGTCGATGAGCGGCAAGCCTTTAACGCTGATCCAGCGGGAGGTAAAGGGGATCCTGACCAAGCCAAAAACCGCCGCCCGCTTGTCCATAACTTTGTCTTTGTAGCCGGGGGTGTCTTTTGTGGAGAGGATGGCGAACCGGTCAAGAAGATATTCATTAACGAATTCAGCCCGGCCAAGGACTTGGGTTAAGAAAAATTCCCGGTCGTATTCAAGGTTGTCTGGAAAACTGTTGTAGGCCCTTAGCCCGTTTAATTCTTTGATCCGATCTTGCAGGGAGGGATTTTCTTCTAAACAACTTTTAACGCAAACAGTTTTATCCAGCCGCTCAAGCTGGGCCCGGGCAAATTCGTCCCTCTCTTTGAACATTCTTCTCAATTCTTTTGTTTGCTCTGCGGCTTGTTCCTCTTCGGTTGGGTGAGCTGGGGTTGATGCTGGTCTAGTTGCAGGCTGGGTTGAAGGCTCCCCTGGCGTTATATATCTAAACAATGAAACGGCGCTTAAATCCATTACTTTTTCTCCTTTAATGGTCCAGGATAACAGGCATGTTCTATATTCTTATCGGCAAGGGGAGTAAAAAATTTCACCCTATTTTATATTATTGGGCAAACTTGACCCAATCGTATTTGGCGGTTTTTGGCGGCGGGGCATACTCAAAAGGGCCGCCGGCCCAGGCAGTATAACTTGGCCAAATATTCATCATGATTTTTCCCGGCCGGTAGGGGAGGTCATGGCCTGGCGTTTCAGGGCGTTCATCAGCCCGGCGGACCTCCACGCCGTCAACGTACCAGGCGATCGAGTTTGGCGACCAATGGAAGCCATAATTATGGAACTCTTCGCAAGCGTTGTAATGGAGTTGATGGATCATTTCATGGCCGCCATAACCTTCGACAAAATAATTGGATTGGAAAGAATAACAATCGTTGCCTAAAAATTCAATATCGATCTCGTCGTGCGATTCCAAACCAGCCTGCCCGCGATAAATAAAAAGCGAGCCGGCCATTAGGCCGTTTCCGCGGGCCGGCTTCATCCTGGCTTCATAATAGCCGTATCCGTAAACCTCGTCTTTGGTCCGGTATTCGCCGGAAGCGAGGTACATCCCGCCGCAGCTGTTTGGACAGCTGTAATCATCCAGTTTTAACGTCATGATCCCGTTATAAAAAGAGACGTTCATCGGCCGCCAATACCAATAGGCGGGAAGCCCATTTAACCATTGGGATGATTCCCAATAAGCGGAAAGATCTTCGTCCATATTATGGACTAAAAGCGGCTCCCAGGTTATTAACGCGTTGGGATCAACAGGCGGCGCCGCGTCAAAGGCGATATTAGCGTCAATCGGGATGGCAGAGTCAGGAATTCCAGCATCAGCGGCATCAGGCTGCCAGGCATCAGGTTGCCAGGCGTCGGCAATGGCAGCGTCGGGAATTCCAGCATCAGCAGCATCAGGCTGCCAGGCATCAGGTTGCCGGGTGTCGGCAATGGAAGAGTCAGGAATTCCAGCATCAGCGGCGTCAAAAGCGATATTAGCGTCAATCGGGATGGCGGCGTCGGGAATTCCAGCATCGTTGATTATGATAGTGCCGCCGTCAAACTGCCTGACGTCAGGCTGGCTTGCCGCGTCTAAATTATTCCCCGCGTCGGGATAATAAATGATTCCAGCGTCCATAAAATGAGGGAGCGGTAAGGTGATCTGTGCTTTGGCGCATTCACCTTTAATAATTACAACCGGTTTTTCGGTTGGAGCGGAAGAATATCTATGGGAAATAAAGACGGTCTTTGTCTTGAAAGAGCGAATAGAATTTTTCAATTGGGCCTTGGTTTCCCCTTCTGGGTCGTGAAAGTCGATCGGTCCGACCTCTAAGTCGAGATTGCCGTTATAATCGGCCAGGCCGTCGATCTCCCAACGGACAAAACTGCCGCTGGTCAAATTAATGTTGGCGGGGGAGGGGCCGATAACCTGCTCATAGACGGGGGTATTGTTTTCAATGGGACAGCTTTCATCGGTCGGAGTGGGCATGCAGCCGGCTGGACTAAGTAAGCCGCCAATAATAGTTTGTGCCGCTTGAGCAAAGTCCCACTTATAATAACTTGAACTGGCGCCGTTGATTTCCATACTATATTATCGGACTTTTTAGTAGAAAATTTCAGTTTTTCTATTACTCGCATATTTTGGGGAGAGTATTGGGGAAAGGAGAAGGCGCGGGCGGCTCAAAGGGTTTTCAAGTATTTTCTTATGTCATCATGGTTGCCGACGTTAATAAACGTAACGGTGTCTCCGGCATAAGTAAAAATAATCCGGTCTTTTAGCGTTGACCTGATTTCCCAGAGATTTTTGTTTAATTGTTTCAGGCCTAATCCTCCCAACGGCAAGCCAGATGGTAAAACGGTCTTAAGCGCTTCGATGGCGGTTAAAACTTCGGTTTGCTTGTTGGTAGATAATTTTTTAAAATGACGAGAAAAAGAAGGTTTAAAATAATATTTCAACGCATCAAACCTTTAAGGTATTTTTCCGCTTTTTCCCAGGTATCGAAGGTTTTCCCTCCATTTTTCTTGCCTAAGGTTTCAATTTTAGCCAGTTCTTCTTCCGTGAATTCTTCTTCATCTTTAACGTGTTCGGGGGTGATAATGATGCGATAACCTTCTTCGGTTACTTTGACCTGGCTACCAGCGGTAAAGCCGATCCGTTTTCCCATCGTCTTAGAAATTGGGACAAAAAGGACATTATCTTTTTCAATTACTTTTTTAGTCATAATTTCACCTCGATAAAAATATACCATAAAACAATTAAAAACTCAAAAAGAAAGTTAAGGTGCAGGTGGGGGTTGGGGAGAGGCATAGGCATCTTTTCCTAATCCTGCGCCGATGCCTTTCCCGCTCCCCTCACTCGCAGCCGACGCGGGCGAAGTAGAGCTCCGTATTGCCGTCCCGATTATCTTCCCAAACCGCGCCAAAGTCTGTGCCGTTCCAGGCAAAGGCGGATAGGCTTGAAAGGCCGGAGGCAGCTGTTAATCTTAAGTCGGGCTGGGTTTTACCCCCTAGAACATCGAGGCGATTGTAATAGATCTCCCTATTCCCGGCGCTTTCTAAACGTGACCATAAGATGGAGAAGTCTGGCCCATGCGCCGCAATGGCAGGGAAAGAACCATTAGCATCAATTGTTGTTGTTTCAATTAATGTGTTCCCATTAGGATCAATTAAATTAAACGATATTTTTCCGTTATTGCCGTCCCAGGCCAAGCCATAATAGGAATTATTCCAGCTTAAAGCGGAGATCGCCGACCAAGCCGCGTCTTCTGATATTTTTTTTTCGGTCCCGATCTTATTGCCGGCGGCGTCATAAGCGGCAAAGTAAATTGAATTTACGCTGTTATAATTATTCCACCAGCTAAGGCCGTAGCCCCCTCCGTTCCAGGTAATGGAAGGGAGCTCGAACATCCCCCCGGTCGTTGAGGCCCTTGAATCAGTCAGTAATTTATTGCCGGAAGTATCCAATAGGTTGAAATATATGTTATATTGCCCTTCCCAATTGTCAGTCCAGGCTGCCGCGTAGTAGTTGTTAGCAAAAATAATTGTCGGCTCGATCGATTTGTCGACGTTCCCTATTTTAATGTCAGCGATGGTTTTATTTCCATTAGGATCGACAATTGAAAAATTGGCTTCATAATGTTCAACGGGCAATGTTCCCGAGCTGGTTACATACCAGTTGGTCCAGCAGAGGCCAAAATTATTCCCATCCCAAGCCAAGGAATTCCTAAATGTAAAAGGCCATGAAGAGCCGCTGGTTATTTCAATATCGTTGGTCAATCTTTCTCCTTCCTTATTTAATCGTGTAAAGAAGATCTGGTTTTCGGTCCACAATAGCCCGTATTCTTCCCCTGTCCAGGTAATGGATGGGTACATTGAACTGCGGCTTGTAAAGGTTAATCGTTGGTCTGTTCCGATCTTTGCGTTGGTTATTCTGCCGTCACAATTGTAATCGGTATCATTACAAATGCCTGGGTCTTGCGGCAAAACCTCATGTTGCTCAATTTCAAATATGCCATTGCGGCAGACTTTTATTTCCGGCTTGCAGACGCCGACGTTGGCGGTGCCGGCCGGGCCGGAGTAGGTGGTGATCGTTTCTCCCTCTTGGCAGCCGGCATCTGGTGTTACATTTGAGTCTGGAATATACGAGTCCGGGATATCTGAATCTGGAATATAAGAATCAGGAATATTACTGTCCGGGATGAAGGTATCAGGTATGGAGGCGTCCAAAAAATTGGCGGCGTCAGGTGAGGGGCTTGCATCGATTGTAGCCGCATCTAAAAAAATATTAGCATCGCTAGCAACGTTAGCATCAAGGTTAACTGCGGCATCAATATCAACGGCAGAGTCTGGAGCAGTTGACGCATCAAGGTTTATGCTTGAATCAATTATTCGTGCGTCTCTGGGGGGAGTGGCATCTAAAGGAAGATAAGTGTCTTTTGAAACGGCGGCGTCAAGATCAACGGCAGAGTCTGGAGTTGTTGCCGCATCAAGGTTTATGCTTGAATCGGCTCTTCCAGCGTCCACTGGACTGGCGGCATCTAAAGAAACATTAGCGTCTCTTGCATGGCCAGCGTCAAGCTCTTCCGGCCGGGGGGCGTCGCACCCACTGCAGCCGCAGAGGCTTATAGCTGAAGCGGCGTAAGAGGCGATAATGCCGGCAGTTAAAATGATGTTGGCGGGCAGGGCGGCGGCCCTGGCGAATTGTTCGCCAGTCGTGGCATCAGGATCTTTAAAATTATAAGAATACTCAAGATAATTATAAAGAGCTGACTGTGAGCCCGAAACATTGCTTATATTAGCCATTTGGTCATTCATCGGCTGTTATTGGGCGGGATTTCAGGTGATTTTGGGGGAAGGAGTGGGGAGGAAAAAGGCATAGGCGCAGGCATAGGAAAAGGTACCTATGCCTTATCCTACGCCTACGCCTTTTTTATTAGTTGATCGACGCCTTGATCTGCGGGCGGTTGATTGGAGTCGTTTCCGGCTTAAAGCCTTTTTCCCAGGAATAAAGATCTTTGATCTTGCCGCCGGCCAGGCTGGTTTTACCCAGCATTTCGACCGCTTGGGAGCGGGCGAGCGGGCTTTTTGGCAAGAGCCTGTTATTATTGGTGAAGGAGAGCATCCCGGCTTCCTTAGCGGCTTGGACATGCTTAGCCGCCCAATGGCTGGTCGAAACGTCCCAGTATGGTTTGGCGTCGACATCGGCCAGTTTGAGCTGGTCAAAGCGGACCATGACCGCAATGCCTTCAACCTTGTTGATCTTGTTGTTGGGCCTAAAGGTCTTGTCGGGATAACCCTTGACTAGCCCTTCTTTTTGGGCGACTTCGATATATTTGGCCGCCCAGAAATCTTTTTTCACGTCTTTAAATACTTGGCGCGGGGTGGCGGGGAGTTTGATCCCTTTGGCCCGGACCAGGAGGGTCGCCAATTCGGCCCGGGTGAGGGCTGAATTCGGCCTAAAAGTTCCGTCGGGATAACCGTTGACCATGCCGACGGTCGCGTTGTTTTCGATCGGCAGTTTCGCCCAATAACCTTCGGGGACGTCGGCAAAGGAGGTGAGCCGGACGAGCCGGGCCTCGAGATTGCCGGTATTGCCGGCGCTGTCGGCAGCGATGACAGTGACCAAGTTTTTACCGTGTTTTGAGAGCGGGATCTCGGCCGAGAAAGTATTGTCGGCGTTGACGGGGACAACGGCGTCGTTTAATCTAACGGTTAAAAGGCCGGCCGGTGATGGGTCGTCGCCTTCGATGATCTCGATCTTGCCGGAAACGGTCACGTTATCGCTGTAGACCACGGATTTATCGGCCGGGCTGTCGAGCTTGACCTTTAGCTCTCTTTGCCGCGGTTCACCCAGGTAGCCGATGGAAAAATACTGGGTCGTGTTCTCATTAATTCCAGAATAGGGATGATAGGCGTAGTTAAATTCAACGCCAGCCACCCTAAAACCGATACCGGCGGTCAGGTCTTTATCGTCAAACCCGGCTCTTAAAGCGAGGTTGTTGACCGGCCAGAGTTCGAGGCCGTAATGGGCCACGCCGGGACGGCTGCCGTTATAATCATAATCAATATTGCCGTAAAGCTTCCGGTTGCCGCTGGCGACCAAGGCTTCGCCCTCTTTGCCTAAAATAGCGACTTTGGCCCCCACCTTTATAGTGGCGGGGATGCCGTCGGAGCCGGTCGATTTAGTGATCTTAGCGATCGAACTTGGCAAAATGTTTTGGGCATTGGCGCCTAAGGTCAAGTAATTGTTGACCGGGTATAAAACGCCAAGGTCAAGGTCAAAACCGGAGCCGGAAGCGTCGGAGACGCCGGTCCCCTCGCCGCCAACGCTGAAATATTTCAAGCTGGCGCCGATAGGGATATCGCGGTCCAAAGTAAAATATTCGTTAAGATAAGTCCCGTAGGAGAGGATCAAAACAGTATTTCCCCAACTGCCGCTCCCAAGAGGCAAGCCGGTCGAGTCGGTCAAGGTAATATCGCTGACCCTGGAATTGATCAACCCGGCGCCGACCGCCGATCTATTTCCCATTGGATAGACGCCGCCAACTACCAAGTAGCTGACATCGCCCATCAGGGAAGTATACATGCTGGTAAGTTTTGGGTTAACGGCGCGGGCTATCCCGGCCGGGTTCGTGAAAACGGCATCGCCGTCTTCGGCGACCGCGACATAGGCTTTACCCATGCCGAGCGGACGGGCGCCAACACCAATGATCGTTGGATCGCTTAAATAACCATCAGCCCTGGCGGGCAAATAACCAAATCCCAAGCACCAAATTCCAAATAATACCAAAACTCCAATAATCAATGACCGGAATTTGTTTAGATATTGAAATTTAGTATTTTGGAATTGTTTGTCATTTGTTATTTGTAATTTGTTCATTCTATCTCTCTCCATATATATATCGTTAAGTTTCATAATTAATTTCACCTTATCGCTTTACCACGAGGATCTTGCCCTTGGCGATCAGGGACTTGTTATCCTCGTTGATAACTCTAATGATGTAAGCGCCGTCGCCGACGAGAGTCCCGGCCATGTCGTTGCCGTTCCAAGTTGTTTGGTTGGCGGTGATCAATTGCTTATTGACCAGTTTCGCGGTCATGTCGAAAATATAGACGCCAACGTTGGTCGTCCCCGCCGGGAGCGTGAAGGCGAGGTTGATCGATTCTTTGCCGGCGTTGAACGGATTGGGCCAGCTGGTGACCGTACCGCCCGCGCTGGAGGAAGTAACTTGGAAATCGGCCGGCAATGATTCTAGCGCGTTAACCACGCCTTGGGCCGTCCAACTGCGGGTTACTTTAACTTCGTAAGTACCGATGGTGGCCGTTTGCGGCACGATCGCGGTGATCGAAGTGTCGCTCCAGGCGATGATGTTTGCCGGGTAGGCGACTTTAGTGGTCAGGTTATTAAAGGCAAGAGTGCTTTCTGACTGTTTATCGCCGAAGCGGAGGCCGGTAACCACGATCCTTGTTCCGGCGGGCGCGGCCGGCGGCGTAATAAGAGTGATCAATGGCTCGTTTCCGGTCGGAGGGGTTGATTCGCGCGAAACGGTCGCGACCAGCGAATCAATATAATGGTAGTTGGCGGTTGTGCCTGTAGTGGCATAGATAAAGTTGTAATTAGTGATCTTGGACCAATCAATTGCGCCGGCGGTGCGGGTGCTATCCCCGGTATCTTCGCTGAACGCCGATTTATTGAGCGTGACCTTCCCGTAGGCGCTGTTGAAAGCGGCCAGGGTCGCGTTCGGGACAGTCGCGGAATAGACGTGGCCGCTGCTGTCTTTAAAGCCGAGTTTAAGGTCGTTGGTTGAGCCGTCCCATTGGATGTTAAAGCTGATATAGTTGGCGCTGGATAGGTCGCGTGTTGTGGCTAAAGCCGCGCCCCAGCCGCCGCCGTAGCCGGTGGTATAAGAATATTTGACTTTGGCCCCTAGGCTCCCGTCGTGGAGAGCTTCGGCCTGCCTCAAATCGGCGTTTATTGTCGCGTTAGCCGGGGTGATGCCGTTATCGAACGAATAATAGCCGGAGTTGTTGGCCGGCGCTTGGTAATTACCGACACAGCCACCCTCAAAATCATCGATATAGACGGCTTCGATCGTGCCGTTGTCAATGGTAAATTGTTTGGAGGCACTTGCAGTTGGAGAAAGTCCAACCACAACGTAAGCCGTACCTGCATTTAAACCAGAAGGGACGTTTACTGTGATTGAGGTGTCGCTCCAGCTTGTTGGGAGCACAAAGTTTCCGACATCCCCAAGGTTGTTGACGAAGGCGACAAACTGCGAGCCAGTCCAGGTGCCAAAATTACTGCCGCTGATGATCATCGTTTGTCCGATCGTCGCGGGATCTGGAGTCACGGTGTCGATAGTTGGGACGGTGCCGTCGCCATCTTGGACAGCCAAGGTTTGCGTGTTGCTGGTAACGCCGGAGAGGCTGGCGCTGATCACGCTGGTCCCGGCGAAAACGCCGGTCGCTAAGCCGCTGGTATTAATAGTTGCTACGGCAGTAGTCGCGCTATTCCAATTTACAGTAGTGGTAATAGTTTGGGTTGTGCCGTTAGAATATGTCCCGATAGCCGTGAATTGCTGGGTGCCGCTGACGTTAATGGTCGGGTTAGCGGGAGTGATCGCGATCGATGTCAGGGTTACAGCTCCTGGAATGGTTGTAAATGACCAGGTGCTCGAATTGGTAGAGCCGCCGCGATTGTCGACAGCAGTTACTCTCCAATAGTACAAGTTATTATTGGCCAAGTCGGCGGTGGCTGGATAATTGGTGGCGCTTAACCCGGTTTGGTTGATGACCGGATTGCTCAAGTTAGCGTTAGGGCTGACGACCAGCGAGTAAGTGATGGTATCGCCAGCGTCGGGATCGGTTGACGCGTTCCAAGTAAAGGT
Source organism: bacterium (assembly GCA_043812655.1). Taxonomy (GTDB): domain Bacteria; phylum Margulisbacteria; class WOR-1; order O2-12-FULL-45-9; family XYB2-FULL-48-7; genus JBDRLW01. The sequence continues at coordinate 46,478 of JBDRLW010000025.1, read as the reverse complement.
TGGCCGGACCGCGATGCCAGTGGCGCTGTTAGCTGGCGCTGTCAAAGCCGGCGCGGTTGGCGGGTTGTTGGCCGCTACCGCGGTGGTGAACGAGAAAGGATTGGCCGCGCCTCCGCCGGCTAAAGCGTTGCCAGCGGCGTCAGGCGCCGCGGTAACAGTTACCGTATAGCTAGTTGAAGTGTTAAAGGCGTTATGGCTTATAGATGCGGTAGCGTTGCCATTGCTCCAAGCAGTAGACCTTCCTCCTGGGTCAGGGTTCATTGAGTAAGCGAAGGAGCCGGTATTAATTGCCTCACTGAAATTGATGACAACTTGCTGTCCGGTGGCGACATTTGTGGCATTATTAGATGGAGTTGTGCTGGAAATAGTTGGAGCTGTTGTGTCAACCACCACCAGGCTGGAATGCGCGACGCTGGAAACGTTGCCTAAAGCGTCAACCGCGACGATGTGCAGGTAATTATTCCCCGCGCTGCCTGTTACTGTGACGCTAGTCCCGGCAATATTCGTTCCATTGCTTCTGACCGTAGAAGCGGTGGTTGAAGCGCTGGCATCCCGCAGATAATAGTAGGCAGTCGCTGCCAGCCCGGAACCACTGTCGGTCGCTGCTGTCCAGGAAAAGCTCAAGCTGGTATTGTTTCTCGGCGAAGAGGGTGAAGTGATCGTGCCAATGGTCGGGCCGGTTTTATCAACGCGGAAAGCGCTTGGGTTGCCGCTGTAAGCGGTGAAACCAGAAGTCGCGCTGGCCGCGTCTCTGACGCGCGCCTGCCATTTGTAAGTTCCGTCGCTCAAAGAAGCGACGTTAATGGAAACGGTTCCGGTTACGGCCGCGCCGCTGTAAGCCACGGCTGTGCCAGTCATGTTTGGTGTGTTGGTAAAAGCGCCGGTCACAACTTCAACTTGCGGGGTTAAAGTGTCTGGGTTGTTGGTATCCGTCATGCTCATAGTGACGTTGAAATTCGCGTTAACCCAAGCGTTATTAGCGACCGCTTGAGCTAAAGAAGCTGGAGCGTTAGGCGCGACATTGGCTACTGGTTTAGCTAAACTACAAGTTAAATTTCCTGTTCCTACATCATTAGGTTGAGGTTGAACAGTTGTGCTGGTATTTGGCGTTAGTAATCCAGAGTCTACATAATATGTCGAATTTGCAATTGTATCTCGATTCCAGACCCTTACATATATTTTAGCGGCATTAGTATCTGCTCCAGCAAAATTACCAGCGACGCTATGATAGAAAAGACCATCCTGATTACTAAAGGTTAACCAGACAGAATCGTTACCAACGACTTTTGAGGCAACTAACACATCGTTAGGGCTTACATAATTTGCTTGAGTTGCGTCGGGCCCACTATTAACACCGTCTGAACCAACCCGAATATACTGCACTAAACTGCCTGTTGCGCCAGAATTACCGGCGGCATCTGTTCCGTCTAATCTAGTGACTCCACCATTTTCAAAAGCAATACCACCGGTGGCCGTCACGTTTCCGCCGTCGGCTCCAGCATTGATCGAAAAGTAAACGGTGGCATTGGCGGCACTTGCCGTTGATAGGAAAATAACCCCGACTAATAGGGCAACCTTTCCAAGCCCCTTTACTAAATTAGACAATTTTAATGTATTCATTTTTTCCTCCATTTCTTAAGGCCTTGTATAATTCCAAACCTCTGGGTTTGGATCGTTGATCAAGGTTTGATTATTGACGTAGTATCCCTTGCCCGGTTCAAATTGTGATAATGTTCCCTGGAAGGTGGTATTGTCCGCCCTAAGAAAGGATTGTTTAAATTCTTGGCCAGCATTATCCCAGTAGACAACTTTATCAGCGGTCCCAGGAAGCCCACCTGTTAAAGTACTGTTTAAGCTTGAGACGTTAACGTCAACAGCGGTGGGGAAAACAGAACCGATCATATTGCTGTCTTTGTATAAATTTATAGTTCTTGAGTTCCCATTAAATACCGTTCCGACAACTGTTACATCTTTTGCCGGGTTGCCAGCAGAAATAGTAATAAAATATCCTTTATCAGGTTCGATATTGGTTAACGTTCCCGACCATGTGGTGTCAGCTTTTAAAAAGGCTTGTTTCCATTCCGGGACAGAAGAATCGTAATAATACATCTTATCGGCGGTCCCAGGAGTGCCTCCGGTTAATTGGTTGCCGATCACACTATTTATTTCAGTCGCTGCGGTTGGAATAAATGGTAAAGCGATTAAATTGCTTCCTTCCGTAACATGAAGATCAAACTTCCCAACCACATCGGTTTTTAGATCATCAGAAGTCAAGGTGTGCCCCGCTGGTACAACTTTATAATACTTCGCAGTTCCTTGTCCCACTTGGGTCGCATCAGTTTTAAACAGATCACTAATGTTACCAAATCCCGGAGCAACTGTCCAGGCTGTGGGGTCGGTAGTAAAGGTGCTGGCAGTATAAATATCTACCGCTGGCGCATTTGTCTGCCAGCTGACGGTGACAGAAGAACCTACAGTATCTGCGTCGCGGACAATGTTGACGCTGGTGACTGAAGCTATTTGTCCCCCGCTCGTTGTGACGGTGATAGAGACAGCTAGACCCCAATTTCCCGCGGCGTCTCTGCCATGGACAAAAATAGTGTGCGGGCCGTCGGAGGCTAACGCGGCATTCCAAACAGCGCTCACATTTTCGGTTGGGGAAGAGAAAGAGCCTGTCATGGGGAACCCTGTCTCATTAGGGCCTTGAGCATCAATAAAATATTCCGCGGCTGTAACATTGGAATTACCGGTTGCGACATCAGAAATTGTGGCCGTAATATTAACGTTTCCTTGTACAGCCGCATTGTTGGCCGGCGCGGTTATGGTTGTGTTTGGGCCGGTCGTGTCAACTTGCGCGGCATTGACCGTAAAAGGCCGGCTGGCTGGGGTGCTGACCCTTGCTCCGCTCCACGGGTCTTGGGCCGTAACCCGCCAAAGATAGGATTGTCCGTCCGTTAAGGCGGTAACCAATGTCCGGCTGGTTAAGGAAGTATTAGCGGTTTGGACAGGGTTCGCGAAAGCCGTGTCGTTTAGAGTAGTGATCTCCAGTTTATAGGTCAGGTCGGCAGTGTTGTCGTCAGGATCGGTGGCCCTTTCCCAGCTAAAGGTCGGTTTTGCCGCGACCGTCGCGTTAGTGTCGGGCAGCAGCAAGTTAAAATCGTTTGGCGCCTGGTTCGGGTCCGTTGAATTCCTGGTCGTAAATCTCCAGGGATTATCCGCTTTATCGCTGGCGGCTAGATCATTGCCGGCAGTATCTTTGGCTGAAGAAACAAAGAACCGGTAACCTTCAAAAGCAAAAGGATTTGAGTGTCTAAGCGTGACTGTTTTACTATCAGGGCTCCAAAGATAGGTCCAGCCGCCTGGATTTGTCCCTAATTGGATGGCATAATTAAATGTCGCCTGGTCGATCGGCTCGTTAAAAGTAATGACCACGTCCTGGTCCCTGGGGACGTTTCTTGCCTCGTGAGCCGGGGAAGTCCAGTAAATAACGGGTGAGCCGGCGACATCGACCGCGGAGGTGGTGAACTTCCAGGCCTCTCCGGTGCTGGGTTTCTTGGTCCCGCCGTTAACGGCTACAACGTGCCAATAATAATCTTTGTTCCTCTCTAATGTTACATCGCTTGGCAACAATTGATAGGTGGTGCCGGCGATATTTTTTATGACCGCGATCTCTTTGACCTCGTTGCTGATGTGCAATTCATAGGTCACCGCATTGCTTGACGCTTCCCAGCTAAAAGTTGGCCGGGTCCCGGTTTGGGTATTATTTTGCGGGTAGAGCAGATTAAAATCGCCCATTTGGACCGCCGGGGCGACGGTAAAATTACCGGCGTTGATGCCGCCGACATATTGTCCGCTAATGGTTGTGCCTAAGGCGACCATGATCCGATAATTGCTTCCTGCCACCGCTCCCGCTGGAATTGTCCAGGTAGCCGTGCCGGAATTATCTCTATATACATAGGGATTGGCAAAAGGTAAAGTCTCGGTCCAGTTTTGGGTGCCGTCAGAATATGAGTTGGTGTACAAGACTTTAACTTTAGAAAAAGCGGTGAGTTCCGCCGGATTCCAATTTATGGTGACTGGATCGCCAGCGTGGAAAGTTTGGCCTCCATTGGGAGCCGTGACGGTAATAGGTGAGCCGACTGTGTAGGTTACAATCCATCCTTTGTTGATCAGCGGCGCGGACGAAGCCCGAACATAAACATTAAGTTTTGTTCCTGGTGCAATCCCACTAACAGTCCAATTGTAAGTGCCGGAGCCGGTGTTGGCCAGATTGGGCGCGATGTTTCCCCAGGTCCCATCGCTTGTTTGGTAGACCAGGTCGACATTGCCGACTGGGCCCGTGCTTCTCCACGAAATTGGATAGGTTGAATCGAGCAAAAGCCCTGCGTTTTGGTCTCCCGCTTGCCAGTAAGAAAAATGACCACTAACTTCAATAGAAGTAAAACTGGCAGCTGGGCTGGTTAAGGGGATCTTTTGAGCGCTGCCGTCGGCCGAATAGGCCGCCCATAAATAATTACCGCGCGGATCGACATTTAAGCTATCGAATTGCGCGGTTGGGTTGAATTCCGCCGAGTTGACAGTGGCAATATCTTTGTCGCCGTTGTCGAGCTGGCTGGTGGGGACGCCGTAAACTTTGGTGGTCCCATTCCCCTGCGGCCAAGTGTAGTAAAGTGAACTACCATCATTATTAAGATCAAAGGCGATCCAATCATCGACAAATGTCGACGCGCCGACCGAACCTTTACGGCTCGGCATAATATTTGTAATATCATATTTTATAATATGCCGCTTGGTGGCTTTGTCTTTGACCGAGATATAGAGATCCTTGTTCACGGCTTTAATGAACCGAGGGTAGGGCAGCCCACTGATCTCGCCAACTTTGGCCCATTGAGTTGGGAGGACTTGTGGAACCGAAGAATAGACAATGATCTTGCCGGCTGATCCGCCTTGAGTAATGTAGAGGTCGGTGACCGTATAGGTTTTTTGGGGGAACGTGGTTGATGTCCAAAGATGGGTCGAAACCGCGATATCATACATATCTAAAGCGGCGGTATTAATATGGGTAATGGCTGTTGAACTTAAATTAATGACATGGATATTCTGGCTATTGAGATCGGCAACATAAAGATAATTGCCTCTTAAAGCCATGCCAGATGGGATGCAATCGGCGCCGTTAATTGGCGGCAGGGCATAATCAACATAAGTGGCGGTGAGATCACCGCTGGCATTTAATTCGTAAGCCCGAATTTTAGAATTGGCGCCGTCAGCGATCGCGACATAAAGGTGGTCGCCGGCGGCATTGACCAGTAAGCCCCCTTTACTCAAGCCATTAAGGGCCGCGGTGGTGTTGATCAAGCTGGAAGTTTGGGTGTCATAGGTCTTGATCTTGAAAGATGTCGGATCGTTATCAACAGTATAAAGGCGATAGGCGGCTGGGTTAGTGGATGAAGAGACAGGTATAGAGACACTTGCCTGCGACTGGCCACCCAAAATAGCGACACTTATTAATGTAATAATGATCAGTGCAAGTCTTTTTATCATTTTGTCTCCTCAAGTACCATCATGACAGGGCGATAGCTAAATTTGTCTATTATTCCTTCCACTGGGAAAGTTGCTACGGCTTTGGTGCTAAAGCAGAGATGGTTGCCGTTGAAGGCCTCGGCTGGGACCGGGTAGATAAAGGGGAGTCCGGCCTGGCCATGCTCGCTCGATAATGGATCGCAAACAGGGCTCATGTCGCCCAGGTTAAAGTTTGGCGTGAGCGCCCCGCCGTCGGGGATGGTTGTGCCCGGGAAAAGGTGAAAAGAAGTTAACGTGGCCGGCCGGCGATTTTCTGGGTCGGCTGAAGGGCGCATTAATGAGCCGTTAGAATTAAGTGACAGCGGGATAACGCCGTCGGCGCAAACCTCAAGGTTGATGCTTTGGGTCGTAAAACCGCCGTCGCCTTCGGGCCGCTGGTAGGTGATGACGCGGTTATCGCTAATAAGACCAAAGTAATAATTATTTTCCGGGTCGGCGACGGTATCATTACAACCCCAGGTGATCAAACCGCCGTCATTGCCGCCCAAGGTGAACGCTTTTTGTTCCAATCCGCCCTCTAATTCATCTTGCAGGACAGGGATGTTTTGTTGTTTGATAGGATAAATGGCGACGATCCGGCCGGAACAGGAATTTTCCCTGGCTGCTCCGCAGGGGAAATTAATTAAGCCGTTGCCGGGCAGAGGGAGATTGCCGCTGCATTCGGGGCCGGCGGGGGTGCTGACTTTCCAGCCGCCATCGGCGCAGGGTTGTTCATCTTCAGTTTTTTTATTGAGATCGATCGCGGGACAGCCGGCAGAGCCTAAAACGACCAGGCCAACAGCCACAACCGCGGCGGCCGGTAAAAATTGAATGGCTAAAGCCAAGGCTATCGCGCCTGTACCGACGACAAGTAAGCTGTCGGCTAATTTTGAATTACGCGCCGCAGGCGCACCTTCATTGGACATTGGAAATTTATTCTGAGCTCTGTCGAAGAATTGGACATTTGTCATTATTCATTCCCTCCGTATATATATCGTCAAGTCCAGCAATTAATTTCAGCCTATTTTTAAGTTAGGCTAATAGAGCTTTTATGGTCATATTTAGGTTGTCGACCAAGGCTTGTTGCTTGGCAATCGCTTCGGATAAAAGGGCTATTTTTTCTTGCCTGCCGGCTTGCCAGGCGGCGGCATCGGTCTTCAACTCTTCAATTTCTGATCCAATATTAGCAACCGTCCAGTTCCACCGGTTGTTGCGGCGGTTTATCGCGGCCAGGCGAGGGTCGGCGGAGAGGCTAGGCAAGAGTGAATCAGCCAGATTGGGCGGCACGCTTTCATTATTATATAAACATTCTGTGGTCGATCGCAGGGTGGCGCCGGTTTTTTCAGGGGAAAAATGTTGGTTTTCTTCTTCTGTCCGAGCTTGCTCTGATTCCAATTGTTGGATCAAAGATAATATGCCTTCATTAAACTTTTGCAGGTCTTTCCGGGTTGCCTCCAAGCTGGCTTTGAGTCCGGCTAAATCAGCTTCGGCTGTTTTTAAGGTGGCGCCTAACGCGGCCCTTGTTTGTTCGGCTTGGCTCTTTAATTGGTCAGCCAGGGAAGAGGAGCGCGAATCAGGGATAATAGTCCCAGTTGTTACCACTCTGGTTGGTTCTAAGGCTGTTGGTTCGTCTGGTATAATAGAGATCGGTTCAAGCGGCGGCAGTGAGGCATTGTCAATGCCAAGAAAAGCCAGAACTTCATTTGGAATACCGGCCTGATTGCTTCGAAAATAATCAACCATCTTGTTGTATCTCGGTGCCAAATCTTGTTGAACTAATCCCTTTTCAAGCGCGGTCGGGAACGGGGGATAATAAAGAACATCACCATTATTTTCATTTAATAATTCACGTATCCTATCAATTGCTTTTTGGTGGCGGCCATTTTCAAAATCAGTGATGATCTGGGTCCAGGCCATCTGGGCTTTTGTCTCTACCGCTGTTTGCTCTGAAACAACGTCTAACCTGACGGTTTCGCGAGCGGTGTCGGCCAGTGGTTTGATCCCTGTGTTTAAATATTTCAAGACTTCAAGTGGAACGCCTTCTGAATTAGCAGAAAAATATTTAACCAGCTGATGATATTGCTGAAGCAGTGAATCACCAACTAATCCTTTTTCAACCGCTTCAATAAATGGAGGAAAAAAATTTGGGTTAGCAATCATATATTGTATATATCTAAATACATCATTAATTGCCTCGTCATCTTGTTCTCGTTGACCAAAAACTTCAAGTATCTTTTGCCAACCGGCTTGGGCTGGGGTAAGGCCGGCCAGGTTAAATAAAAAAGAGGGAGGATCGGATCTATGCTGGTTTTCGCTTCCATTGGCCCAGACGCCGCTATCTTGAGTTTCTAAGGACAGTTCGGCCGGTAAATTGGGATCGTCAAGCTGTTCGTTTATTTCTCCTAATAGTTTAATTGCAGCCGTTTTTATTGTTTTATCGACAGCTGCTTTGTTGCTTGCGATTGGGACTAGGACCCTGGAGGATAAGGCGGTTAAGGTTTTTTTATTGGAAGCCTTAAGCCTGGTTTTACTTCCCATCATATTTATTGTTGCCACGCTTAATTTATTAAACTTTACCGTTGCCATTCATTTCTCTCCTTTAATTAACTGTTTTTAAGTTTGGCGACCTTGCTGAATACTTGACCGGTTAGATCTTCAATATCACTGTCGCTAGCATGAGCGTTGAAGGTCTCTAACGCCAGGCGGTTAGCTTTTTTAACATTTTCTGGTTTTGTGTCGCCGTTAACTAAAGCATAAAGGGCGGGAAAGAGTGAATCAAGCGCTGTCTGCCGGTCAGATAAATCTGGCTTTTGGGCGGTAATTTGTTGGAACAGGTCGGCCATTATTTTATTTAAAGGGTCAACAGGTTTTGGCTGGTTTAAAGTATTGGCCAGGGCTTCGAATTGGGCTTGCAGTTCGGCGAGTTCGCGGGTTTTAGCTGTTAAAGCTTGTTGCAAATTAGCGATGGTCGCTTGATATGTTCCCAAACTGTCTCGACCAGCTGGGGCAGGGACCTCTTCAATTACAATAATATCACCTTCGACAACTGATTCACTTGTTATGTCAGCAACTTTTGGCCCAACTGGGCGCGGAAAAGCAGAGGGTCCTCGTAACGAGTCCTCTTGTTTATCAACGGGTGGGGTGTTTGTTTCTCTTCCCGGGGGGGGAGGAGCTGGCAGGTCAGAAAATTTAGGCCATTCGCTAGGGCCTAATCCGGCAAATTGCTCTTGAACAGAATTACCCTCTATTGGTTCTCCTGCGGCTGGCATGGGGGGGAGGGAGGGGTTATTGTCTGACTGTCCGGTTGGTTCATCAAGCTGCTCAACATCAAGACATTCAGGGATCATGGAAAGATTAACAAAACTATCAAGATGATTAATTTTTTCCCTTAAAACAGACATTTGGCTATTGTTGGGGTCAAACTTTTCCAAACTAGCAATAACAGCTAAGATAGCACCTTTTGTTGATCTTGCTTGCTCTATTATTTCCGGTGTTCTGCTGATTGTGTCAAGCGGGTATGCCGCGGCGACATCAAGTTCAAGCAGTTTTATTAAAGCGGCTTGCCCGCCGATGTTTTGGGCGGCTAAGATCGACGGATCGATCGAAATCATTGCTGAGACGGTATCATTGGTTGACATAACCGGCATTTGATGCGCGCTGGCCGACTCTAAGGCCGCCATCAGCTCACTGCCACTTTGGTACCTATGCTCCGGGGCATGCGCGGTACATTTTAAAATGATCGGCCAGATCTCCATTGGCACTCTTGGATCGTATTTAAGGGTGAAAGAATTAGTGTTATTGCCATTGGCATAACTTAACATTACCCATTGTTTGGCATCGAGCTTTCTTTCATCCGGTAAAGCTCCGGTATAGAGGTTGAACAGCATAATCCCAAAAGCAAAAATGTCTGTTTTCGCGTCCGCGGCGCGAAGTAAATCAACCCTCTTATTATGGTCTGTATTAATGATCAATAATAGTTCTGGCGCTAAATAAGGAATTGTTCCCAAGATTACGCCTGTCTGAGTTTGAGCCTCCCTTTTTTCGGGATCAGAAAGCTCGGCTAGGTTTTTCGCGATACCGAGATCAGTGATTTTTACGATATCATCTTCTGGTTTTGCTCCCAAGGTAACTAAGACATTATCAAGTTTGATGTCGCGGTGGATCACGCCTTTAGCCCAAAGGGCGCTAAAACCAGCGACAGCTTTTTTCGCCAGCGCGAGTTTTCGGTCGTTACTTAAACTAAAAAGATCGCTTTTGGGAGAGGCCTTTATATATTCCATTACCAAAAAAGCCTGGTCTTTTCTGCCAGTTTCTTTATAAACGCCGATCCCAAATCCTTTGGCAATGTTAGGATGGTTGGAATTTACCATTATTTCAGACTCAGCGGCAAACCGGTTCCCAATACCCGGCAACATTTCTTCGGCTGTTGATTTTAAGAATTTTATGGCGACAGGTTCTTTACCGGCAATGGGTTTATCTGTATCATCTATCTCCTCGGCTATGACTACTGTGCCAAAACCACCGCTGGCAATATATTCAGTGATCTGGTACCGTTTATTCCCAACTTCTAATGGGTGAAGTATTAAGGCTTCTGACGGGAGTTTGCCTGAATTAACAATTCTTTTCATTACCCGGGCAATGTTTGATTGTAGGTCAAAAAGTTTACTGCCCAGATAACCGCTATGAGTCGATAAAATCTCTTTGACTCGGTCATATAAATTAGACAAGGCGCGATAATTTGAGACTGTGGGTTCATCAACCGGTGGTTTAGCAGCCAAGATTCTGTTTATCTCTTCTTGTACTAATGTCAGATCTGATGATTTTGTATTAGCCGCGGTACTGGCGCCCGGATTCAATATTTTTTTTGCCGCGTCACAAAGCTCTTGGTCCTCGGGGTTCTTTAAGCCGGCAAGATATTTGACGGAATCTAATTCCTCGCCCGTTGGATTTGCCGGCACTTCTTCAAGCGCGGCTAAAATGGTTTCGTTTAATTTTACTTGGGCAGAGCGATAGACATCCATTAATACGACACTCCGGATCTTGTCGTTGGAATGATTTCTAATATTATCAACTATCTTTTTCAGGTCACAAAGGACTGAAAGGCCATGCTCTTTGGTAAAAAGACCTCGGCTGATGTGGGTTAACGAACTTTTTATTGTCGGGATGCCGGTTGTTTTTCTGAACATGCCGATAAAATCGTTGACCCTGGTAGCAGAGCCGGAAATAAAAACCACATTGATCCTAGGCTTTGGGGTGATGATATTTACGGGTGACATGGTGGTTATAAGCGCTCCCCGATAATGATTTTCAACTCAATTATTTTATTTCTAGCGGCCTCTTCATCTGTTTGGAGTTCTCTTTCGGTTTCGAGCTCTTCCAACTCCAACTCTCTATCAGTCAGAAACTTAAAGATCTTCTTTTTTTGGATAGGAGCCTCGGGCAGAGGTTGTTTGATGGCTTCGTCTGCGAGCCCGGATATAACCTCATCAATAATTGAGATAATGGGGCTCCAGCCATTTTTGGCGGCTTCATTCAATCTTTCCAATAAGTATTCTGGTCGCGGCTTTAAGGAGATTGTTTTCACAAAAAACTTCTTAATACTATCTAAGAGCGCTGTTTTTTGGTCAGAATCTGGGAGTGCCTCGATTTGTGGCTTTTTTCCTTCCAGCGCGGTGATAACATCCATAACGAAAGAGTCTTCGGCTGGTATATAGTCATCGCCGTTAAGTCTTGCCAGGATGCCGGACAAGACTTTATTCCCATCCGGGCTGTTAATATCAGTATTTTCAATTGCTTCTTTAGTGGGAGCCAATAATTTCTCAAGTTCAGCCACAAAAGCCAATAATTTCAAGGATGTAGCGGTGTTCCTTGCCGCTGTATTATTTTCTAATGCCTCTAGTGTCTGCCTGGCTTCTGCTAATGAGCCTGGGGTCATTTTATTTTCCGCGACTATTTCTGTGGCTCGCAGAAGCTTACCCAAGATTGGATAGGTAGTCAGTAAAGCGTTTTTTTCTTGAGGATAAATGTTGGAGTCTATTAATTTTTCAACCAGCTTGTCTAGCGTCTCACGATTATATAAAAGGATATTATGTAATACATCCATATTGTCAGAAATGGCGGCAAGGTCGGCTTGGGCTAAATATTTATCAGCCAGAAAATCGATGGTTAAGATTAAACAAGCATTAATATCTGCTCGATTATCATTATATGCGGGGTTAGGCCTATCCTTGTGGTTGTTGAGGGCAAAATAGTTGTCGGTTAAACTTGTTAAAAGAGCCTTAAGCTGTTCATCACTTGTTGGGAAGGTGAAGTTAGGATCGTTTATGGCTTCGAGCGCAAGCTTCAACTTTACTAGCTGGCCAGGCACATTTTCTTTATTAAAGTCGACGACCGGGATGCTATAGGCTTGGGAGGCCAGGGAGCCGGCGCCTTTTTTCAGCTGTGTATACAAGTAATAACCTTCCGCGATCAAACCAACTCCACCGACAAAGCTTTCAACGGGTCCGCCGGCTAATAAACCGACTGGCGCGACGACCGCGGCGGCATAACCAGCGGTTTTTAAGCTCGCGCGTTGCAGAAGTTGCCTAGCTTTAATTTTTAAGGCTTCTGCTCGTGTGCCTTTATTAAAATTTTGAAGGCCTGCGCTTTTTACCATTATAGATTCTCCTCCATCACGACTACTTTATCCCGGACGCTTTTATATCGGACACTGTTTTAAAAAATTTCACTTTATTTGGGTTTACTCCGTGTCCCAGGTTTCAATGAAGTACGTGATTGGCGTCGAAACTGTGCCGTTGGAATCGGTCACTTGGACCGTGACCGTAAAGTGCCCCCTCGAATTATAGGTATGGCCAATAGCGGCCGAAGAGTCGCCGCTGTAAGGCGTTGTCCCGTCGCCAAAATCGATCATCGCGCTTATAATCGACGCGCCATCAGCCCCCCGGCTGGCGGTGGTATTAAAGTTGACTGCTAGCGGGACTGGTCCCATATTATTTGGAGTGACGATGACGTTGGGAATTGGTTGTCCAGCGCCGACCACCACAATATTTTGGGTGGTCCGGTTGGAACAGACCAGCGGATTGTCCCGCCGGCAAACGGTTAACGTGACCGCATGGGAAGCAATTTGGCCGGGAGCGACATTGAAAGTCTTCAAGCCGCTAATATTTGGATTGTCGGGAATACTGGTCCCATCATCAAATTCCCAGTTATAGATAAACTGCGCGTTATCAATATTGTTGGCGGCGCAGGTAAAGCTTTGGCCAGAACCAACCGCGGTGTTCAAATAAAAACCGGAAGAAGGGACGACCATATTTGCCGGCCAGATAGTCAGGTATTCAGGGTTAGAGATCTCGTAGGCAGGGGTAAAAACCTCAACCCCTTGATCATTTGTGTATTTATGCTGGCCGGTGACAGTGGGGACGACCCGGTATATCCCAGCCGGTAAAGCTTTTAGGCCAGGATGGTCTTCGGTCCTGATAACTTTATTGTTGGCGGTGTCAGTTGGCGCGATCGTCAGGGCCGGCTCCGCGTCGTCCGCGGTGTCGGCGGTGTCATAAAATTTCCAATCAACGATCGCGTTTTTATCTTCATCAGCAGTCCGGCCAAGGTCGGTTAAAAGGAAGAAATCATCCCCTTCGTGCACCGAGTCGCCCTTATTCATGTTTAGCGCGTAAGGCGGCTTGGGGAAAGGATACACTTTAAAAGCGGTCTCATACGGCTCGCCGACCGGTTGGGGTGGATTGGCCGAGTCTAAAAGGGTCAGCTTGACTTTATATTCATTATTGGTTGTTTCTGGAGTGTAAAGGCCATTTACCGCTTCCAGCTCAAAGAACTCCAAGCCAGCTTCCTGGGCATCTACTGCTGGCTGCTGCCCGGCGTATGGGCCGTTATTTTTTCCAATGATCTCCCATCTATAATGGTCGGCGGTCTTGTTGGCCCGCAGTCTGATCGGGACGAAGGGGTTCCGTTCTTGGCCGTTGTCGGCGGCGATCACAAGGAAATTAAGGGCATCAGCAGAGGTGATGGGCGAGTAGACATTGACCGGTTTGGTGACAACCCGCTGATAACCATAATTGTCATTAATAGTTGTTATCCGCAGTTGATAAACCCTCTTTCCCTCGGCTTCAGAAATAACCGGGTAAAAGATCGGCGGGGTCTCTGGCCGACAATAAAAGTTGTCGTAATCCTGGGCAAGGTTGGGATAACCAGGAGTAGAGACAGGATAACCCGTGGTCTCAAAGAGATTTTCAGTAATAGTTACGCCATTAACCATAATATTCCTAAAGACCTCGACTTTGCAAGCGAGCGCTGGCGAGTAATCAAGGGCCTGGTTAATTTGCCGGTAGGGATCAGGGAGAACTTCGATCGGATGTGCAATGCTAGTCCCTCCTTGGAAATCCAGCGAGCCGCCGATGGCCAGGTCGACCGGGACGCACCAGCCGACCACCCGGTCAAGCTTAATAAACTCGGTTTCTATTGTTGGGTTGGTTGGATGGGTTACCGTGGCTTGGACGGCATATTGCCCTTCTTCAGTTGGGGTACAAGAGAGTTCGGTCGGGGCCGTAGTTGAGGTTGAACAGATCGCGTTAAATTCGTCGGTTGATAAGATCCGGCCATCCAAGGAAATCTGCCACTCAATCTGGCTGTCCGCGTCGATCATTGAGAAAGCGACTGGTGTCGCCGGTGTTAATTTAACTTTGAAGGGATAGTTGGTGACCGCGCCATCGGGGCTGTAGGTTGTCAGGAACCTAAAAGAATCGGCCAGGCTGCCGCCGCCTGCCCCTTCGTTGACAAAAAAGTCTGTGCTGGTCTGCCCGATGGTGATCAGCTCGCCATTGTAAGCGGTAACCTCAACCCTGATCTTGTATGGGCCGGTGGCTGTCGGAATATAATTAACGGAATTGGTTGAGCTGTCTTGGGACCAGATGTCATTGCCGTTTTGGCTGACCACAAAATGATAGTTTTGGGCGCCGGCAACATATGAAGCCGCAAACTCGGCACTGACGCCAACCTGAGGATAGGCTGGCCGATTGACAGTAATGGGGTCAAGGGCTGCTGTTAGCTGCGCTTTGATATCCATATCCTGGTCCCCATCGTTGAGCTTGATGTTGGCGATCGGACTGGCGCTGGTGTTAGGCAGGATTAAGCCCGAGATCAATAATGAATCACCTAATATTTGGTATGAGGGATCAAAAAGAAAATCGTCTAAATTGTGATCAATAATCGAGAAAGTTCCTGCGGTTGTCAAGCAAGTGGTGGGCAAATATTTAGTTACATCGGGAATGTTCCAGCTTATTCTTTGGCTTGAACCCCTGGTAATATTGGCGATGTCTGGATCAGGGTAGAAAGTATTGTTAACAGAGTTGTAGCTGCAAGCGATGCTGGGTTCTTCCCTCACTTCAAAATCAGAGTTTACGGCTTGGGATTGGTACGGCTCTGGTTGGCACGAAAGCGCCAGGGCGTTGGGATCCGTGTAAGAAACCGTGAAGGTATGACGGCCAAGGGCTTGTAAAGTATAGTTGAGTTCGCCGCTGTTATTATCAAGGAGCTCGGTCTGGCCGGCCAGCGAATGTTCCCACTTGTAGCTAACGCCAAGAGCGTCTAATTGGTCCTTAAAATTAACGACCAGTTTAACCGTGTCGCCGATCCGGGCGTCATGGGTGTTGTAGCCCGCGGGCACGACCGCGTCGAGGGTGATCGGGCCGGGCCAAGGGGTTTGAGTTTTTTTTACTTGGATAGAGTTGGTGCCGTCGTAAATAGGAATAGACGGCCGTTCGTTTGCTTCGCCCGGGAAAGCCGGGAAAGGGGCGTTAGGGTTTTGGGCTTTGCCATAAGCTGTCGCGCCAAAGGACCGGTTTATTGCCGAGCCGGGGACAACTGGAAATTCAAAATAGCAGGTGAGCCGGTTATCCTCTTTCGTACAGCTGGGGTCATCACTGTTTTTTCTTTGGACCGTTCCGGTGTAGTTGCTGGTGTCATAAGCTTCCAGGGTTAAGTTGTTCCCATCTTTGGCGCAGCTTTGAGAGACAACTTTAACTAGGATCGTTTGGTTTGGCTCATCGCAAGAATATATCTCCTGGGTCACAACTTCCCTAGAAGAATTGGCGCTGACCGGTTCTCCGCTGTTGGAGCATTGGTCTTCTTCGGCGAAAATAGTTTGCTCGCAACCGGTGGTAGTAATGAGAGCGCTTCCCGCCAGGGCGGCAGCCAAGGCTTTGACCGATAAAACAATAATGGCGGCCGGTAAAAGTTCGATCGCGAAGGCGGCTACGACCGCTCCGGTACCGACGTATAACAAACCTTTGGCCAATTTATCGTCAGAGACCGTTTGGACGTTTGAATTAACCTTTTCAATTCCGCTCATTTTTATTTCCCCTTTTTTATCTATAACTCTTCCATATATATATCGAAAGAATTACTGGGAAATTTCAGTGAATTTTAGAACGGGGAAAAAGTCGCGACATGATGCCACAGGAATGGTTCCTGGCATTCGAGGCTGCCGCCTAAGGTAACGCTCATTTGGCTCGGCTTAAAAAGATCTTGCGGGCGTTGTGGCTGGTAGGTGTTAATAAAAGTGCTGTTGAAAATCGTGGCTGAAGTATAACCGCGGACGCTGCAGTTGTTGAGCAAGCTAAGCGCTAGGTTGGCTGGCTCGAAATCACGGTAAGTGGACTCGGCTGGGTTGAGGGAGAGGGCTACTTTCAGGTCGTCCGCTCCGCCGACGGAAAGGAATTCGCGCTCGCCGGCGCGGAAGTAGCCGCGCTTTTGGCTCCAGAGCGGCAGGCGACCGTCAAACTGGAAGCCGAGCCGGTCGTTCAGAACTCCGGGCACCCTGGTGTTGTAGCTGAAGAGCAAGTTAGCGACGGAGGCGTACTGCTGCTGGTAACGGTTGGGGTCGTGGGCATCGACGACAAAGATCGGGTAATGCAGGGCTTCGCCGCTGAGTTCCGTATTCTTGATGACCGGGATATAAGCGGCGCGGGCTGGCCCGACTAAAAAGTTGAACGGCTTGATGCCGGCTTTCAGGTAAGTGGAAAGTCCGGTCCCCTGGTATTGGGAGAAAAGCCGCCAGTTGGCAAAGAGCGAAACGGAATCAAACGCGCTGCCGTAAAAATTGAGATCGGCCGCGTGTTGCGTCGGCTTAAACATGGTTAAATTCGGTGGTTCGCGGTTAATGACCTGACGGAACGATGGGCCGGTCCGCTGTTTGGCGGACAAGCCGCCGCCAAAGAAGAATTGCATTTTTCCGACGTTGTTTTGCACCCCACCCGACAGGGCGGTAGTGAGGAGGTTGGAATCGGAGCCGAGCTGGTGGGTCACTTCGGGTGTCAGGCGGACCGAACCGTCTTTCATGATGCCGAAGGCGGGGAGAGGAACGTCGCCTTTGAGATGGAGCGTGCTGTAACCCCAACCGAGGCCGGCCGTAACCGAATGATCGGCAGTCCCAATTGGGTTGATCATAACTCCGGCCTGTTTTTTGCTGGCTGACATGGAGCGATCGATCTGGGTGTGTTCTGATGTCCAGAGGCTAGACTCTTCGGATTTATTATCGGATTTTTTAGGATGTTTGATCTTGGCCAAAGTTTTATTGGCCAGATCAAAATATTCAACCGATTTCTGGCCATTGTGGCCGTCATAACTGGTATCACCGTATAAAGCCCCCAGGCTGGAGTAGATCCTGGCCCGCATTGTCTGTTTCGCGACCCCGTCTTTTTTCCCCGGTAGCGGTTCACTGACCAGACTCAATGCCTTTTGGTAATAATAGTTGGCAGTGTTGCCATTTTTGTCGACGAAATCTTTGTAGCGGTACATTTCACCCAGCGCCCAGTAACCTTTGGCGAGCGTCACCTGATAGCGGGTTTCCAGCTTACGCTCAAGTTTTAGAGAGAGTGGCAAAATGCTGGCCAGCAATTTTTTGTTGCGGATGATGGTTTTATCATCAGCGGTGGAAACAGGTGTTGCGGTGATTTCTTTGTTTTGGGCGATTAAATTGGCCAGATCCGGCAGGGTGATCAGTTGATTGAACAGCGCGATGATTTTTTCTGGGTCGTTGGTTGATTGCTTGGTGATACCCTGTCGTTTAAAAAATTCGGCCAGGTTAGGTGTTAGGTTGCCGTATTCAGCGGCAAAAGTGCCGTGGTTATAATTATCTTTTTGGAAATTGACGGAACCGACGGCCAGTTTTTCAATCCCTTCGCTGACCAATTCCATGGTCTTGGGCAAGTTCCATTTCCCTTCGGTCCAGGAAACGAGGATCCCCGCTTCGATCTGGATGTCGGCAATGATCTTTTCTCCTTCTTTGGGGAGCGCATTTTTTTCTTTGACGTTGCCGGTAATAAGAGTGATAGCATCGTTAAAGAAATTTTCCGCTTCGTTGGCTTTGTACCAGACTGTCCCCAGCGGGTGGAACCATTGATCGTTTTCGATCCCGGCTAACTGGCCTTTGATCTTGCCGCAGGTAGCGATGATATCGATCAGTTGTGTTCCCCTGATCTCATCCGAGTCCCAGGAGGTTTTTAAGTTGTTGTATCCGATTTTGAGCATGGCGCTTCTGTCTTCGGCAATGATGTAAGAGATCTGCCCGAGCCAGAATTTGGCGGCGATCACCAGGTCTTTGCGGCCCGATTTGAGGGGTTTGGAGAGACGCTTGAGCGCTTTGGCCAGATAGGTGTTGGCTTGTTCTTCGGAATTTGTCTTGTCTGCGAGCTGATCGATTTTAAGTTTTGTTATTGCCGAAAGGGACCCTTTATTATCAAGTTCGGCGATCGCCTCGCGGAGCAGCTTGATCGCGCTCTGGCTACCGATCTCTTCCAGGGTCCGATAAATGAAAGCGTAGCGGGCATAGGCCTGGATCGCCATCAAGTCGAGCTCCATCTGGGCGCGAGAACCTAGGTTGGCACCGGTAGTATAATTTTCGATAAAACCGAACAGCCCTTTGATCTTGGACATTTCCAGCTGTTCATCAGTTTCTTTGTCGGCCTGGACCAAATCAAGCTGTCCGGCCATTAACCCGATTTCAGCAATGTATTCTTCGATGCCAGAATCTACAACGCTTGAGATCTTAGCTCGAGCATCTTTCATTAGCGTTTCTGGTTCTGCGGCATCCTTACCCAGCACTTCGCGTTTAACCATCCCCAGCCGCCCTTTATTCTGGGCGCTTAAGAAGTTGATAAAAGTTTTGGAGCGTCCAGCGAGGAAAGGAGATTCAGCTTCCTTGGTCAAGTCCTGCCCAATCTCATTTTCGAGCACTTTAATTTCGTCAAACAAGGAGAGCGAAACGATATCATTGTTCCTGATGGTAGCGAGATTAACCAGTTCCCCTTCGGGGGTCAAAAGCTGCTGGTGTTTGTCGGCCGCTTCCACGTAGCGGATCAAGACGAGGTTCAGCGAGCTCTCCGCCGCCAGGTCGCCCCGGCCGCTCTTCAGCGTTTCATAATAGAGGTAGCGCGCCAGGTTCAGGTTAAGCCGGCCGCGCTCCGAATATTTGCCTTCAATTTGCCGGTAGAGGAAACCCTGCCGCATGTAAAGCGTCGCCAGGTGTTTAAAGTAGATCTCCCGGTTCTTGCCGTGGAGTTGGCCTTTGTAAGCTTCCTTTAAGGCTTTAACCGCTTGAGCGACTTCTTTTTGCAAAGTCGCTTCCGATTTTTTAAGATCGTAATGGCTTACGTTTTCAAAAAGCTTAACCGCCGCTTTTTTCTTATCGGGATCCAGGCTGGTTTCCATCGTTTCGATAGCCGCTTGCAATGAATTTTCTCTCGGCGCCCCTCCTGGTTTACTTGGTAAGCCCAGCTCTTTTATTGGATCCATCTGGTTGCTGGAGAAGGTGGCGAATATATCGCTGCTCGCGAGCGCCAACGCTTCTTCGACCAGTTCCACCCGGGCTGATTGGCTGATTTCTAGGTAAATACCCATGGCTTCTTTGATCAGTTTGTCTCCGGCCGAACTAAAACGCTCGGCCTTGGTTTCTTTGTCAACCCATTCATAGCCATTGAGGTCGCGGGTGATCGAGCCGACGGTCTTGATGGTGTCGGCCAAAGTTTTGAGGGCGGCGAAACGGGCCCGACCTTTCAATTGCTTAAAGCTGGACGAGTCGCGGGTCAGGAGCTCGCGCAGTGATGGCAAAACATCGCGACCGATGATTTCAAGCTGTTTGGCCAAATTGTCTTCAAGTGACGCCATTATTGAGATGTTTTGCAGGTAGAGGAGCTTGGCTTCGACCGAGATTTCGCCGCGATTTTCATCAACGATCTTTTGGATCTCCGTTTGGAGCGGTTTTAATTTGTTTAACTCTTGTTTACTGACTGTATCGGCCGCCAAATAAATAAGCCGCGCTTGCAGCGAGAGCAGGGACAAACGGGTGGCGGTGCGGGAACGGCCGTTAAGCCAATTGCCGGCAACAGGTTGTCTGGTTTTGCCCAAAGCTATTTCTAAGTCATTGTTCATAGTAGCGGTAACGAAGGCTTGCGCTTTAACTAACACGGTATGTTCTGTTTTCACGCTAGAGTCGTTGATTAATTTTAATTTAAGCTGGGGAAGGTTAGACGCTGCTTGTGTCTCGATCAGATTAATTGCTTTAGTGTCAGAAGCGACCGCGGCGGTAAAATTAGCTAGATTAATATAGAGATTGTAGGCATTATAAGTTGAAGTGGTGAACGGCGCAGGGCCTTGCGGCTTCAAGAGTTCGCCCATAATTTGGAAGGCGGCTTTAACGCGCGCGTCAAATTCTGGGCTGGCGATATCTTTGTAAAGATAGGCGTAGGTTAGATCAATGTTAACCAGCGTGGCCTGGTGGTCGAAGGCAGCTAAACCAAAAAGATTTGGTTTAGCTTTATCCAGATGTCTTTCCGCTGTCGCAAGTTCGGCCAGGAGATCAGCCACTAGTTGCCGATCGGTGGTTGTCACATCCATGTTGCCGATCTTAATTAGAATATTTTTAGCCAAGCCGTGATAAGCTTCGCCAAGGAGTGAAATTGGGATTTTATCTTTTTCTTTAGGCGCTTGATCGATCACTTCTTGGAGGAGGGCGTTAGCTTCTAGTAAAGCCCTGTCGGCGCTGGCAAATTCTCCTAAATCCTTGTAAGGAATGGCGGTTTTTAGGTTAGCCAGTTGGACTTTGACGTCTGCTCGGATCTTAATAAGATCGCGTGGCAGCAGTCGGTCATTTTCCAGATAACCGTTGATCTTTCTGGCATAGGCCATCATTTTGGTGATGACCGCGTTAAATAATTCTTTTTCTCTGGCTGCCGGTTTTAATGAAGCGAGGGTGTGGCCGTCAACCCCTAAGAATTTTGTGAGGGTAGCTAGGACGGCCGGTTCATCCGCTCGCGATGGAAGGCTGCCCAAAACTTTAATTAACCAAAGCTCCCCTCGGGGCGTAATAAGTTTGCTCAGTTTTCCGTTAAGGGCACCATTATTTTTTTCGAATAAGCTGAGGAATTGATTTAAATGCTCATCGCGCGCTTTGGTACTGTCGGCCAGGTAATAACGGAGGGCGGCATTCTCGATCAACGTATCCTGCAATTCAAAACGCATCAGCGGGGTGCCGACCAAACTATTTTCCGCCGGTTTGATCTGCTGTTCGTAAAGGTTAGCGAATAACTCATAAACAGTCGCGCCGGTGAACGCCGGATACGCCGCTTTAATGTCAGCTAAAGAAAAACGGCTTGCCCCGGCTTGCAGTAGTTTTGCCAGTTTTAACCTGGCGCGTAATACCACTTGGACGTTGCCGGCCGGATTGTCTGCGACATATTTAGCCAATTCTTTGACCAAGTTGTTGAAATTTTGCAAAAGTTCTTTTTCTTGGTCGGCCGTTGACGCGGCCTTGGTATCAAAGGCCAAATATAATTCTTTGGAGCGCAGATCAAATTTTAGTAATTGTAATTCCGCTTTGGCATAGGGGAGAAAAACCAAAAAACTTGGCTCGCTTAAGCCCGCAGGTTCTCTTGTTACTTCAGTGAACGAGCTTAAAGCTCTTTTAACTTTAGCGATATCAGCTTCGTCATCTTCGGCCAAGGCTAATTCCGCTTTTTGCAGCAAGATGCGCGCCGATTGTTCGGTTTTTTGCAGTTCCTGCCGGTAAGCGTTATTTTGTTCGGTTGTGGCGGCCATTAAACCGTTTTCCTTGGCTTCTTCGATATTACGCAGAATATTTTGCGAGATCGTGCGGACACTCCTTAAGCCTCCCGCATCAAAATGTTTTGAAGCTTCCTCGAATTGCTGTTCCGCTTTTTCTAAGGTGGCTTCGAAATTGAGCAGAGTCCGTGATTGGATGCTTAGTATCTGTTGTTCACGCGTAAAGAGTGAACATATATTATTAGGCAGGTTGCAGGAATAAAAGGCTCTGTCTAGAGTGTCTTCTGAATGGTGGATCTTTTCTTTTAGCACTTTGGCATATACCGGGATGTAAATGCCATGGAAGGGGTCAATATATAAGGCTCCTTGCCGGCTGGTAATTTGAACCAAATAAGTGATGACGGGGTTATTAACGCTTTTTCTTGAGCCAAAAACTTTTTCTAGCCTCTTATTAAAGGGGGTCCGGTCTCTTTTGTAAAGATTGTCAAGGCTAGTAAGGATATCTTTTGCTTTCTTATAATATTCTGAAACAGCGGTAAAATTGCCATGCATTTGGGCGTAGTTGGCGCTTAAGTAATTGGCCAGAGCTAAGTTGCGTAATATTTCCGGCAGGAAATTAATAAAAAACTCGATTTGTCGGTTGGTTAGGTGGCTTTGCCGACCGGTTAACTTGGCCCTAATTGTCTCTAGGGAAGCATTAAGGGAGTCAATGGTATTGTGCAGTTTTTGCCCCTCATTGTTTTGCGTCCCAAGAATAACATAGAAAAGAAAAATTCTGGATTGGAAATAGGGGAGTAGAATATCCTTGATGCTCAAACGGCCGGCCGCTTCGTTTTTAATTAGTTTATAGATAAATAATTGGGCAGGATCGGTCGGTGGCGAATTTTCACTGAGTTGCCCAGATAGCTTGGCGATGTCTTTTTCGAGTTTAATTAGCGATTTGGTGTCTTTGTTTTCCATTAAGTAATCAATGCGTGAATCAAGCCAGCCGACCAAAGAATCCTCAAAAAGCATTTTCCTTTCAATGTTCGCGTTGATCTCTTCTAATGAATAAGGAGCGCCGGTTCTTAGAGTTGTGACAACATCCCGATCGGTGCTAAGAGAAAAAAGATCGACCTTATATGACGCTTCAAGCCTAGCGCGGTCTTCAGGGGCAGTCGCGCTTTGACCAGGAACGATCGGCGTTAAGTTTGTGATAGCAGGGATATACATCTTTATTAATACCTCTTCTCATATATATATCGGCTAAAAAGAGGGAAAATTTCAGCCTATCTTTGGTTGGTGGCGTTGGTTATTTGTTGGTCGATAAGCCTTATTTGATTGTCAAGAGCTTGGGTGTTGATGACTAACCGCGGGTTTGCAGCTGCCTTACTTTTGATCTTGTTAATGAGCTTGATCGCTTTTGTGTAAGACTTGATCGCTTTATCATAATCGTCCCTGACTTTTGCCGTCGCTAGCAGTAGGTCACCATAGACGGCAAAGAACTCTGCGCCCAAGTAAAGATCGCTGGTCAATTCAGAACGCTGAGAGAGTTTTTCAAATCTAGCCAATAATTGGGCTATTTCTTGATCCGTACAAGGCCTTTCCCTTCCGCCTTTATCGCCTAACCGGCCAACCAATTGTTTGACTTGGACAATATCATTTTTAATGATACTAGATTGACTTTGATAATCGTAAATCCTGGGGGTCTTATCGAGGTCGAGTAATTTTGCGTATCTTTCCTGGAGATGGCCATAAGCCGATCCCTCACCATGGAGGAGGTTTTCCACCATTTCTTGATAATAATGAAACTCCGCTTTGGCGTCGAAAGTTTTCCGGTCATGAGGCTGGGTTTCAGTTGTCCCCTCCATTATTCGCCTATATCGCAGTTGTAAGATCTCCAGTTTAGTGATAAAAAGGTCAACAAGGATGTTTTTGTCAGGGATAAAGTACGGGTCTTGGAAATAATAATAGATCAGGGAGTCGACCTGCTCATCTGCTTGGTTGAGAGCGGAATTGGCCAAGGTTTGATCGTCGGACAATTGGGAGAAAAGATATAAGCCTCTCGAGTAAGAAGTGTAGGATTGGACGTAAGCGCAGCGCTCTTCGTAATTAAAAACGTGAAAATCCATCGGGGTCTTGGTCTTGAAGCTGATCATTTTATCGGTTGCGGCCTTAAGATGTTCGATCGCTTGTTTTAAGTGCTCTGGTTTAGGCTCAACGTCGTATTTGGCGATCAAAGCTTCGCCGATCCCACGGTGGGCTAGCGCCTGATAAAGGTAAAATTCGTCCGGTTCATGGGTGTGGGCAATGTTATCCCGGTGGCATTTACAATCGATCCTTTGATTGAAAAATTGGCTTTCAGTAATTAGCTTAAACCAATTAATGGCCTGGTTATACATGCGCAAAAGCGTCTTATCGTCGAACATCCGCCGCTCTTCACCAGACGGGAAAATAAATTGGTCACCCATTTGCAAAAAAACTTTTGCGATTTCAAAGGCCTCCCCCTCGGTGGTCTTATAATTCCAATGGCCGCGGATCGGGACCGGCTTGAATCGGTCGGTATCAATATTAAGGAAAGCTTTTGGCTCGCCTTCAATTTTAGCGGTTTTAATTTGGGAGCTGGCAGAGACGATAAATGGCCAGCGGTAGATCTGTTTGGTGGATTGCGGCTGGACTTGCAGAGAATAGCCGCCGGGCGGCAGGCCTCTTAGATCAAGCGACTCACCGGAGATCGGGGGAAGAGGGAATTCATAACCATGGGCGCCGTAAAGCTCGGCACTAAAAGGTTCACTGGCTTTAATCAGTAAGGAAGGCGAAAGGATAGGTAAAGTACTGGAAAGGGAGGTGATTTGCGGGTAGGCTGCTTCTTTATAGGCCAACCTGTCGTTTTTATCAAAGCGAATTTCTAAAGAGAAAAGGAGTGAACGGACCAATTTCTCCCGCTCGGTATTAACGAGTGGCAGGTCTTCGGCGAAATATTCGGTTTGCAGCATGGCAAAATGGAGGAGGGCTTTTTCTCTCTGGGCCCGGGCGATATAACCAAAATTATTGGTATCGTTAATGACTTTGTCATCGAGAAGCTTAATGGCCTCGGTAATGTATTGGGGCCGCAGTTCGATAAAAGACCGGATCTTCATGCAAAGGACGCGGTTAAAGATCGCTTCAAAGTAGAATTGGGGCTTCTGGGCGGAAAAAGTTCCCCAGCTGTTGATGATCTCGTCGAATTCTTTTTCCGCTTCGGCGAACCGGCCGATCTGGAAGTAGGCTTTGCCGCGCTCAAGGAAAAGTTCCAGCCGGGAATCACGGGTCCTTATCGGCAGGGCTTCTTGCAGTTCCTGCAATTGACGGTAAGAAAATTCCGAAGCAAACGTTCCTAGCTGGTAGGTGTATAACTTGGCGGTCAATTCTTGAGTAAAAAACTTCCATTTGGCTTTAGCGTCGGGAGCATGGGCGTAAGCCGTTTTCATGTGCGGCGGCATGTCATTGATCATCGTTTGGATATCGTCCTCCGAAAGGATGATCCGGTCCCACCACTTTAAAGAATTAGGGCGCAGCCTGATCTCAAAAGGTTCCCGGAAAACAAAGTCATAGAATTGATCGCGGTATCTTGGGTAATCATTGATGCCAAAATCCGTAGCTAGCTTTTGGTCTTCAACAGCCGCCCGTAATATTTTAGCGGCGGTTATCGCTTTAGCCTCCGCATCAGTGCCGGTGAATCTTACCAGGTAGTTATAATAAGCCGAGCGGACAAAATTATCAGCATGGCTCTTCAATAATCTGAGTTTGGCTGTGTCACCAGATCCTTCAATATTAAAAATAGCGGTGAGTTCGGCTAATTCCTCCCCAGTTATTTTTCCTTTGACGATCATGGTGCTGGAATTATCCAGATAATGGTATTTCCCTTTTGCCTTTTCTTCAAAGGCCAGAATGCGGGCGAGTTTTTCCTTGTATTCCGGTGATAGTTTGCCTAAGTCAGGGTCTTTTAAGGCGATCTTTTCCAAAGACATTAATTTGACGGCAAAAGACTCTTGGTGGAAATTCTCAACCGTAACCGTTCCATTGCGGACCACTATGGGAATGGAGAGGCCAAATAAATATTGCAGATGCCCAGGCTTTAATTCAAAGACATCCTTTTCAAGCTCAAGATAATCCGTCAATTCTTCAATTAGTCGTTGGATTAGGGCTGTGTCATCAAGGCCAAGATGCGCCTTTAATTTACTGGTTACTTCTGTTTTGCTGGCGGTTAGGAACAAGTTTTCCCATTCCTGGCTGATGGTCTTGTAGACCAAACCGGTAGCGACCAGCCGGTCTTTGAGAGCGTAAATAATGTCGTCACGCAAGACCTGGTCGTTGGTTAAGATCTTTTCATCGACCGCGATGTTATATTTAACGACATATTGTAGGTCGCCGGTAAAAACAAACTCTCTGGGGGAAAGAGTTGAAACGCGTTTTTTGTTAAAACCATAAAAAGGAGTGAAGGGATCAATGTTCCTTTGGCTTAATTGCTGTGTCAATATTTGGCCGGCGTAAGAAAAAGCTTGTTGTGAGGCTGGGCGGGAAATATCCCAGATCTTTTTTTCTGTCCCTTCATTTTTGTTTTGGAAGAACCAAAAGCCCCCAGTCAACTTGAAAGCTTTTGATCCCCAAGGAGTAAAGGTCAGGCGGGCTTGCGCCATCGCCTTGGCCCGTGCCTCTTCGTATTTTAAGGGATCGGCATGGATCGAATATTCACCTATGAACATTGGGATCGAAGCCAGATGGGAGCAGGCGGCTGGAGAAAGCTTGGTTTGTTGGGTGGCGGTTGTTGCCAGCCCAGCGCAATATGATCCGGCAGTGAACGAAGATTCTTGGCAAGAATTAAAAGCGGTGAAATCGTCTTGGAAAGCTTCAAGTGGGTCGAAAGACTGGGTAATGATCGGGGTGTAATCCCGTTCGAACCAATCAAGCGCTACGGCTTGATAGGCTTCGGTTGGCAGGCACTGGTAATAATCAAGGTGGGGGAAGCCGGCATGGGAATTGGCGACCCAGGTTAAAAAATTGGGTAGCAAGCGAACCATCCGTTCAAAAACTTTACAGAAAAGCGATGGTTGTAACGACCAAGGATAAAATGGACTGTCCATTTCGTGGGCAAAGGTTGCCATCATAACAAGTTCCGGTAGATCCTGATGGATTTTGTTAAGGGTTTTATTCAGGGCATAGATCATGAGATCATGCGCATCGCTGTCCATGGCGGAAAGGTAGATAGCCTCTTCGCTGGCGGTCCATGGCTCAAATTTTAAAAAGACGGCCTTGCCAGCCTGGTGGGCTGTCGCGCACATTTTTTCAAGCAGTTTAAGCGTCTCATAACCGCGGCTTAGCTGGACGTAGATAATTACTGCATTGTATGGTAATCCGGCTTCTTCATCAGCTTTTTGCAAGACCTCCAGGTCAAAGGGTTGGCCGGGGAAGATACCGTTGAGAAAAGTCGGGATCCATTTTTCAGCGGTTTTGGAGGAGGGAGAGCTGGTTTGATCGTCGTTGGCTGGCGCGGCCATTCGGCTGCTGGCGTTGATCGATGATAGTGCTGGTATGTAACTAATGCCACTCATATGGTTCTCTCCATATATATATCGGCAAAAAACCTGGTAAATTTCATTAAATCTCTATTCCGGCGTCAGTCAGAACTTGGCGATGTGGTTCGACCTGGGCCGAGAAAGCGGCTTGATCACTGTTTTTCAGGTGTTCAAGCAAGTCTTTGAAGCCACTAATAGCGTCAGCGACCGGTTGGGCTCCGCGGATGGAAAACCCGAGCCGGGCAGAGGCTTTGATCTGTTCATTGATCACTTGTAAAGCTTCAATAATATTTTTGCCCTCTTCAGCCGGGGCAGTATTATTAGCTGCATTGTAGCTGTCTATCGCCCCCTTTATTTTTTGGGTAAAAGGGACGATGATCTTGTCCAGGATTTCAGGATGAGCATTTAAATATGCATAAACTATTTTGTAGCCGCCTTCGTAGGTCGCGCGCAGGGCTTTCTTGAATGCTTGGCTGGCTGGGGAGCTTGGGTCTAGCGGGTCATAGGCGTTATCGGTCAGGTCTTTAATAAGTTTGTCAGCGATCTTATCAATGGCGATCGTTTTAGCTGTCTCCACTTCTTCAATTTGCGGGTCATATTCCGCGTTGAAAGCTTTGGAATGGGGGATATTTTCAATTTGATGGTAATTAAATGGCAAGATCATGTCATAGATCCAGTAGTAGGTCAGAACCGGCGAGAGAAACGAGCCAAGCATTTCCCAACCGCTTAAATGATATGCGCCTTTTACCAAATGATAGGCAAAAGTTAACGGCGATAAGGCTGCCGCAGCCAGCGGGAAAGCCACATAACCAAGGATCTTTTCATGTATAGTCGTGAGGTTGCGGATCTCTGCTTTCTCATGTTTAACTATTAATAATTGAGCAAACAACTTTTTCCAATTGTTGAGGGCGTCAAGCTGTGATTTAGCCGTAAAAAGTTGCAAAACATTAAAAGCTAAATTTGCTTGGTGAGCATTAAGTAAGATATTGAAAACAGTCTCAGTTGTTTTTTGATCAAAGCCTTCTAATTTGAATTTTGCTTTATTGCCGTCGAAACCAGCTTGTAGCCCGCCTTTTTCATTGAGATATTTAGCTTTTTCTAAGGCAGAAAATATTTCGTCTTTTTGATTGCCAAAGAGGTCAAAAGCTTTTTTCTCAACGGTCAGCCCAACTTGTTTTGCTCCCCCGATGTCAAACCGAAATGTCTTTTTGTCTCCATCAAACTTTGGTTGCAAAACCCCATTGCTGTCAATGTAGCCAGCGGCTATCAGCCCTTGTAAAAGAACTGGCGCGGCTGTGCCTGCTTTACCTAGCGAAGAGAGCGTTATTTTGTCTAATGAAGAGTTAGCGGTGCTGATACTGGTATAAAGATTGTGTATATTATTGCTGATCTTTCCTTGCAGATCGTTGGCGAGAGACTGGAAGTCATCTTCCGATAAAGCTATTTCGCCAGGTTTGGCGGTGGTGGGGTTGAGCACTTTTATAGCGGCAAAAACAAGGCCATCGATCGCCTTATGGTTATCCTCAAACTCCTTAAGATCCTTACCACCATTAGCCACCTTCGCGATTTCTGCTTTGAGGGTCGCTTTGGCTGTTTTAACTGCTTCGGTCTTGATGAGGGTGATCCGCCGCGATTCTAGGGTGGTGGCGAGGTTTGCTTCAATGTATGTTAATTGATTAATTAGCTTGGCGAGGATCCCTTTGATCTTGGTGGTGGCTTTAGTCGCGGCCTGTACCTCGCTTTCTAGTTGAGTAATGGTTTCTTTGATCACAGCCGGGGATTGTTTGGCCAGAGTTTTTAAAGCGATTCTGGCCAGGTAATTAAAGTCTTTATTTGGCGCGGCGACAGCGAGTAGGGCGAGCGCTATTGCCGCTTGACCTTTATTCTCTTTGATCGTTTTTGTGAAAATATTTATTTCTTCCTCTTGGATCCCTGCCCGCTGTAAACTATTCCTAAAGTTTTGTTCGAGCTGGTTTTTAATTAGCGAATTGCCGCAAGAATGATAATTGGAAGAAAAGTGGCCAACTTGCTCGGTTAACCGGACTTGTTGGTTGGCTTGGTGGGTTTCATGGAGATCGGCAAGCATAGCGATCTCGGCTTGGCTAGCCCCCAAATTGATTAGGTTGATCTTTAATTCGGTTGCAGTGAGATTAATGCTTTCTGGCGTAAATGAGTAATGCAGTGCTTCGGTAAATAAAAGACCTCTGCTTTTTGAGAGAATGTTGTTGGACAGCAGTTTTTTTACTGTCTCTGGACCAATGTTTGCTTCAGATAATTGTTTGGGCATGATCCAACCGTGGTATTGGAGGTAATATTGTTTGTATTCTTCCCGCAGATTTTCTTGGGCGGCGGCAACTATCTTGGTGTCGTGCTTGCTGGCGTCAGTGGCGTCGATCTTAACGCTTGCCATGATCATGTCGGCAGTGGAGCTGACCGAATAGCCTGGGGTTGTCTCTTGGACCATTTGGACCAAGACCAAACCGCGCGCTAAATTTTCATCGCGGGTTGCTTTATTTATATCCGCCTCGGCTAAGCGGCAGCGTCCCAGGGCCAATATTCCTGTGTCAACGTGGGCAAGGTAGCGCAAGATCGCTTGCCGATAATCGCCGGCAAAAAAGTCTTTATAACCTTTTGGCAAGTTGGCATTTTTCCTAAAATCTTTTACCGCCTTATCGGTTTGGGCCAGCGCTTCCAGGGCTTGGATCCTTAGCCTGATCAGCGCTTCTTCGCTTGGTTTAGAACCCTCTGGAAAGGCTGGCGGGACAAAGAGGGGGAGTTTGTCTTTGCAGTTGACGGCAAACTCTTCATACTGTTCAAACCGTTTCTGCCAGTTGTGGGCATGGATAGTTAAACCGCCGGAATAAGCTTGCCAAAAAACATTGATCATGAGGCCGGTTTGGGTCTGCCATTCCCCGACCGGTAAACCAGTGGCGAGAGAGGTTAGCCCGGTGAGAAAAGCCAAGCTGTCATAAGTCATGTAAAGGTTTATCAGGTTTTTGCTTTGGACTGGTGGCGTTCCTTTGCCTTTACCTTCACGGGAAGCTTTGAACGGGCCAAATTCCCATTTTTCGTGGAACATGGCGCTCATCCCTTTCATAGATTCCGGCATGTGCGAGGTATTAATGGCGGGTGAATGGAACATGGCGGTAATAAAGCCGAACAATTGTTTCACCCGGGTGAATTTAACGTGATGGATAACGGAAGTAGTAATGTACATAAGGAACAATTTAACGAAAACCTGCCGGTCAACCGGCATGGTAATAAGGTAAGAGAGGCCCAAAAGATAAATAGGAGGCGCTTTAAGCCGTTGTGATTCCGCCTCGCCGATAAAATACCAGCTGGCTTGGGCCATTAGCCTGGTGGCGTGCCGGACAGTATAAGAGATTTCTTTCTCATCGGTCAACCGGCCCTCGCCGACTTCATCCAAAACTCGGCGGAGCGCTGGCCAGGTCAGGTCGGTCGTCGCTGGATATTTAATGTCGTCTTGCAGGATGATCGACCCTTTGCTCGGTTCCTGCGCGGCGATCGACGGGTCTTCGCCGGCGGCATAAGCCAGCCAGGCGCCGAGAGCCAGGGCAACCGCTTGTTTTAATTCTTCGTCTTCACCAACGGCTTGGACGAAACCGATAAACCGGCAGAAGTTAACGATCTTTTGCAGGCGGGGGTAGTAAGAAACCCTTTCTACTCCGCCGGCCTTGCCGTCTTCGTATTCTTGGGTGTCGGCCACGCCAAAAATAGTTTCCCATAAGCCAAAATACCTCGTCCCATTCTCAATGGTCGCGGAACACGGCTTGCCGTTTTCGTCATAAACATCGGAGTTGCCGGCTTGCAGGCTAGGATTAAAAAAGACCCTGGGATCAAAACCAAACATTTTTTTTAGGGAGGGAAGGTTACGTTTGATCAGGACCTGGTTTAACTTGTCTAATTTCTTGTCGGCGTCTTTGAATTCTCGCCAATTTTCCGGCCGGTCGGAAACCGCGCCATTGCCGAGCCCGTAAAAGAAGGAGTCGCGGATGGCGGTTGCCATCATCGTCGGATTAGAAGCGAGGAACATCAATGTTTGCCTGGCTACGATATGCAGAAAGGAATTGGAAAAATTAGATTTGGTGAAAGGGGCGTGCGGTTTTAACGCGTCGCCAGTCGTGTTTTTGGCTTGAGAGATGACGCGAGCTTTTAAGATGGGAGCACCTTTAACCTGATGGTTAAGGTCCATCCCCTTTAACCTTGGATCGTATTTTTGGGTTAGGGTTATTCTTTGGTTTACCATGGCTTAATCCTTCACCTCTACCTTATCTTTTGGTCGGACCCAAAGGATAGGGACCCCAGTTTTTGACCGTCGCAAATAGATATCCCAATTTTGGTATTTATTATCAGTCCCAGGATTTTTTAATTCGTCGCGGCACCAGTCAAGCTTGTGGTCCCGGGCATCAAGCGGCTGTTTTCTTTCTTTGTTCCTAAAATAACTAGCCGGCAGTTGATGGGTGGTTTGTCCAATGTTGAAACGAACATTAATTTCTTCTTTTCCTTCAGCGTTAATGACCGGAACAAGGGCCGCTCGTTTCAGGGTTCGGCGGTTGGCGTCAAGATGTTTTTTCAGCTCGGTTAAAGCTGGGGTTTCTTGGTTTGGGACGGCCTCGGTCTTCAAATAATATGAATCGGTCTTGACCGGGCTCATATTATTTAAAAAGCGAATAGGTTTAGTTAAAGTTAACGGGACCCAATATTTACCGTTAACTTCCATGGCTGAAGTTGGCGCGGCAAACTGGAAGCCGGCGAGAATTAAATTGTTATCATCAGCCCACTTTTTAACTGCTTGCAGTTTTTGAGGGGCTCTCATCACTTGCCGGTCAACCGGCGTCAGTTCCAACTGGATTTGGCCTTTATAAGAGACTAATCTTGGCCGAGCCATCTTTGTGGCTGGGCCGTATTCGCCCGGATCCCTCTGGTAAATATCAGCCAGCGAAGAGACTTTTTCCTTAAAGGAATTAAGCAGCGGGTTTTTATTGGCGTCGTGGAAAATGTGTCCAGGGACGTAGAATTCACCCTCTTTTCCAGGCTTAGTGTAATGGATCTTTACCCGATATTCTTTGCGGCCGGAAATCGCTTGCCAAAACCTTTTAAAGAAGGAAGGGTTTTTGGGCTGGCCTTTCTGGTCGATTGTTCCTTCTTCAATGGTGATGTCGTCAACGTAGCCGCTTTTTATGTAGTCAGTATCCCAGGCAACATTAGCGTTGGCGGCGTAATGTCCAAGGGAGGCAAAGCGGTCAAGATGGTAACGGTGTTTTTTTGGTCCAGTTCGATCGCGCTTGTATTTGCGGCCGCTGATTATTTCCAGTTTCCCTTTATAGTTGAACCTTATTTCGACCACATAGCGGGCGTTTTGCGGGTCCATTAAAACTTGCCGGACCCAATCGCGCGGCGGTGTAAAGGGAATGACTGGAGGGATCTCTGACGGCACAGGTTTGAGCAAGCCGTCATCCGTGTCTTTTTGCATAAGTTGGGCGCAGGCTAAGCCGGTGTCTTTGCATAATAGGTTGCGCTTTGTTTTTTGAACTCGATTAACTGGGGTTTTGCTGGTGGCCGGTTGAGTCTCTTCTAATTGTCCCTTGATCGGTGACCAGTAATAAAAAGGAGTCCCTGGTATCTCTTCTGTATAGATTTGCCTACCGGTGGCAAAGCCGGTGTGGGCATATTCTTCGCGCAAAACCTGGAGATCGTGTTCCGGCAGCCAGCCGGGAGCGATCGGATAACCGACAGTGGTCGGATAATAATTTTCGATCTCATAATATTTTCCACCTTCAACTTGACGGATGCCGTCATCGGGTATCAGGTTGAGCCACAGGTCCATCAAGTGGTCTTTCTGCGGGGAGAGTAAATTCCTGGCTAAGTTAGGGATCGTTAGCCACTCCGGTGGCAGCCAATCGGCGCTGAACCAGCGGAGCGGGATATGGATAAAGC
The DNA here is from genome assembly GCA_043812655.1 of bacterium. GTDB lineage: Bacteria > Margulisbacteria > WOR-1 > O2-12-FULL-45-9 > XYB2-FULL-48-7 > JBDRLW01. The sequence goes on along the minus strand of JBDRLW010000025.1, from coordinate 13,356 downwards.
GTTCAGCGACGAAGAGCGGGACATCTTTTGGCAATTCGTAACCAAAGCGCATAAAATATTCGAGCCCGGTGATCTTGGGGAAGCTGTCTACTTCAATTTTTTCGATCAGGTCAGGGTTAGGGAGATGCGGCAGGTACGGAAGCTCCAGGACTTTTACTTCCGCGTCTTCAATTACTTCTTTTGAACTAAGATCATTGGCCCGATATTTAACATACATGTAATTTCTATTGTTGAATTCCCTGACCTCAATACCAATAACATTTTTCCAAGCGGGGACTCCTAGGGGATTACCATCTCCCGGGATACGAAGATGGTTCATATCGAGCGGGACAATGATGTCTTCATTGATACTAGCTTTTTGTTTGTCGTCAAGGCTTGAATACCAGGGCTGAGCTTGGACTTTATCCATATCTAGTTTCACTTTAAGCAGGAATTTTGCTTGAACATGCTGCATGGTCGTAGGTGTTCCCAATGATGCCGCGCCGGCCGGGATTTTTAGCCGCCGTTTGATCGTGTGGTTATAAGTTACCGTGACGGTCCGGTTATAAACCCGGTCAAAAACAACTTTGGCGGCTAGCTTATAGTTGACCGGGACATGTTCTTCGTCGATCGTGTCAACGCCGCTGTCGGCGCCCGAAGTTTTCCCGAGGAAGCAGATCATCCCTGGTTTTTCTTTGATCCAGAAGAGATCTTTCGGATCCTTCTTCTCTTCAGCGGCGACCGTAGCCAACCATTGGTCATAAGTAACGGTCTTTTCTTTTTCCTGATGTTTAAATTTATGGCTTTTTAAGCCAAAGTCTTTGGCCCAAGCGCGGAACGAGTTTTTAAATTCTTCGGAAGGGGGAGTTGCCTGTCCGCAGAAGCAGGTGTGGAAGCTATCCAAGGCATGTTCTTGCCCTTCTCGCAGTGTTAAGCGCTTGGCTGGCAGGGGTGCTTCGGAACTGGTGGCAAAAATCCGGACAGTATCTGTGCCATGTCTCCAGGGGAGATGGAAGCCTTCAACGAATTCGCCGCCCAGCTCGCCATGGAGCGGCGTGTTATCAACATCTTTGATGATGTCTGACCAGGATTGGGAATATTTTAATTCATGTTCAAAATAGGAACGGTCGATCCAGATGTATTTATGCTTTTTGGCCGGGTCGGTCTCTTTGGCGTCATTATAGGTGTAATACGGATTTTTGATCCTGATCCAGCGGCTCGGGATCATATTGTACTGGAATTGCGGATTGATCAGGTCTTCATTGTTGACCAGCCAGACTTCATAGATCGTGTCGCCGTGGTAAGTATGGGCGTTGGCCAGGTTAACGATCTTATTGTATAAGCGGTCGTCTTGGAAAACCATGTGGCGGGCGTTGATCTCCACCGGGACATCGAACGACTGCATATAGTAGAGGAGATCTTTTAAGAGCTCTGCCCGATCGGCAACATTGCCCTTTGCCAAATTTTGCCGGATATTATCGGCGGTGGCGAGGAAGGTCAAGCCGCGGATCCGCAGGGCTTGGTTTAGTTCATCCAGATAGGGAATGGGTAGTTCAGCGTCAAAGTAATGAATGTTATTGGTTTGCCGCGCTTTGTCTTCTTCCCGCCATTTTCTGACCATGGCGATATAACTGTCAGCCATTTTTTCATCACAGTATTTTTCGCCCAGCGCGGTCAGCGTGTCGGCCAGTTGTGCCATGGTCGCTTGTTCATCAACTTGATTATTAAGGAGGTTTAGGTAAACCTGGTGGAAATTGCCAAAAATGCCTTTACCAATTTCATTGCATTTGGCAAAGTATGCCAGCGCGGCCCGTAATTCCTGGGCACCGCCCAAGGTATTGGCGGCATGCGATTCGTAGCAGGAAAGGCTCTGGACAAAGGTGTAAGGATTTAAAAGTAATTTATAAACAATACCGATATTTGTTGGCGTTGGCCCCTTTGACGGGTTGAACCCGGCTATGGGAATACCGTCGCGGGAAAAAAGCTCAATAAAAGTATCATCGGCTAGCGGTGATTGCGGCGCGCTGACCGAGCGGTGGACGTTTTCCGCCGAACCATCGGCCTGGAAAAGATTGTGTAAGTTTGACAGCCAATATTTGCCGACGAACCAGGTAGTCAAGCCGACGCCGAGTACCTTACCGGCCGCAACCCCTGGTTGGCTGGAGATCAGATCAACGCTTGGCAAAGCGGTCACGATACCCGGTAGCATGCTGGTTAAGTAAACAAACATGGCTCGGAATGAGAAGGCTTCTGCTTTTCTTGTTATGGCTTCATTTTGCAGGTCGGACTTGGAACCGTATTCTGTCCTATGGGTGCGGCTGGCTACTGCTGCCCTCATTTCTTTAAAAGTGTCAACCGCTAAGTAGCCGATAGAAGCATCAAGCAAAAAAGCAGTTGTATCAGTACTCAATTTATTAAGGGCCAAGCCAGCGTCCGATTCGATGTTCCAAGTGTAATAGCATAGGGCATAGACTACCCAGGAGTAGGCAAAGATGCTGTAGGTGGCAAAAAGCTTTAGCGGCCGGGTAAAGTAGGTGTAAGGCTGGAATGATTGTTCCCGGTTAAGGAGATGGCGCAGGAAGAGCGTGACACCCAGCCCAGAAAAAACAGTGGAAGGATGGACAGCATGGGTAACGGCAAAAGCCATCGATTGGTTGGCAAAAACGCCGCCGAGCCAGATGTGGCGGCGGTAATGGTTAAAGGTTCGGAGAAAACTATAAAATTTTTCTTCGGCCCGGCTAACGAAAGAAGGGGTGTTTGGGCTGTAAGGGAAAAAATAAGGATGGTCGGGTAAGCTTTTGTCGAAAACTTTTGTGGCTAATTGATAAGCGCCTTCATGGATCCCGGCGGCGATCAGCGGCCAGGTGACAAACAAGATGTTATCTTTAACTTTCTGGTAAATGTTGGCAAAATCATCAAGCGCTACTCCAATTGTTTCGATCGCGCCGGCAAGATAGCGGGAGATCTCGATCGTTCCTTGAGCCAGGGGATTAAGGCTAAGATGAGAAGTATAACCGTTGACGATGGCCGAAAAATAACCGGTGCTGATAATTATCGGCAGGACCATGGCAAAGGCCCAAAAACTATCGACCTTGTTATAGGCGTTGCAACCAAACGGGGCAAACTTTTTAGTTATGCCTTTGCAGACGAAGGCGGTACCTGCCAAAGCCAAACCAAATTCGGTAATATGTTTAGCTACCAAGTCAATGAATTCGGCCATTTTTTCCGTTCCAAGTTCAGCCGCGGCCGAGGAAGCAGTAGATATTAATGCACTTGCTTCTGGAACCGAACCGCAGGCAGAAAGGCAGAGAATGGAGCCTAAGGCGGCAGCTCCATACATAAGTGAACGGACATTATGGCTGGTCGTTTCGCTTTCGCCAGTCACGGTTGGAAACCTGAAAGCGGAAACTGAAGTTTTAATTTTACCGATAATATCTCGGGCTGAGACCGAAGCGATTGATGATAAAAGACTTGCTTGAATTGGCTGGGCAGGGTTAACGGTTGTTAAGCTTAACGATGGTTTTACGGGGTTACTTGCAGGTTTTCTTAGAGGATGACAGACCCTCTGTGCGACGCGATGATAAATATTTGAAATTCTTCCGCCCATTTCTTTTTGCCTGCCTTTCTTCCTCTGTCCTCATTCCTCGTTCCTTCCATATATATATCGGCAAAAAACGGGTAAAATTTCAGGTGATTTTAGCGACGGGAGGGGGAATTACTTAATGGCAAGGCGTTTCGCGGCATCGGGGCCCGATAATGCCGTTTTTAAGCCGATAAGATGATTTCTTTTAGTCTTGGCAGTAAATAAAAAGGTAGGGAAATTAATTCATAATTAATGGGTCCATCATGGATAATTTCTTTTTGCAGGCGACCGGCGTGGATCCGGACGGCAACTTTCTGGCCGGACATTTTAATGAATTCTTTGAGCGAGCGGAGCCGTCCGCTTTTGCCCGATTTGACTTCCAGGGCGATGATATTGCCCTGGAGCGCCAGCAAATAATCGATTTCCGCGGTGCTGCCAGGAACGTCGCGATACCAATAATATATAGGGTTTTGGCGGTCTGGTTCCAGGCCGAGCAAATGCTGGCCGACAACTTGTTCCGCGATCTTGCCACGGAAAGTGCCGCTTAATTCCCGGGCTTCAAAGATCTTGTCTCTTATCCCCAAGCGGTAATTGACGAGTCCAATGTCTAAGAATAACAGTTTTGGTGCTTTCTTCCTTTGGGCGACTAAAGGGAGCGCGGTAGCGCCGCAGCCTCTGGTTTGGTGAAGGAGCATCGCCTTTTCCAACGTGTCAAAAGCTTCCCCCATTTCCCGGCTCCGGTAATTTGAATTGCCGAAGTGTTCATAAGTAATGGTTTGGCCGGCAAAAAGAGGGGCGTTTTCCAGGCAATGGGTCAAATATTTGGCTTTTGCCTCGGAAGCATATTTAAAAATATCTTCCTGATAAGAGGTTAAAAGTGAGTTGTAAATCTGGTTAAGCGCCTGGAAATTGCCTTCCGTGGCGTAACTTTCCACGGCTTCGGGCATGCCCCCAATCATTAAGTATTCATTAAAGAAACGAGCGGCAATTTCCGCGGCGGCGGGAGGGAGAGGATCGTTGAAACCGGTGTTTTTTAAGGCAGCTAAAAGGTTGTTTTCTCTCCTGGCTTCGAGGAATTCAAAAAAATCAAGCGGTTGGAGATAAGCGAACTCTACCCGGCCGACAGGAAAAGACAACCCACCTTTTTTAAGTTTGACTTCCAGCAGGGAGCCGGCGGCGATCACGGCTAAAGCTGGCCGTTCCTCATAAAAAAAACGGAGCAGGCTGATCAAGGCCGGGGAGTTTTGGATTTCGTCGATAAAAAGCAATGTGTCCCCGGCCACCAGGGTAGAATTAAATTTTATCTGGATTATTTTTTCAAATTCGGTGATTGAGACCGGCTGTCTAAATAAACGTTCTTGTTCGGGATCCTCCAGGTTTAAAGCAATAAAATTTTTAAAATGTTTATTGGCAAATAGCTGGACGCTAACAGTCTTGCCAACTTGCCTGGCGCCTCGCAGGATGAGCGGCTTCCGATTGTGGCTGATTTTCCATTGTTCTAAATATGTTAGTATTTTTCGGTTAAACATGGTTATATTATACCTATAACATAGAGCAGTGAGTGTAGCATCATATAGTATATATTATACGCTAACTGATATTATTTGTCAATGATTAGCAGTTGACATTTCCCTGCGTATTGCAATCGAGGGGAGAAAAATGGCGGTTACTATTTATCATCCGGCTGGCGGTAATTTGGCCGCTTGGCGCCGCTAACTCCAGACTTATCGTCAATGCTGATCAGGTCCTGGCCGGCGGCCAAGGAGACGCTTAAGGTCAAAAGTCCTGACGCGTTGAGGTTGGGATATCTTGACGCCATTAGTGTTTGGCCAATGTTTGAGTTTGGATAACCCTGGCCGAACGGATCGTTCGAGACGCCTAATTTACCGACGAAGCCAAGGGAAGCGTTGAGCCAGCTAGGTTTGTTTAGCCCGACAGAGCCGGATAATTTCCCGTAAAACTCGTCGGTTGGGAAATATGGCTGCGGCCGCATTACTTGCGCGTCATTATACATTCCAACCCAAGTTTTATGCGCCCCAAGGGCTGGGATTATTTGAAGGTTGACAGGCTCCTTGCGGAACGATAATTGGAAACCGGCTTCCGTGTGGGTGGTAAGTTCCCAGCCTTGGAGAGGCCGCGGCCAAATCAGGCCGGATTGCTCGGTGTGGTTTATAGTTTCGGCTTTGGCGAATTCACCGCCGATCAAGACAAAACCGCCAACATCGACCTGGTCGTTAAGATGCCAGTCAGCCCTTAGCCTATTGTCGCCAAAAAGGCGGAATTTTCCTTGTGAAAACAAGTTGAGCCGTGAATAGGAGCCTGCCTTCTGGTCGCTGGCTTGGCTGGCGGTCGTGGTTTTTGGGCATTCTTGGCTGCTGCAATTGGAATTGGTGGGATCGGTGCTCGCTATTTCAGCTTGGCTATACTGTTTGTAGAGGTTAAGTCCTGGCGCCGCGTAGCCATGGGTGCTTCCCATAAGCAGGAATAACTTGTTGTTAGTCCCTAAAATCGCTTCATATAAATTTAGCGTCGGGGAGATCTGCCCGTCGGGCAGATAATCATAGCCTAGCTTCCTGTTCAATTGGGTCGGGTTGAGGACCGCGTTAAAGGTGGGGTTGAGCCCGCCAAGAGTAAAGCCGAACCATTCGTTTTCCTCTTTAGCTTTAAAGAACATGCTTGTCCGCAGGGGCTGGACGGCAAGGGTCAGGCCCAAAACATCTTTATCCGCTTGGTCCGGAGCAAAGGGGGAGAACCTGTCGCGTAGATTGCGATCACTTACGGGATGGAGCGATATATCATCGCTTTTGAAAAACTTGCCGGCAAGAGTGAGGGTGGGATTCCAGACCCCAAACACGTTGCCAGACAGGCTGGCTTTGGGCGTAAACCCAGTCTTATCGAGTTTTAATTCAATCGAACTGCCGTTTGGAATACTGTTTAGTCCCCCGGTTATCGGGTTAGTCAAAGTCTGCTGGGTGTTGGTCAGAAAAAGCTTTGCTTTAGCGATCTTTTGCAGGTGAGGCTGGAAAACTTCGCTGTTAAAGCCGCCTTCAGCCACAACATAGGGGTCAATGTTTATGGTAGCGTCGCGGTTTGCGACATCGACATTAACCCGGCCTTCTCCTTTTGGCGTCACAGAACCGCCAGCTTGGATCCCGGCCGCGGAGAGCTTGGCATAAGGGCCGACTCTTTCCGCGACTGACAGGTCGTCGTAATTATAAAAATATCTTTCAAACCAAGCTTTGCCCATTACCGGGCGAAGTTTAGCGACTTTAGGTTCTTCGGCTGTTGGGGGTGGGACGACAACTTTGACGCTAAACCGGCCAAGTTCTTCGCCGGAAGAATTCTTCAAAATGATCGGTTCGTCTGTGGTGGCGGTATAGGTGCTTGCCGCTTTTAAATACTTCAAGACCAAAACAACATTGCCGCTGGTCGGATCTTTTTTTACTTCAACCTCTGTTTTTGGGTCGGTAGCAGATCTTAAGCCCTCTGGTATGTCAAAGATTTTAACTCGTTCTAAGTGAGGGCCATTGATCGTCAAAGAGGCGAGTGTTTCGCCTTTTTTGATCGAGGGGTTTTCTGGATTGGTCTTTAAGTTAAAAGGCGCGCAAGCTAATGAGTCAGTTTTAATAGCTAAAAATTCTTCAATGGCGTCTAAAAGTAAAATATCATAATCCGGGGTTGAGCCAGAAGGGACGCTAGCTAAAGATCTTTGGAAGATAGTATTGATCGATTGTACTATCGCTGGATTGAGGTTTACCGGGCTTATCACTTTGGGAGATGAAGCAGTTGCTGTGTCAACTGAAAGAATGATAGGTAGCGCCCCTCCAATATCTTCAGAGAGAGCTGCGGCTTGCAAATTAGTTAAACTCGAATCATCAGCTTTGGCGACTTCTCCGGTTAATGAAATTGCCCTAGAAATATGAATAAAAAACGATAATAATAAGTTATCTTTGGCTTCTGGGCCAGAGACTGAACAAACAGAAGTGACTATTTCTGGCTTTTCACTTGTTAATATTTTTTCTAATGTTCTTGTGCAAACATTAGTTGGACAGTTAACTAATAAGTCTGACATTTATTGCTCCTTTATCAGGAAAAAAACGGTTATTTTGTTAGTGTGCATTTGTCCTTTTTATCGCCTTTAAGATAATTATCAAAAATAAACTTTGCCGCTCCAATATCAGTTTTTCCTTTAACATCTTTTTTACATGAAGAGACGGCAAAAGCATTACCAAGTAGTAAGTTGCCATCAACTTTTAAATCACAAGCGCATAGTGGCTTTGTAGGTAACTTCTTTTTTTCCTTTGTCTTAAAAGTCTTAGAAGCAGGCGCGCTTTCTGTCTTATCAGGCATGACCGCGACAATGGTAATTTTGTATGAGGTATTATCGTCTAACCCTTGCATTTCATAGGGGGAAGTAACAACCTTCCAATTATCAGGGCCACCCTTAATAATGTATTTTTTTGCCCCGTCAAGAGCATTCCAGGTGATCTTTGCGGATGTTTCACCGGGTACAACCTTAAGACCGGTAACCCTGGGTTTGGGTGGAGGTGGAGGAACGACTGGAGCTACAGGTGGAGCTATACTAGCTGATGCATCAGCTTCGTTTCTTGTTCCAGCGTCGACGACAGTATTTATTGCGATAACGACTGGCCTACTAACTGGTGCATTAGGTTTATCGCCTGGTTGTTCCGGATCTGCATTTTTTTCTTTGGGATTGAGTATTTCATTTACTTTTGCTTGGAGCGCTTTAAGATCTATGTTAAGTGGAGGCGTGGTGCCGGCGTATCGACCAAGGATGTCGGTCATAACAATAAGTAGGCGGCGTGACCAGCCGATATTATATGGGCGATCGACATCGTCACACTGGGTTGCCAGGTAGAACCCGTATTGTTTGTCAGAAATTATATTATCGCGCACCCAACCTTCTTCCATGATCGTTCCTTTGTAAGGACCGTTGGGGTAAGTTGTCGATAAATATTTTTTGACGCCATTAACAACTTCGCTTCGTTTTTCTGTCGGGACAGAGAGCTTTTTTTCTAGGATTAGCTGGTCAACCAGTTTTGGGGTGATAGCGTCCCAGGAAAGCGCTTCCACCTCTTCGGGTTTACAAGGATCAACCCCCAGATTTCTCACCCGATATTCTTCGGTTTTACCAATTTCTTGGGGTGCTTGTTGGGCCTTTTTTTGATCTGCTTGGCTTGGGACAACTTGATAATAACGGACAATTGCTCCTATTTCCATTTTTTTTATTTCCTCCTATTTATTCTTCTTTAACGTAACTCTTCCAGATATATATCGTTAAGGTTCGGGAAAAATTTCACTCTATTTTGTTGTGGGGGGTTATAACCCGTAGAGTTCGCGGTTTTGGAGAAGATAATTTACTTGGCTGCGGAGCCCATCTTCGATCCCAACTTCGGGGTTATAACCGAGTATTTCACGTGACTTGGCAAGGCCTGCCTGGGTAAAGTGGACGTTGCCAGCCGGATTTTCCAGCCAATTAGGATGGGCTTTTTTACCGGTAATATTTTCCAGAATAGCGATGGCTTGTTCTAATGAGACGACCGAACCGCCGCCAACGTTAAAAACCTCGCCGTCTGGCGCGTTTTGAGCCAGCAAGTTTGCTTGGACAACGTCGCCAACATAGGTAAAATCTCGTTGATGGTTTCCCTTATGGGCGTCAAAACCCTCTTCATTCAGCAGAGCGCAGGCGAATTTATGGAAACCCATGTCCGGCCGTTGGGCGGGACCGTAAACCGAGAAATAACGGAGAGAAACAGTTGGCACCCTTTTTTCTCGGGTGTATGCCCGGCACATTAATTCAGCGGTCAGCTTGGAAACGCCGTAGGGTGAGATCGGCCGGCATTCCAGCTCTTCTGTCAACGCTGTGCCTACCGGCTGGTCGCCATAGACCGAAGAAGAGGAAGCGTAAATTATTTTTTTCAAGCGCGGCAAGCCAACACAGGCTTGCAGCAGACGTGAAGTGCCGGTAATATTGTTGGGCGTGTATTTATCGTCAAATTCTTTCCCCCAGCTTGGGCGGACTCCCGGTGTGGCCGCCAGGTGATAGATGTAATCGAATTTGTCGGCGGCCAGAGTCTCTTTTAACGATGGATCAAGCACGTTGCCTTTGATAAAAGCAAAATTGGGCCGGCGGTGGAGCGGCTTGATGTTTGCTTCTTTTATTGTCCCCGGATAATTATCCTTAAAGGAGTCAAGCCCAATGACAGATGTATTGTGCCCCCACAACAGGGCGCGGGTTAAATGACTGCCGATAAAGCCGGCGGCGCCAGTAACTAATATTTTTCTAGTGACTCTCATTATTTATTTTACCCCCTTTTTTTGCCAGATCGATAGCGGCCTCAACATCACGAAAATCTTGTTTGATCGTGCGAAGCCGTTTTGTTAACTGTTTAGGATTGAATGAATCAGGAAAGTAATCGCCGTCATAACGGCCGCGGACTAAAACTGTCCCAATTTTTAAGCCGAGGGAAAGCTTGTAAACGCCAGGGAAAAAAGTGCAGGCCGGACCCCGTTTTTCCATCATTTCCGGGGTGACAAGTTGGCGGAACTTAAGCCAGCCGTCGCGGCCAAAAGCCTGGCCGCCGGAAATAAAATCGGTGCAAAAAGAAACCCATGATAATGAGCGAAATCTCGCCCGGTGTTCTGGATAAATACCCAGGCGGAATGAAGCGTAAAGGTTGAGCGCGTGCTCTAAGGCGAACTGCCAGGGCGGATGGCCAAGCTGGTCGCGCATATACCTGGCGCCGATGACCAGGTCAAAACCATGATCCAATTTATTGACGAATTTGCGGATCGCGCCTGGAGCGACATGCAGGTCGTCATCGCCCATGATCACGAAGTCCGCGCCCAGCCGGGTAAAGGCGTGGTCAATGCCGATGTAGCGTGGATAACCGGCCGAGCCAAAAGTCGCCGATTCGATCATTAAAGCGCCGGCCGATTCGATCGCTGTTCTTGTTAGTTCCGTATATTCTGGTTTTGTCCCGTTAACGACCACCAGTATCTTGCCGCCTGGGTCTTTGTTGGCCAGTGCCTGTTGGTTGCGTTCAAGATTCCCTTTGAATTGGTAAGCTCCGCTAAAAGGATTTTTTTTGCCCAGCCGCTTGCACGTGTTGCAAGAGGGGACAACAAATACTACTTTGGGCGTTGTTGATATCATAAGAAGTTTATGTCGAGGATCTCTTCATGGCAAGCGCGGTTTATCCTATCCGCCATGGTTCCTTCATGGCGAGGATGCAGATCATAGCCCATTATTCTTGCTAAGATCTCATTAGTTGGGGCCATAATGCAGGTAGGGGGACAAAAAAGAGGATAACCGGTTTCTTGGATGTAACCAAGCGTCTCTTCCCTTTGTTGACCGCGGTAAATATCCTCAATGGTGGTGGAGGTAAGATCGCCGAACTTATAATGGTTATCGCCGTTATGTTCATCACAGGAAAAAACAGCCGGTGTTTCTAGCCGCGTTTGATGGAACAATTGGATGGCGGCTTGCTTCCGGCTTTCATTTAATAAAGAGGCGTAAATCGTCTCTTCGGCTTCAGATCGGAATTGAAGTTGAGGGCTAGATAAAGATTGAAAGATCTGCGGCCAGACTGATTCCTGTTGGCCAAAGATATCTATTACCTTTTCTCTGGGCACAATATTATCCCGGCTTAAACCGATCGCCCCTCTAAAAACTTGTCCGACACAAAAACTGGCCCGGCTTTGTTGGGGACGATAAAGCATTTTGAAGCGGTCTTTAACAAAGATCAAGCGTAAATTGCTGATGCTATGCAGTCGGGGATAAAGGTCGCTCCAAAAAGTCGTTAAAGCCTTAAGGTAGACACTTTTTGGTTGTTGGGCCATCTCCCGTCCGCCATAAACGACTTGCGGGCGGAAAGCGATATAATTTAGCAGGCCTGTTTGTCTCCCTTGATCAAAAAGCAATTTGCGAATTAATTGGCCATAGCCGGAGAGGGCGTCAACATTATTAGGTCCAACGATGACGCCGATCCCTAAATTTGTCTTGACCTCCGGGTGGGAAAATTTATATTGGGCCATGGTTTGAATGTTGCCGATCGCAGTGGCAAAATTATCTACGCCAAGGGCATAGTTGTGAAAGATTCGATGGGAAACTGGATCTGGAGCGTTAAGGCTGACCCGGACAAAGCTTGGTTTAACGTCCCGCAACAGCATTGTTGCCCAAGCGGGATCAAAACTGCCATTAGTAAAAAGACCGACGTCAAGCCCTTTTTCCTTAGCATAAGACATTAATTCTAATAAGTCAGGGTGGAGGGTTGGTTCGCCGCCCCCGGTGAAAATTATTGCTTTAGCCCCATATTCGGCCAATTGGTCGATGATCGTTTTGACGACTTGTTTGGTCATCAGGCCTTTGGGCCCCTTAACAGCTTCGTCGCGGGAGAATTTCCGGTCGCCAAAAGTGCAGAGGACGCAGGCATTATTGCAAACCCAACTTAAGGCCAGAGACCAAGTGATAGGGATAGGTTCGTAAACCCGTCCGGAAAGAAAAACCTTGAGCCGATCGGGATGATTAAAAACTTTGCCAAAAGCGAGCGGTCCATACATCCGCGCGGTTTGGGCGTAGGCCTTAGAGATCAGCCGCAAGATATCGCTGGGATAACCCTTTTTGGTGGTTAGCCGACCAGTATTGGTGAGCGTTTTTGCGGCAAAGCCGATCGGTCTCATGATCCCATTTTCTCCCTTAAGATTCTTACGGCTTCAGATGTTTCAGTGATATATTCTGGAGCGATAGTTCGGTTGCTAGGGACAGAAAGCAAAAGTGGGGCGCTCCCGATCCCTAAACTTTCCAGCAGGCAAGTAAGCTTATAGGCGTATTCAACGGTTTCTTCTTTAAAAACTTCCCTTCTTATCAAGCAATCTGGCCTGCTACTGGCTATGGTTGGCAATACATCAAGAGAAACAACGGAGCTATAGTTATAAACTGGCGAACGGGATGTCCTGGCTTTGGCGGCCAAGCTTTTAGGTAAAACGAAGCTGGGGAATAATTTTAAGACACCATTTTGGATGACAGGGTAGACGCTTTCGTTAGAATAAGCCCTGGGCTGGCTTGTTTCCGCAGTAAAAAAATGGTTTGGGTAAAGCGCTTTTTGTGAGATATGCCGTCCAAGCACTTGCAGGAAAGCTTCATCCCTCATTGAAGCGCCGAGGTTTCTTGTCCCGGTCACAAAAGCGTAGTTATAACCGGCATAATGATGGAGGTGTTTTGCCAGCGCGGCCGGGAAAAAGCCGTGACCTAGGGGGGAAGACATAAGTTCTTTTTTCCGGTCGTCAAAGATCAAGACCCCGTTTTCATCAAGATAAAAGCTTTCTTCCTCCGGCAATTCAATGATCCGGAGGTCAACGCCTTGGTGCTTTCGGCCGCTCAAATGAGCTTTTAGTCTATTGCCGCGGTCGCCAGTTGGTACAATAATGAGCAAAGGATTCCTACTTTGATATTCCTCCTGGGTTCTTTGGAGGTCCTCAACTTGGACATCGATAAAAGTTTTTTCCAGCTCTTTAATATAATGCATGCCGGGTGTTGGCAGGGGAGGAGAGCTATCCCCAAAAAATCTTCGGCCAGTCGCGGAGGCGATGATGACGCGCAGGGTTGTGTTGATAGCTTGCCGGCCAGTTTTAGTGTGGTCGGGATCCAATCTTTCCGGCCATTGCTGGGGCAAAGCGATATTGCCGACCAGTTGACCCTTCTCTATGTCAAAGGTTCTAACGGCTTCGGCAAAGCGAAGGAATTCTTGGCGGTTCAATGATTCGAGTTGTTT
>JBDRLW010000024.1:0-44285 GCA_043812655.1 bacterium | reverse complement strand
ACAACTGCGCGAGCAAATCCTGGCAAAGATCAAGCCGTTTGCAGGTGACAGCCAAAAGCTCTATGAGCTGGCGATCAACTTGCTGGCAGCCCAGTTGTATTTGCGTGATACTATGAAGGCCAATCTTTCTTCTCTCCAGGAACAGATCAAGACCAATTTTGATCTGATCTCTGCCGGCCAAGCTCGCCTGATTATTAACCCGGAAAGGAAAAACCTGCCAAATCGGCTAAAGGCTTTACTTAAGATTGATGCAGCTGATAAAGGCCAAGTTTTGCTTTATGCAGAAAAAGGCAGTCGGTTAGTTAATGGCAAACCAGTCGAATTATTTTTGGTTACCCGGAAACTTGACATTGAAGGTAATTACATTGATTCTGCTGTCTTCCACACCCTTCGGGGAGTGGTACAAGAAAACGTTCCCGGTGTTAAAGGAGCAGACATAGAAAGTAGTATCAGCGTTATTAACCATGGCCTTATCGATAGAGCTTTTGATGAAATTGTAGTATTTGGTAAATTTGACGACGAAACTTTTGCCAGTTACTTAACTCAGCTCGGTCTGGTTAGGGATCGATCTGTTTTAAGTAAGGACCTTTTTGAAACTTATATGAAACAGGGGAGCATTGCCAGTTATACTGTCGTAGTTAGGACCGAAGCCGAGAAAAAAAAGCTAGTTGAAGAAACATTTGAAGATCCCAAAAGAATAATTGTAAGCGAACAACCGTTTTCAGGTAAGGAAGACAAAAAACCTTTGTTTATTGTAACTTTCAAACAAGCGGTCATTTCGGAATCGAGGTTTCTGGCCGCCGAGCGTTTTAAAGCGATCCTAAGGCAGTTTAGCCTGGGTGGTTGGGAAAAGAGTTATGGAAAAGTCTCTCCGGCCGATTACTACACTGCCAAAAGAATGCAGGGATATCTGGAACCATTTTTTAGCGCGGAAGCCCGTGCCATCCAGACCGCTCTTTACCTTGATGAGACGATTTATAAATCTGTGGCTTCGCGGGATATCGAGTTTTTATCTCCTTCTCAGCTGCCGCATGTTGCCCGCTATGAAGCGGTTGATTCGGCTTTTTTAAGTCTGCTTGCTCTTAAAAAAGTAAACGTCGATGCCGGGCTGGAGTTTTTCCGAAAAAACAATTATTTATTTAAAATCAAATTTGATAATACCGCACAGAAAAACATCCAGGAAGTCGTCATTTATACTGTTGACAGAGATAACGCTGACTCTTCTGCTCCCCAAAAAGTATTGGCTGCAAATTTTAAAAACGGAGCCATAAGCTGGAATTCGTCTCTGCCGCCGGCTGAAAGAGCTCGAGCGTACTCAGGTCTGCAATATCTTCTGGCGATGCTACCGATCTCCTTTGATCTGCAGAAGGTAAATAAATCTGGCATGGAAATGCTGGTCAATAGTGCTTTTCAGCTCCAAGTAGTTGCTCAACAGGAAGCGTCTTACGATAAACGGCCGATCCAAACTCCCGAGGAAATAGCGCAAAATGCCGCCGACGCGAAAAACCTGTCCGACCAGTTGAGCTCTCTGATGCAAAAACATAATTTGAATGGCCTACAAAGAGAAGCTTTCCTGCAGCTTTTATCCCTAATAATTGTCAAAGATCAAAAACTGGGCTCATATGAAATGAGCAGCCGCTATCAGGCGGAAAGCAAGGCTAAGGCGCTGCTTGATGTTTTGTGCAAATTTAATGAGCTTTCAGCGGGTGATAAAAGGGCGCTGATTACAGAAATCAGGAACCTGATCGAAAATAAATCAACCCAAAACGATCGACTGCGGCGTCTGGCGGAAAAAGTTGGGTTTAATAAATTTGACAGCGTTAACAATCTTTTTGTTGCTGCTATTTTTCAATTAAACACATCGATTGAATGGAATTTAGCGGAGGCAACAGCGGTAATTAACGCTTTACCTGAGGCGATGGCGTTGGTCCCTGATAATAATTATTTTAAGCTAGAACTTGGGGTGTCAAGTACACAAGGCACAATGGAGCTCATTCTTGATCAATCCTTTGCTGACCGTCTAAAAAAGACCACCCAAGAAACTATGCGTCAAAGCGATCAGATCGTCGATGATCTTAACGTTGCGCAAGCGATCAAAGAATCACCCCTGGGCAAATTGTTGCAGAAGAGGAACTTGAGCAGCGCCACCTTGATCCAGATCGCGCTTGAACTTACCGGTAAGAAAGATCAGCTTCAGGATATTTTCTTCGGGACTAAGACTGCAACTACCGCGGACTTGCCTGCCATTAACGATTTTTTGACGGCGCTTTACACGGTCAATCTTGCCGCAAACTTAAAACAAATAACCACTCTGGCGGATAAGAATCAGGCTGCTCCTGCACTGGTTGAAAATAATATTTTTCAGATTCAAGTCGCGGCCGCCCATCTGGAGAAAAACGACGCTCTTATCTCACCGACTGCTTATCTTAATGAAGAGCTGGTGCTGATCGAAGGAGGAGCTCAGGGCAATCAGGTAGTGAACCAGCGGTTTTTTGTGGAAGAGATCGCGGAAAAAGCTCCCGGTCTTATCCTCCTTACTTATTCTGCCCAGCAAAGCAAGGGAAAGGTAACCATGCAAATATCCCGAACAGGGACTTTAGCCTCCCAAAACCTTCCTGTCAGCCGGCTTTGGGAAATTTACAACATGCATGCCGTTAATGACGACCCGAATATGCCCCCCAAACAAATGCAGTTATTCGTCCTCGGCCTCGATGACAGCCAAGGAATTGAATTTAAGGCAATAAGAGATAAACTGGTAGAAAAAGAGGGGGCCGATTCTCTGGGTGTCAGGTTATTTAGCCGGATGTTGCAGGACATTTCCGCCGGCCAGTCATATTTATCTCTTACAGAAAGAGCTTACCTGAGAAAAATGATCAAAGCCCCAGAAATGAAAGAACACCAAGTTGGTCTTGCACAACTGTACGGCGAAATAGAAGTTAGAGAAGATGCTTTAAGCGAATTAGATTCAAAAATCCTATTGGAATTTATCAGCGCCCTGGAAAAGGGTTATTTCGGTGCGGGAGCCAATGTTTCGATATTCCTCTCACCCCTAGAGAATAGCCTCACGGAAATAGCAAAAAATTTAAATGAGGCTTATGCCGGAAAATCTTTGGATGAGATCAAATCTTATACCTTACGCTTGGCCCAAGCCCTGGGGGAACCCGCAGATCGGATCCAAAATGAAGCGAGCCGGGAAAATCTGGTCCAATTGACCGCCGAACTGCTGGCCAAGCTTAATAATCGGACGCTTGACCCGAAGCCGGAAAATCCTTATTTTCCTAAAGGGATTTTAAACAAGCTGGCAGTTTTTACCGCTTCAAAAATTGTTACCTCTGATCAGCTCCGCGAAGAAAGAGGTTTTCAGGAAGAAGTTGTCTACACCTTGCAAGAATACAGTAACTTATCCAGTTTATTCCATTCCGTGCTTTCTGTAGTTACTCAGGGCCAAAGTCCGATGGGATTGGGACAGGATGTTAATGTTGTCGCTAGAATAAAAGCCCAAATTGAGCCGGAAAAAGCCCAATTTTTATTTGCCAAGTTACACGAACAAGTTTTGTTGAAAGCTATTTATCAGTCTGTTGACCAGCATGGAAATTTAATTCTGGGATCAGATGGCAAGCACGTTTTGATCGAAAACCTGGAAAACGGTTTCCGTAGTTTGGGGGTCGACCTGGCCAATCTCTCTAGCCCCGATTCTGATTATTTAAAGTCCCTTTTGGCTCTTTATGTTACCGTTAAAACAGGAAAAACATCTGAACTTCAGCTCCGTATAGCGACTCTGGAAACGGCCATTAATGCGCTAGTTTCTTCAAGGGGAGGAAGCGCAAAATGCGAAGCTGCCGACCTGCTTTCCCAATGGCTTGATGTAAGCAGAAAAAATAAAGGTGAAGTCTCCTTAAATATTCAAAAGGCCATGAAAGAAAGAGGCCTTCAAGTAGACCGGCAAACCCGATACTTCCAAAGCGAAAAACTTCCCCGGGAATTTTTGGAAAGACTTGCCGCCCGACTTGGAAACGGTAATTATTTCTTTCGCCAATTAACGGAAAAGGCTACGGAATCGGTTCTGCCTCATCCTGTGTTCAAGAATAATATTGCTCCTTTGACGGATGTAGAATATTTTCTTGGCCAAAAACTGGAGGATGCGGCTTTCGAGGGATTTTATTCGCTTACCCCGGGACCGGCCGACACTCCGAATGACATCAACCTGAAAGCCAAACTTGCCGTTCTGTTCTATACGATGTCGCTTCAAGATGATCTGTCAGCTGACGCGCTAACCCAGCGCGTGTTTACTAATTGGCTAAACCAAACCATTGGCAGGGATGAAAAGTCTCACTTGGGTCGCTATCTGAAATTTATCAATAAAACTATATTGGCCCCGACTGGCGAAGTAGATTATACTGTCCCAACCGTTTTTAATTCCTTGCAGGATGATGATATTGTTGTTTCCCGCGACCTGGCGGCTTTTCGCGATAACCTACAGCGTTATTACCAGGATATCGGCGCAGAAAATCTCTTAACTTCCTTAAAGAGCGAAATTATCCGGAAAGCTTTTAAAAAAGGCGACCGGTTGCCAAAAGGCATGATCAGGGGAAGTATTTATTTTGGGCGTCTTCAGGGCGAGAACTCCTACGAACCTAAAGGTGATACACCTCTCTCTACGGTCTATTTCGTTTACCTATTGGAAGACTATCTTGCCGGCGGCGAGCGAAATCTCTGTCTTAAGCCGGCTGTTGAAAGTAAACATTACCAGGCTTTTATTGCTGACCTAGACAACATCAAGAAACTGCTGGATAGCGGTGCTGCTGCAGAAACGACCAAACCAGCCTTGGAAAAAGCTCTCCATCGTTTTACGGAAGCGGTGAAAAAGGAACAGATAATTCTTAATCCCAACGGCTATTTGCAGGCCAATCCGTTTTCAAAAGATATTAACTTGTTCGATCCTGGCCATACCGTTTTTGACCAGCTGATCAAACTTTGCGATGAAAACGGTGGCCGGATGGAATTGAGTAAAAAATCATATTTTAATGAGGGCGCCGTGTTGGGAGAAATAGTTAGGCAAGGAGACAAGATTGTTGGCGATGGAGCCATCGGGTCGACTATAGAACTTAATAAAATATTTGATGATCTTTTTGCCTTTGGCTTTGGCCGGAACAGGAATCCGATCGGTTCTTCAATTGAGGTTGGTAACCCGGATGCTCCGCAAACAGCTTCGATCCCCCAGCAATTAAGTGCTGTTAGTGGCAATGTATCGGATGGGTTAAAAGAGTTTTTCATTGATGAGCCCAAAGCCATTTTAACCAACCAGGATAACTGGACTAAAAAGTCTGCCTTGTATCGTGCCGAACCTTCAACCATAGGCCCACGCTTTCTTTCCGGGTATCTTGGTTTATATTTTTCGATGGGCAATATTGTTGATATTGCGGCATTGAGGACAATTACTGATCAATTTACCCAGCCGGTCTCAACTGATACCTGGATCAAGGCTCCCATTATGACATTGGCGGCCAGTATGGCCTTTGTGAAATTACCGCTGATCTCTTATCTTCAAGCGATCAAATATCTTAGAGAGGGCGATATTCCGGAATTTGTTGGCGCGCTTATCGCATCTCACCATGTTGCAAGTTATACTTTCAAATCGTGGGATAATTTTTTGGGGAAGAAGGGTGGGGATTTCATGCGCAAATATGACTTAGTTAGGTACGCATATGATGCAGTTGATAAAAGAGCTAAAGTTGATGGGAGTTGGGGTTGGAAAGCTGTCAGACTCCCTGTAAATGTGATTAGAGTCGCGGATAATGTTTTTGCTATCGGTGCCGATCGCCTAGTCGGTGCCGCGATGTGGCCGGTTAAATTACCAGCGCAAGCTTTGTCGCATGTTTTTCCTGGGGCGGTGGTTTCTTTTGCTGATACTAACGGAGAAAGGACCCTAGTCATTAACGGAAAGCAACATGCTATTAAAAAAGAACTAATTGATAAATTAAACTCTAAGTATGGCAAAAGAGGTCTTTGGTGGATCAGGGCGACCAGAGATTTTGAAGCGCCGATTGTGGAAAAAGCCCGGAAGAATTTCGTTAAAGCTGGTTTATCCGTTACCGAAATTGAATTTTTGCTGGGAACAGAAGCAAACAGTCATTCCGGACTTTTACGATCCTTAAAAAATGCCCGCCGTGGTTTTTGGAAAATTAGCCGGGGGCTATGGTGGCGGCAATTTACCAGCCTAGTCCACCCCTATGCAGATAATAATACTTTTATGGTTAAAAGCACCGGTAAGATCGTAGCTGGGCCTGAACTTAATTCAGTGCCTGCAACGCCTGTTAATCCAGGAACTAATCCTGTTGTGCCGCCGGCAGTTTCAAAACCAGTAGCGACACCGGTTGTGGAGGCAATGCCTCTAGCTCCCGAAGAATCAACGGCTAAACCTAGTGAAAAACCTTCATGGCAGATAAATTTAGAAATGGAAAAGCAAATAGTGGAGCGAGTAAGAAATCGGGAAATAAGCCCAGCTGAAGCAACACGAATTTTCAGCAAAGGGACACAGGCAGATGGTTCAGCAAGGACTCCAGAACAATGCGAGGCTTTCAAATCTTATGTAGAATATGTCGAAAAAGAAGCTCTCAGACTGTTAGGTAAACCAGTTGAAACTCCCAAACCAGCTGCGGAAGCTGTCCCGAAACCGATCAAAGTTCCGAAGCCAGCGGCTGAACCAATTCCGCTACCTAAAATTATTGTTGACCCAGTTTTAGTCGCGGAGGCGGAAGCTGCTAAACATTTAAATAGATCTTCGGCCTCTCAAAATGCCGGATTCATACGTGCCGATGCTTTTTCTGGAGCAGCGAAAGATGCTTATAAGTTAGCCGAGGAAGCGGTGAAAAGGGCTAAAATTTCACCTGAAGCTAAAGCCAGAGCAAGCAAATTCATGGGCAAACACTGGCAGAACCTGGCGATCTACGGTATGACTCTTATCAGGAACAAGAAAGACTTAGTATCAAAAGAAACCGCAAAAGAATTGGCAGCTACTGCCGCAATCATAAAAGCGTTCAAAGCGGCGGAAAATGGTTTGGCCAAATATACCCGTCTTGGCAACAGCTCAGGAGTCGCTGCCGCAGCTGTTATCCCAGCTTTACTTACTGCTTATGAATACAAGGGCGACCTGGCAAGCGGTAATGGTCGATTAGCTTCAATGGCAGCAGCTAACGTGGCATTAAATGCCGCCAAAGGTGCCGCAGCTATGAAAGTTGGCGCTATGGTAGGAGGCTTCTTGGGGGCGGGTGTACCCGGAGCAGTTGCTGGCTTTGCTGTAACACTAGCTGGTTATGAAGCGCTAGATCATATTCAGTCTTGGACCGATTTAGATGAGGAAATAGATGATTTTCGAGGACCGGCAAGGTTGACCCAGACGATGGCTAGGTTTGGGACTGATTTTGAAACCAATGGTTATACGACACTTTCCCAGCCTTTGGGCATAGTCTTGGCTACAGGTCAAAAAGATCCCGATTACTTTGACCATGACAAAGGATTGGAAATAACCATTGATGGTAAAAAACAAAAGATCTCGCAAGGGCAGGCGATGTTGTTTTATATTGATCAACAAATGAAAGAAAATGGCGCGGAAATCGCGGCGCTTGGCATTTCCGAAATCAAAGTGCCCAAGGATTCGGATTTTACCCCTGAACTGTTTGACAAAGCGCTGGAAGCCGCCCGTGCTTATAAACTAGCTCATCCTGACTGCCGCGACTTGAAAATCAGCCTGGCTAGTGTAAGGAAAGAACCGGTCAATAATTCGGTTGGGGAGACGATTGGTCAAATAACGGTTTATGAACTGTCAATTACTGCCCAGGAACATAAGGCAGAAGAACAAACTCGAAATTCATCTGATATACCTGGACAGGCTGGTCTGATCAAATTTACTCATTATTCTTTGGTGTCGCCTGTTCCGGTAACCGAAAAATACAACGCGGAAACTGTCATTGGAGATCAGCACCAACTGGCCGCAGAAAAAGTCTTATCGGAAAATCGGCAGACACTCTCTTTACTCAGCTTTGATGCCGTCTTAAAAGAAGGCTTTAATCTGCAGATCAGGGTGGCAGACCTTGATAAATATCCCAGCTTGGCAGTGGAGCTCTGCGGTGTTTTAGCGGTTGAGGGATATGAATTTGATGAAAACGACCTGGAATCTGTTAAAGCGGCTTACCAACAGTATGCACAAGACAAGCTAGGCAGTAACGGGGAGACTATTGACGGTAATACGGCTGCGATTATTCTATATAATTCTGATTTTGGTAGAGTGCTCTTAAGCGAAATCGAAAACGTTTAAATATTTATTAAAATATTGGGAGTGGCGAAAAACCTGCCTCCGCTGTCAGTTTTGGTGAAAAACAGGCTCATCAAGGCTACGGCGGGCAAGCAGGCTCGTCACTCCCTTTTTTTGATCACTAATTTTTCGGAACACGAATCACGCGAATGGTCATCACGAATTGATTCGCTAATTCTCACGAATTTATCACCCACACCAAAAGAATGCCTTTGTGCAGTGTTTTTGGTGTGGGGATTTACTCGAATGTGATGGGAAAAAGAAGAGGGGATCATAAAACGTCGGCGAGCTTCAGCAGGCCCTCGTAGATAGCCTTACCAACGATACAGCCATCGACACCAGGGATGGTGCGGAGTTTATTGATATCTTCTTTGGTGGAAACGCTGCCGGAAGCGATAACAGGCACGCCGGCTCCTTTTTTTACAAAACGTCAGCCAGCTTCAGCATTCCCTCGTAGATCGCTTTTCCAACAATACAACCTTCGACGTCGGGGATAGTTTTTAATTTATCAATATCTTCTTTGGTGGAGACGCCGCCGGAGGCGATGATCGCGACGCCGGCGCTTTCGGCGAATTTGCGGATCCCTTCAAAATTGGGCCCTTCGAGCATCCCGTCGCGGCTGATCTCGGTGTAAATAAAGCGTTTCACCCCTAAGCCGATCGCTTCTTTGGCCAAAGTGGTGATGTTTTTTTTAGTGACGTACATCCAACCCTCTGCCGCCGCGACTTCTCCCTTGGCATCGATCGCCACGGCGATCTTATCACCATGCTTTTCGCACATGGTGGCGAGAAGATTGGGGTTTTTAATTGCGGTCGTGCCTAAAATGATCCGGTCAGCCCCGCAAGTGGCCATTTCCGCGATCGTGAGTTGATTGCGGATCCCGCCGCCAACCTGGACGGGGATCTTTAATTCTTTGATTATTTCTTTGATTATTTGAATATTAGCGGGAGTTCCAGTCCTAGCGCCATCGAGATCAACAACATGGAGTCGGGGAGCACCTTCGGTTTCCCACTTCTTGGCCATTTCGATCGGGTTTTTGGAATAAATGACGGGGTCTTCGTAGCGTCCCTGTTTTAAACGGACGCAATTGCCGCCCAAAATATCGATCGCGGGAATTACTTCAAATTTCATTTACAAAGTTTACCAAAATTCTGGAGAATACGCAAACCGGCGGCGCCGCTCTTCTCGGGGTGGAATTGGAGGCCAAAGAGATTATTCTTCCAAATAGCAGATGTAAATTCTGGCCCATAATCGGTTGTTGCGGCGATGACTTGGCTGTCTGTTGGCACGGCATAATACGAGTGAGCAAAATACATCATTGTCCCCTCATCAATACCTTCAAAAATGGGAGCTTTGTTTTTAATTAAAAGCCGGTTCCACCCCATATGAGGAATGCTTAAATTGCTCCACGGCGTATTGGTGAAAGTGAATTGTTTAACTTTGCCGGCAAGGACCCCAAGGCCTTTCATTTTGCCTTCTTCCGACGATTCAAAAAGATGCTGCAGGCCAAGGCAGATACCAAGGAATGGTTTGTTCAGGGCGATGACTTCTTCGATCACTGCTTCGAGTGAGAGAGCCCGGAGTTCGGAGATCGCCGCGTCAAAAGAGCCGACGCCGGGTAGAACAATGCCCTGGGCGCTATGGATCGTGGTTTTGTCTTTGGTGATCTCGGCGTTTATTCCGGCCGCTTCAAAGGCTTTTTGGACGCTGCGCAGATTCCCCGCGCCGTAATCAATGATCGCTACAGACACAGCGCGACCGCTCCTAAGACGCCGGATTCGCCGCCGAGTTTGGCGCGGACGATCTTGACGTTTTTGGCGGGGAGGGTGAGGGCGTATTTTTTGAATTCCTGGCGGATCGGAGAGAGGAGAAGTTCGCGCATTTTTGAGACGCCGCCGCCCAAGATCACCATTTCGGGATTAAAGATGTTAACCAGGTTAGCGATCCCAATAGCCAAATAGTGGGCGGTTTCGGCGATCACTTCCTGGGCTTTTTTATCGCCTTGCCGGGCGGCCAGTTCAACCGAGATCGCGTCCATGCCAGACCGTTTTTTGATAGCGGTCCCTGAAGCTAAAGCTTCAAGGCAGCCGACATTGCCGCAGCCGCAGGTGTAACCTTTGGAATCGATGATCATGTGACCAAATTCTCCGGCGGCGCCGATCGTCCCGCGATAGATCTTACGGTCGATAATGATCCCGCCGCCGATGCCGGTGGAGATCGTCATGTAAATAAAATGGTTGGCTTTTTTTCCCGCGCCAAAGTAAGCTTCGGCTAAAGCGGCGCAATTGGCGTCATTGTCGACAAAGACGGGAACATGGAATTTCTTTTCGAAGATCTGTTTTAGATTGACCCTTTTCCAGCCGGGAAGATTCGGTGGTTCGATGACGAGCCCTTGATCGTAGAGGATCGGGCCGGGGACGCCGATCCCGATCTTGCTGATCGTTACCCGTTGGCCGCGGATGAGGGTGTGGATCGCCTTGACAACATTGTTGATAACATGTTTTTTTCCTTTGATCGCTTCGGTCGGGATATTAACGTCGGTAACGATCTTCCCTTCGCGCGTCGCCAGCGCGGCTTTGATCTTTGTTCCACCTAAGTCGACACCAATTAACATGATAAATAGTATAGCATATACAATTATTTAATCGGAGGAGGGAGGATTCGAACCCCCGTTACCATTTCTGGTAAAGACGCTTTCGAGGCGTCCGCCTTCAACCACTCGGCCACTCCTCCTTCGCACTTCGTGCTACGGAGGACAAGTCCTCCATAACAAATTTTTATTCTCCGAAGCCCCAAGCGAAGCGCGGGGCGAAGGAGAACGGAGAGGGTGGGATTTGAACCCACGGTACCTTTCGGTACATACGCTTTCCAAGCGTACGCCTTAAGCCGCTCGGCCACCTCTCCCTAAAAATGCGCCTAGTGCGATTCGAACGCACGACCCCTTCCTTCGCAGGGAAGTACTCTAATCCAGCTGAGCTATAGGCGCCCAAACATCTATGTTATAATAACACATCAAAAGGAGTTGATAAACATGCCAAAAAAAATAAAAGTTGAACCGGGACAAAAAGTTATCATGGACGATGTGGAGATGAACCGCGTCTTGAAAAGGATTGCCCAACAGATAATTGAGTCCAATAAAGGGGTAGAGGGGATCGTTTTAGTCGGCGTGATGCAGCGGGGCGTGCCGCTGGCCAAGAAAATTGCCGCGATCATTGAAGCACAGGAAGGCCAAAAGGTCCCTTGCGGTTCGCTTGATGTCTCTCTTTACCGCGATGACCTTGATTCCAAAGGTGAATATATCGAAGTCAGAAAATCTGATATTCCTGTGACTGTTGACGGTAAAGTTGTGGTTTTAGTCGATGACGTTATTTACGCTGGCCGCACCGCTAGAGCAGCGCTTGACGGCTTAAAAGATTATGGCCGGGCGGCAAAAGTCCAGTTAGCCGCTTTGATCGACCGGGGCCACCGCGAACTCCCCATCCATCCCGATTTTACCGGCAAGATCATTCCGACCTCAAAAAGAGAATTAGTTAAAGTTGAAGTGATGGAAATTGACGGAGTTGACCGGGTTATTATTAAATAGCGATTTTTAGATCTGGGTAAATTCTAAAGAAAAAACTGGGGGATCGCCTGGTTTGCCTAATTTTTCAAAGCCATCAAGTGTTTTATAACCGCCTTTGTTAAAACCGCCGGTATCTAAATTTACGGCTTCGGTCGCGCCAAGTTTTCTGGCGAAAACCGCCGCTTCATATAGGGTCACTTTTTCTTCAATGTCGATTATCCCAAACCGTCCGTCATTAAAATTAGCCAGTAGCCGCCTAGATTCTCTTGACGGCTTGGAATTATTTGAAATAATTTCTACCCCTTGATGAAGCAATAAATGTCCTTGAAAAACACTTAAGTTCCCGGCTTTTACCCGTTTTGTCAGCTGGTTAAGCCCCTCGGTAGAAGTTAAGTTTGTTGTAGGGTCAGAGATCGGTGATATTTTTAGCCCGGCTGGGGAGATCATAACAAGCCCCCCCATTTCATCATTTACGAGTTTATTTACAAAGGCACCGTTTATCGCGCTAAAGCCAACGGGGTGATCCCTGTCAGTAAAATATGGCCCGGAGCAATAAAGAAGAATATTGCCTTGATCCTTTTCTGTCCTGCCTTTAACAAAACTGATTTTAGTAGCCTGGGGGGAGAAAAGAAAAACTTTTCCGATAGTTTCATTATTGGCGTAGATATCATCGATTTCATAACCAGCTGTCTTATTTTCCGAAATAAGTCTTGTTACATTTTGTGACTGTAATCGATGAAGAGTGGGGAAATATGTATTTGCGGCTTGAGTAAAAATATGATCAAAATCCCCATTTGACAAGCTAAAATATAATTTAGAAAGAACAGACGGCTGTGGGGAATAGAAGCAACCTAATTTATTAAAACGGGCTTTTTGCCTTAGAAAAATTGACTCGGCTTCCCGGCTGGTTTTTTCCTGCTTATATAACCTTCTTATGCCATTAATAACCTTTGACGCAACCAAGATCAGTTCGGCCTTTTGGGTGTCCGAAGGATTTGGCTGGTACTTTGTATATATGGCTCCAAACTCATTAGCGGCTTGCTTAACCTGGGCAACAGTCACCAATTTAGCTGGTTCTGTGGACTCAATAGCTTGTGATGCTGAAGTAGGATCAGCTGTTATAGCGGTCTTCCCCGGAACCTTTGTATTTCCCGGTAAAATAGCCCCAAAATATGATAGATATATCCCCATAGCCATCCTATATATTTATCGAGTTAAATGGCTAAAAACTTGCTATTTTATGGGGTTTACAACGATGACATTTGGGTAGAAACCAAGGTTAGGGTGGGGTGTGTATTTTAGGTTTATTGGCGGAGTACATTTGGGGCAGTCAAAGCTAAGCATGGTCGAAGGGCCGCCATCAAGATTCATTAACACATCAATATCTTTATTATGTTTTAGGACCAAATTCATTAGGTCAAAAAGACGAATTGGTTTGGGGGATGAGATCAATAAAATCTTTCCTTGTTTTGTTAGACCGATCGCGGTCCTGGAAGCGATCGCTTCTTTTGATCGGTCGTTTGCCGATCTTATTCCTTTCTTTCTGCCGGGCTCAATTAATAACGGCCCAGCTTGCAGTACAAGATCAGCCTTTGCCATTTCTTCCGGGGAGACATTTTTTAAGAAATCGATCCTATAATTGTTATCTTTTTTTAATAAAACAGCAGAAAGTTTTTCTTTTAGCGGTGAAAGTACTTTTCCTTTTAGCATTACTAGCCCCGCAGGGGAGTAATCGCGCTCAAAATAACCGCCATTAGTCATAAGTAAAGGTTTATAAGCCTCTTTATATTCATTAGGTGGAAGTTTTTCCGCAATTAGATCAATATCAGCTCTGTTTGGGTCAATTTCAAAAAACAAAATAGGGCTTTTGGTTCCAATGCAGGAATAGGTAATCCCCGGGAAAACTTCTTTATTTTCTGGAATATCGTGGTTATAGTAAATATTAGTCTTTGTCGCCCCGCCGGATAAGATAACCGGACAGCTCAAGTTCACATTATTCATATAAGTAGGTATCTATACTAATATCGAATAATTTCAGGTGAAATTGGTAAAGGTAAAAAAATGAAAACTACGGGATTGACCGGGTGATTATAAAATAATTCGCGATTACCGATCTATCTTTGCCGATTATCTCATCTCTTCAAGTTCATCTGCCAGGCTTTTAGGGGTGGTCAATTCAATCAACCTGGTTCTCAGGGTGTGTCGATTATGAACTTTTACTCGTACATTAGCCAAAGACGCGGCAGTATCGATAGGGAATTTCTTAGTGTTATAAGATCCTCGAGCAGTATTAACTGAGCCTTGGCAAGCACGCAAGAAAGAATCGATCAATTGAGGATCGTTAGCGGCTGCGCCTGCTTCTTGCCCCATTATGCTAATAAGTTTTTGGTCGATTAATTTCCCAATCGTTTCACTGAGCAAGGAAGCATTAATTTTAGGATCCACCCAAATATTACCTTTCGAAAAAGTCATTAATTCCTCTGTTTCAGGGGGCGATGTTTCTGAAGCCTTGCTGGTTGAGCCTGATCCCGGCCTGATTCCGCCAACTCCATTGCTCATTTCTTTTTCCTCCTTAATAGAAATCATGAACTAACGATCAAACAAGTATAGTATAATCATAAATAAATGTCACTAGCTTTGCAAGATTTAAATCCAGAACAACTTGCGGCTGTTACCCATAAAAATGGTCCGTTATTGGTCATTGCTGGGGCGGGGACTGGTAAAACTTCAGTCATCACCCGCCGGATCGCTTGGCTGATCGCCGAAAAGCTAGCCAAGCCGGGAGAAATTCTGGCCTTAACCTTTACCGATAAAGCGGCAGATGAAATGGAAGGGCGGGTCGACCTGTTAGTCCCATATGGTTACATTGATGTCTCGATCTCCACGTTCCACGCTTTTGGCGACCGGGTTTTGCGCGACCACGCGATCGATCTAGGGCTTCGACCAGACTATCGGGTCCTTTCTCTCCCCGAACAGATCATCTTCTTCAGTGAACATCTTTTTGATTTTCCGCTTAAACATTATCGCTCCCTTGGCGATCCGACCAAACATATTGAGGCATTGATCGGCGTGATATCGCGGGCGAAGGATGAGGATGTGGGGGTGGAAGAATGGGTCCAGGGTCCAGAGTCCAGGGTCAAGGGTCAAGAAGAAAGGGCAAAACAGATTGAAGTTGGGAAGGTTTACAAAAAGTACCAGGAACTGAAGGCGGAGAAGGGATTGGTCGATTTTGGGGATCAGGTCAATCTAACGCTTAAATTATTCCGTGAACATCCCGCCATACTTAAGCAATTCCAGGAGCGCTACAAATATATATTGGTCGATGAATTCCAAGACACTAATTACGCCCAATTTGAATTACTAAAATTATTGGCCGGCAAGAAAGCGAATATTACCGTCGTAGGGGACGATGATCAATCGATCTATAAATTTCGCGGCGCGGCGATCTCTAATATCTTAGGTTTTGAAAAAACTTACAAAAAAACCAAGAAAGTCGTTTTAACTCGGAATTATCGCTCGACGCAAATTATTTTAGATACTTCTCATCGCTTGATCAAGCATAATAACCCGGAACGGCTCGAAGTTAAGGCGGGGATCGATAAAAGATTGGTTTCTTGCGCGGAACCTGCGACTAAAGTCGCGGTTCCGATCCACAAACACTTTGATCGAAGCTCATCCGAAGCTGATTGGGTGGCCAATACAATAAAAGAAAAATACGATAATGGGGAATATAAATTTAAAGATTTTGCGATCTTGGTCAGATCGAATAACGACGCCGAACTTTTCCGCCAGTCCCTCAACATGCTGGGCATTCCCCACCAGTTCTCGGGTGGTGGTGGTTTATATGTCTATCCGGAGATCAGACTGCTTGTTTCGTTCCTTCGAGTTCTTGGTGACCTGGCTGATTCGGTCTCGCTTTATACGCTAGCGTTGTCGGAACTTTATCAACTTAATCCGCTCGACCTGCAAAAGATGAATACGTTTGCCAGCCGGCGGAATTTGACGCTTCACCATGTATTCACCCATTTATCGGAGTATGAATTATTAAGCGACCTAAAAGAAGAGAGCCCTGGCAAAGTTAAAAAAGTCATGGATGATATCCATTATTATTTAGATCATGCCAAAGAAAAAACGACTGGGGAAGTTCTATATGAATTCTTAAAACGTTCGGGTTATCTGGCCAAACTGACCAAAGAAGAAAATGATAAGCGGATCAGGAATATTGCCCAGTTTTTTGAAAAGGTACGGGAGTTTAAAGAGGTGGCCGAAGTTGATCGAGTTCATGAGTTTGTTAAGTACTTGAATATTTTAAAAGAGGCAGGGGATGATCCGGAATCAGCCAGGCCCGATGTTGATGCCGACGCGGTCAGCGTTTTAACTATTCATAAGGCTAAAGGGCTGGAATTTTCGGTTGTCTTTATGGTTTGTCTGGTAGCGGACAAATTTCCTGTCCGGACAAGGAAACAACCGATCGAGTTGCCTGATGAGTTGATCAAAGAAGATGTCCCGGTCGGCGATTTCCATCTGATGGAAGAGCGGCGTTTATTTTATGTCGGCATGACGCGGGCGAAACAAGAATTATATTTTACTTCGGCGTTGAATTATGGGGGGAAGCGGGACCGGAAAGTCTCCCAATTTGTTTTAGAAGCGCTCGATTTGCCCAAAGCCGATATATCAGTTGTGAAAAAGCCGGCGATAGACCAGATCGAACTGTTCGCGCCAGTTGAAGACAGGGAAGTAATGGGTAATGGGATACGGGTAATGGGGGAGAAGGAAATACTTCAACTTTCACATTATCAGATAGATGATTATCTAACTTGTCCACTCAAATATAAATATGTCCATGTCTCAAGAGTACCGCTTCTTCCTAATCATCAGATCATTTATGGCTCGGCCCTCCACAAAGCGGTCCAAGCTTATTTTACCGCCAAGAAGAACGGCCAAAAGTTCAGCGAAAAAGAATTGTTACAAACCTTTGAGCATGCCTGGTCGGCCGAAGGCTTTATTTCCCGCCAGCATGAAGAAGTCCGATTTAAAAATGGACGGGAAGCCTTGAAGCGGTTTTATAAGACGCAGAGGAAAAGTCTCCGGACCCCTAAATTTGTCGAAGAAGAATTTACGATTTTAGCTGATAACATCAGAGTGAGAGGAAGATGGGACTTAGTGGAAGAAGAAGGGGGTAGGGGTAAGGGGCTAGGGGGTAGGGTCATCATAGTAGATTTCAAATCATCGGAGGTAAAAACTCAAGAAGCGGCCGATAAAAAAGTTAAAAATAATTTACAGCTTTCGATTTATGCTTTAGCTTGGCAAAAGATGTTTGGCCATTTGCCGGAAGCGTTGGAATTGAATTTCCTGGAATATGGATTGGTTGGTAAAACTGTGCGAACTCAAGCGGAGCTGAAAAAAACTTGGGATGAAATAAAGGAAGTGGCGGACGGAATCAGGTCGGCTGATTTCAAGGCAACCCCAAGCTTTATTATTTGCGGCTATTGCGCTTACCGGGAACTTTGTCCTCATGCGATATGATATAATTTCTCCACTATGGAAATAATATTATTGATCCTGGTCATTTTCCTTTTGGTAGCGATCGGGGCGATCCTGGTGTTCAATAAACCGAAAGCCGATAGTTCGCAACAGCTGATGCTTGAAGTTGTCGAGAACCTGCGGCGGGAAGTGAGCGAAAGCTCCAATAAGCATCGCCAGGAGATCCAAGAAAACTTATCGAAGATCAGTGACCAATTATTTAAAGGGCTAAGCGATTCTTCGCAAGTGATCCAGCGGCAATTCATGCAGAGCGCCGGCATCATCAAAGAGGTGACGGAAAAACTAACTAAACTGGATGAAACTAATAAACAGGTCCTTGATTTTTCCGGCAAATTGCAAAGCCTCGAGAATATTTTAAAGAACCCGAAACAGCGGGGGATATTGGGCGAGTATTTCCTGGAAACAATGCTGGGGAATGTCTTGGCTCCCGGCCAGTATAAGATGCAGTATAAGTTCAAGAACGGCGAGATCGTTGACGCGGCGATCTTCTACCGCGATAAGATCATCCCGGTCGATGCCAAGTTTTCGCTTGAAAAATATAACAAGATCATGGAAGAAACGGCTGAAGCGGCGCGAACCCAGCTCGAAAAAGAATTCCGGCTCGATCTTAAGAACCGGATCGATGAGACCTCAAAATATATCCGGCCGCTCGAAAATACGACCGACTTTGCTTTTATGTTCATCCCGGCCGAAGGGATATATTATAATCTTTTGATCTACAAAGTCGGGACGATCGAGATCTCGTCGCAAGACTTGATCGAATATGCTTTCAAAAAACATGTCATTATTGTGTCGCCAACCTCATTTTTCGCTTACCTTGAAACTGTCTTGCACGGTTTAAAAGCTCTGCAGATGGAAGAAAATGTCAAAGAGATCATCAAAAAAGTCGGCGAGCTGTCAAAACATTTAGTTAATTATGAATCCCATATGCAAAAGCTGGGCGGGACGCTGGGGACGGCGGTCAATCAGTATAACGCGTCGTATAAAGAGTTTGGCAAAATAGACAAAGATATTTACAAAATAACTGCCGGCGAAGCGGGCGGCGAGGTCCAGCCGGAATTGCTGACAAACTAATGGACAATATTACTTTTGACGAATTTAAAAAACTTGATCTCCGGGTCGCCGAAATAAAGGCCGCGGAAGAGATCCCGGGAGCCGACCGGCTATATAAATTGCAAGTGGAAATTGGCGCGGAGACCAGGGAATTGGTCGCGGGAATTAAAGCCCATTACGAAAAAGAAAGCTTAATTGGGAAAAAAATAATCATGCTGGCCAATTTAGAACCGCGAGCCATTAAAGGCGTTACCTCCCACGGGATGATCTTAGCGGCGTCAAATGAAGATAAAACTGCTTTGGCTGTAATTATTCCGGACAAAGAAATTCCGTCCGGTTCAAAAGTCTCTTAACCACTAATATTTTGGTTGACAACCGAGCGTGGTGAGCATATAATTTTTTCACAATGACCGACCGCATTTTGGAGATCGGACAAGCCGGCCTAGAGTCAACTGACCAGAAGGTCAGAAAAATGATGGAGAGCATCGTTAACTCCCAGGTGCCAGGCTTTAAAGAATCTGGCGTCATTGTCCGCGGCTTCCCTCTAGAGCTTGAAGCAGCTCAACAAAAATTAGACCCCGTTAAACCGCAAGTGGAAGGCTCTTATATTAGCGATGTCCAAGGGGCTTTGATAAAAACGAACAGTCCGCTCGATCTAGCTTTGGCGGGTGACGGCTATTTTGTGATCGCCGGGCCGTGGGGCGATGGTTATACCAGGGACGGCCGCTTCCAGCTTGATAGAGATGGCAGGCTTGTGACCATCGCGGGCAATTACCCGGTCATGGGGAAAAGCGGGCCGATCGTGGTGACCCCGGGAGCCGAGGTTGAATTTACCCAAAGCGGAGAGATCAAGGTTGATAAAGTTGTCATTGACCAGCTCCAGGTAGTCGTGCCGGAAGGCAAAAGTGTTTTGGAAACGCTTAACGGCGCGATCTTTAAAAGAAAGGACCCATACTCCGTTCTGCAGGAAGTTGAAGTACCAAGAGTGATCCAGGGATATATTGAATCATCTAACGTCAATGAAGTCGAAAAGATGATGGAAATGATCCTGCTGGAACGGACCTATAATTTTGATACCAAACTAGTTTCCAACCGTGACGCGATGTTATCGCGGGCGATGGAACTGGGTAAACCGACCCAATAGCCCCTCGACAAGCTCGGGGTGCAAAGGAGAAAAATATGTTCCAACCATTATATGTCGCGGCGACCGGTCTTGATGCGATGCAGCAGGAGATCTTAAATATCACCAACGATCTGGCCAATGCCAAGACAGTGGCGTTCAAGAAAAGCCGGTCCGAAATGGAAAGCCTTTTTTATGTAGAAAGAAGCTTTAAAGATGTTTTAAGCGACGCGATCGCGAATACCGAGCCGGCGCCGGTCCAAGTGGAATATGGGACAGGTGTTCGGGTCGCCGCTACGACCAAAGATTTTTCGCAAGGATCGATCGAAGTGACCAATAACCCGCTCGATATCGCTATTCAAGGCGAGGGTTTTTTGCAATTTAAAATGGCAGATGGGACTGCCGCTTACGGCCGGGCCGGTAATTTCCACCTTGATAATGAAGGGAATTTGGTTGATCCTAACGGCCGCTTGCTTGATCCAGGGATAAGGATCCCGGAAGGGACAACAACCGTCACAATCAGGCAAGATGGCATAGTTATGGTCGCGGTCAATAATGAGAATAGTTTAACTGAAATCGGGCAAATTTCATTGGCCCGGTTTACCAACCCGGCCGGCTTGAAATCGGCTGGCCAAAACCTTTACCAGGCGACAGAGGCTTCCGGCCAGGCGGTAATCGGGACAGCCGGTTCTGATGGCTTTGGGACGATCAACCAGTATTCAACCGAAGGGAGCAACGTCGACGTTATTTCTGAAATGATGAAGATGGTCATGGTCCAAAGGGTTTTTGATACGGTAACTAAGTCGGTTGCCAGTTACGAAGCGATGCTGACGTCGCTGGAAAGGATGAAGCAATAATAAATGACTAATGACGTATTAAAACCTAAAGCCCTCACCCCCAGCCCCTCTCCCAGAGGGAGAGGGGTGATTAACAGGGAGACCACCCTCTCCCTTTGGGAGAGGGTGCAAGGCTTTTGCCTGTCGGGTGAGGGGAATAATAAACGATTCCTTTTATTTCTAATTTTGCTATTTGGTGCTTGTAATTTGTCATTTAGTGCGCAAGCGCTCGATGATCCCGAGCAGAAGCTGACGGACCTGATCAAAACATATGTGGTGGCTAAAAACCCCGGGTATAAGAAAGACGAGGTAAAAGTGAATTTTAAGATGGCTGAAAATATTTTTAATAACTTGCGAAAACTCGATAAAAAAACTCAATTCAAGATATTGGAAGGGTATCCCGAGATCAAAGGGGTAGGGGCGGCGATCTTCCCGATCCAAATAAAAACAGGTGAAGAGACAACCAAAGTTTTGATCAGGGCAAAGGTTGAGATCCTACGGGGAGTTGTAGTGGCCGCAAAAAAGATCAAACAGGGGAAAATGATCGGCAGTGAAGACCTTAAAATAGAGAACAGGGATGTCGCCCTTTTACCGCAAAAATATTTTGTGAACACAAATTCTATAATTGGCAAAGAGGCCAAGCTTTCTATTCCCGCTGGTAGCACGGTTTTTAACTGGATGGCTGGCGAACAGCCGCTTATTAGGCGCGGGGCTGAATTAAATATCATTGCTATTGCCCCGGGAATTAAAGTAAAATCAAGGGGCGTGGCAATTGAAGATGGTTATCTGGATTCTTTAATTAAAGTCAGTCGGAAAGACTCAAAAAAAATAATAACAGCAAAAGTAAAAACAGCCGGTGATGTGGAGGTAATCATAGAATGACCAATGTCAAATGTCAAATGTCAAATGGTGGTATCGCTGCGCGATATAAGATAATTATTTTATTCCTTAATTTGTCATTTGTCATTTGTCATTTGTCATTATTCGCCGCCCAGGCGGATTCCATCTGGAACTCCGACAGCGCGTCGCCGTATTCGACGCAAAAAGCCTATAAGGTCGGGGATATCATTAACATTATTATTGTAGAAAATTCTTCGGCTAAGAACTTGGCCAATACAAAGACCAATGTTAGCGATGATTTGAGCGCCAAGCTGACCCATACGATCCAGCGGCTGGCGCCGATCATTGGCACCAATAATTCAATAGCCGGCAATGTTTCAAATAAATATTCTGGTGATGGATCAACCAGCCAGGGAAGCAATGTTACTTCCCGTATTTCCGCCTGGGTTACCGATGTCTTTCCGAATGGGAACCTAGAGATCAAAGGCCAACACAAAGTGAAGGTCAATAATGAAACCCATGAAATAATCCTAACCGGGATCGTGCGGCCAAAAGATATTAGCGGAGCCAATACGATCTTTTCTTACCAAGTCGCCAATGCTGACCTGGCGGTCAAAGGTTCAGGCGCGGTGGCTGACGCAAGTTCGCCGGGTTGGATCACCCGGATATTCAATTGGATCTTCTAATAGGAATTAAAATGACAAAAAACAAATTACAAATAACAAACAAATCTCAAGACCAAAAAAATAAAAATATTAGATATTTGATATTTATTGTTTGTTTGTTATTTGGTGCTTGTGATTTGTCTTTTGCGGCTTCGCCTTCGGCTAGGATAAAAGACATTGCCCATATCCAGGGGGCGCGAGACAACCAGATCATGGGGTTTGGTTTGGTGGTCGGTTTGCATAACACCGGCGATCGGAGACAAACCGGCTTTACCCAGCAGGCGCTGACCAATCTTTTATCAAGGATGGGTGTTGTCCCCCAAACAGTTGATTTTAAATCGCGCAATGTCGCGGCGGTCATGGTTACTGCCACCCTGCCGCCGTTCGTTAAACCGGGCCAGAAGATCGATGTGACCGTTTCATCGGTTGGCGACGCGACTTCGCTCCAGGAAGGGACCCTGCTGATGACCACGCTGCAAGCGGCCGACGACCAGGTTTACGCTGTAGCGCAAGGGAGTGTTTTGGTCGGGGCCGAGTCTTCATTTCCCAATGTCCCTTATGTCCGCCAAAGGCAAGTGACGGCTGGAAGGATCCCGGGCGGAGCTTTAGTTGAAAAAGAAGTTCCGGTTACATTGGAAGATAAGGGGACAATTACGATCGTTCTTGATGATCCCGATTTTACGACCGCCAATAGGGTGGTCGAAATGATCAGGAAGAATGGATTGGAGGCCGACGCTAAAGACGCGGGGACTGTAACCGTTATGGTCGGTGAAAGCGACCTAGTTTCTCTGATCTCCGAGGTGGAAAACCTGGCTATTAGTCCGGATACCGTGGCGAAGATCGTGGTTAACGAACGGACCGGGACGATCGTGATCGGTGAGAATGTCAGGATCGCTCCAGTGGCTGTCTCTTATGGCGGGATCGATGTCTTTATCGGCGATATTTCGCTTTATTCAGAAGGGACAGGGATAGAGAACGACGAAGGGGATACGATGCTTAGGGCGTCAACCAAAGCCAAGTTGAAAAAAGACGAAGGTAAATTAACCTATGTGCCAAGTTCGGCCAATTTACCGGCGCTGGTCCGCGCCTTGAACGCGATGGGCGCCTCACCAAAAGACCTGATCGCGATCTTGCAGGCGATGAAAAAGAGCGGCGCGATCAAAGCCGAGCTGGAGGTCATTTAATGGAGATCCAGGCGGTTAATCCGAATTTTGGGGCAGCGAACGTGGTGCCGACAGGGAATACCCGTTCTGCCGCCCAAGCTAAAGAAGAATTTATCGCGGTTTTTTATGAACAGCTTTTGAAGCAGGTCTTTAAAGCGCCTAGTCTTAGCATGCAAGATGATGAAGAGAACCAAGGGAGCACTTTTACGGCGGCGTTTACCTCGGAACTTATGGCCAGGACGCTGGCTGAACAGATGGCAAAAAATTCCATGATGAACGCGCAGTGGCTGGCGCTGGCCAAAGGGGTTAAATGAAGACGCAGAAAAAGAGAGTAAGCGATAAAAAGCTGCCGGCATCCGTCGCGGCTTATATGCCGCTTGTCCATTCGATCGCTTCGATGGTTTCCGGCAAAGGACTACCTCCCAATATTGAATACGATGATCTGGTTTCCGATGGGACGGTCGGCATGATGAAAGCCTGGGAAAACTTCGATCCCAAGAGAGGCGTTAAATTTGAAACTTATGCCTCTTATCGCATTAGGGGTGAAATGCTGGATGGGCTAAAAAATTATAGCCCTGTCCCTTACCGGGTCCAGGTGATGGTCAGGGATTTGGCGAAAAAGGGCGTTAAGGGGATGGTCAGGCGGGAGAAGGTAGCTGAGGAAGAAGAAAAAAGGCTAGAGAAAAAGGAGCTGACCGAAGACGAATTCAAATTGGCCCTAAAAAGAATAAAGAAGGTCGTTTCCGCTTCAGCTTTGATGTATTTGTTATCGGTTGAGGGGATGGCTGAGAGCGGGCTTGAACCCGATGTTACTGGGGAGTCAACGCCTGAATCAGAGGCTGATTTTGCTGAAGTTAAGGATAAAGTCCGGCAGGCGGTGCAAATGCTCCCGCCACTCGAGAAAAAAATAGTGGAGCTTTTTTTCCATAAAGGCTTGAACCAGAAGACCATTGCCGAAAAATTAAAGTTGTCGCGGCCTAAAGTTTGCCGGACGATCGACCGGGCGGTCGGCTTCTTAAAGAAGAAAACAAAATTATGATAGAACAAGTGGGAATGTTTGACGGGGCTTATGGCGACCTGGAAAGATCGATGCAGGTCGCGACCGGGCGGCAAGCGGTCATCTCGCAGAATATTGCCAATGCCAAAACACCAGGGTATGTCCCGCTGGAATTTAATGAGGAATTAATGAAAGCGGAAAAAAGGCTTGACCGTAATCAAGTGGTGCTTGAAGACGAGTTAGCGGCGCTGACCGAAAACTCGATCAAGTATTCCGCGCTGGTTAAGCTGATGTCGTCAAAGATCAACGTCCTGCGGACGATCGCCACGCAGGGAAGGAGGTAAGTTTAAATGGGATTTAACCAAGCACTTGAGATCAGTGTTGATGGGATCGAAGCCCAGCGCCGGACGATGGAACTCATCTCTTCTAACCTTGCCAATATCAATACCACCAGGACGGCCAATGGCGGACCTTACCGGCGGTTGGTCTCCGTCATAGGAGAAAAACCGCTCTCTTTTAGCGAATCATTATCTAAAGCGGAAGCGGCTTTGGCTGAAAAATCAGGCGGGGTCGAGGTGGTTGATATTGTTGAAGATAATACCCCGTTCCAAAAGGTTTACAATCCTGGCCATCCCGATGCCGATGCCGGTGGATTTGTCTCAATGCCAAACGTGAATCTTTCTACCGAGATGGTTGATATGGTTTATGTTTCCAAACTTTATGAAGCCAATATTACCGCTTTTAACGCGACTAAGAAGATGATGCAGGATACTTTATCGATACAATGACGAATGGAGGGAAAAATGACACCAGGAATTAGTCCGGTTAATGCCGATCTAAGATTAGCCCAGCTGCTTGGCGAAGATCAGATCGCTCAAATGCCGGAAATGCCGGCGGCGCCGACCGCTGCGGCTCCAGCTCCGGCGCAAGGAGCAAATTTTACCGGCAACCCGTTCGAAGATGTCCTCTCTAAGGCGGTTGAAGCGCTTAATGGTGTCAGCCGTTTGGAGAACCATGCCAATGAACTGGTGACAAAATATACCAAAGGCGAGACCGACCTGCAGACAGTAATGGTCGAGCAGGCGAAGATGAGCGTGATGGTGACTATGGCGGTGACGACAGTGAATGCCGCTTCGACGACGTTAAAAGAAATAACGCAGATGCAGATCTAAGAAAGGGGTGAATAAATGGCGGAAGCAGGGGGCTTTGATCCTCGTAGGGTGTATTTAGTCGCTGGGGTGGCGGCGGTTTTAATATTTTCTTTGATCTTTTTCTTGGTCAGAGGGTGTGCCCCGGCCGGCGGTAAAAATGCTGGCTATTCCGTGATTTATTCTAACCTGGAATTAAAAGACGCGGCCAATACTATCGCCAGGCTAAAAGAAGTCGCGATCCCTTATGAAATTAGGGATGAAGGCCGATCGATCGCTGTCCCCAGGGAAAAAGCCGATCAAGCTAAACTTGCCCTAGCCGAGAAAAATTTACCGCTGGGCGGTTCAGTTGGCTGGGAGATCTTTGATGTTTCCAAGCTTGGGGCGACCGATTTTGACCGCCGCATCCAGCTGATCCGGGCCATTTCCGGCGAACTCTCCCGGACGATCCGCCGGATCGACGGGATCGATGATGTCAGGGTCCAGGTCGTAATTCCCGAAACAAAATTATTCGCGGCCACGACTTCGCCGGTTACGGCGGCAGTAATGATCAGGTTGCGGCCGGGATTTGAGTTGGCCAGAGGAAAAATAAACGGGATCATCCATTTGGTGGCCAGCAGCGTCGAAAATCTCCAGCCAGAAAATGTGACGATCGTTGACGACTCCGGCAAGATCTTATCGGTTAAGGGGATGGCGGCCGCTCCGATCCCGGCTGAAAAGGAAAGAACCGAAGCTGCTAAACCGGTTGAACCGACGGCTGAAGTGGTTTTAAGAAAAGAGGAGACGCCAAAAGAAGAACCAAAAAAGGAAGAACCTAAAAAAGAAGAGCCAAAAAAACCAAATTTGGCCATTATAACTCCGGAAGTGACAGCGGAAGCGGCTGGTGTTACCGCGCTCACAACCGAAGAAAAGATCTTGCTGAAAATAAAAGCTAAAAAAGACCTTGAACAGGAGTTGTCCGGGAAAGCGCAAGAGCTGATCAACCGGTTTTACCCGATCAATAGCGCGATCGTTAAGGTCGGGGTGGAAATAACCCCGGCGAAAGAACCGGAGATCAGGGCCAAAGACCTGAAGATCAAGAACCTTTACTCGGTCGTTTTGGTCGATAATCGCTTGGATTTTACGCCCAGCCTTAAGGAGGCGACCTATACCACGGTAGCGGCGGCGATCGGTTATAATAAAAAACGGGGTGATAGGATAATTATCCAGAGGGTTCCTTTTCACCTGGCGGTCACTACGAATGAAGCACCAACGGCTAAAACAAAATTAGGGATAAAAAAACGTTCACCGCTGATCACGGCTGAAAGGGTCTTTTGGCTTAGCGTTATAACACTTATTGGTTTAATTGCCTACGGAGTGATCAGCAGCCGGCGGGCGAGGAGAAAAGCTTCAATGCCGCCGCAAACAGTAGAAGAAGCCCCGATCCCAAGGGGGAAAATGTCGAAGCTTGAAGGAGTTCGCCAAGAAGCGGGCCAAAACCCAGAGCGGATCGCCGAATTATTAAAAAAATGGTTGAGCGAGTAAATTATGGTATTAACCGGTAGGGAAAAAGCGACAATATTTTTATCCATCCTGGGAGCCGATGTAGCTGGGAAGATCCTCCGTTATTTGCCCGATGAATTGGCAGATCTGATCGCCGCGGGGATCAACCATCTCCCATCGCCGTCACCGGAGGCGTTGTCAGAAGTTTTAGGCGAGTTTGAAAGCTACCTGGCTTTGCCGGAAAATGAAACTGAAGAGTTGCCGCCGCCCCGGCCGGTTTATGCCCAGCCGAAAAAAACTTATGGCGCGCTTTTATATGAGCGGCCCCAGATGATCGCTTTTCTTTCAAAGATCGCGTCAGAGGAAGAGCGTGAAGGGATCGTTAATTCGGTGCCGCGGGAAAAAGTCTTGGTGACTGAACTAGCCCAAGCGATCAGGCCTAATCCATTGGCCGAAAAAATAGAAGCTAAACTAAAAGAGGCGTTTGCCGGAAAGATTTTTTAATGGGATTAATTAAAAGGAACCATCTCGAAGAAAAAGGGGAAATAGTGATCGAAGAAGCGGCTCCATTGCCGCCTCGCCGTGAAGCAGCGGCAATCACGCCAACTGCTGACATTAAATATAAGCCAGAAGACATTCCTAAAGCCAAAAGCGAAGCGCAAAAGATCATTGAACGAGCGCAAGCCGAGGCAGAATCGATCAGGAATGAGGCTCGTGAAGAGGGAAGGCAAGAGGGGCATGAAGAAGCTGAGCAAAAGATCAATGAGGCCTTAACAACATTGAACGAAGCGGTCAAAGAGCGCAAAAAGATAATACAAGATTCCGAAGGCGAGATCCTTAGGCTTTCCCTTAAAATTGCCGAGAAGATCATCCATTCCGAGGTTTCGCTCCACCCAGATGTCTCTTTGAATATTGTCGCCGAAGCGATCGGCCGGATCTCCGACCGCGAGCAGATCATCATCAAGGTCAACCGGGAAGACGCCGAATATATCAAGCGTTATAAAGACCGTTTGGCGAACATGCTTGACGGGGTAAAAAGTTTTTCGATCATCGAAGACGCCAATATTGAGCCGGGCGGGTGCGTGATCGAAACCAATCTTGGTTTTATCGATTCGCGCATTGCGACCAAGTTAAAATCCATTGAAGAATCCCTCACCAAACAAAATTCCAGCGAAGACGACAAATGAGCTACCAGATCGACTACGAAAAATACCACCGGGCGGTTGACCGAGCGGAAATGGTCAAAGTGATCGGCAAAGTTGTCCAAGTCGTTGGCTTGATTATCGAAGCCCAAGTCGGGGGTGTTTCTGTCGGCGACCTTTGCACTATCCGCATTGAAAAAGAAAATCGGGATTCCTTTGGCGAAGTGGTTGGGTTTAGAGAAAGTCGGGTGCTTCTTATGCCCCTTGGTTCGACGGCGGGAATTTCTCCGGGAGCGCAAGTAACCGCTGTTGGTCATCCGCTTAGCGTCAGGGTTGGCTACGATCTTTTGGGCCGGGTTTTGGGTGGGCTAGGTGAGCCGATCGATGGAAAAGGGCCAGTTGTTGGTGAAATCAATTGTCCACTTGATGCTGATCCCCCTGATCCGGTGAAAAGGCCAAGGGTGACCGATATTATGCGCTGTGGCGTTCGGGCGATCGACGGGATGTTGACTGTCGGTAAAGGCCAGCGGATCGGGATCTTTGCCGGTTCCGGCGTCGGTAAATCGACCCTGATGGGGATGATCGCCCGGAATGCGGAAGCGGATATTAACGTTATCTGCCTGGTCGGTGAGCGGGGACGTGAAGTCCGCGATTTTATCGAAGAATCTTTGGGCGAAGAGGGCTTAAAAAAATCGGTCGTAGTTGTCGCGACCTCTGATCTGCCGCCGCTTATCCGTCTTAAAGCAGCGTTTGTGGCGACCGCTATTGCCGAATTTTTTCGCGACCGCGGCAAGAATGTGATCTTAATGATGGACTCTGTTACCAGGTTTTCGATGGCCCAACGCGACATCGGTTTAGCCGCTGGTGAACCGCCGACGACCAAGGGGTATACTCCGTCTGTTTTTGCTTTGATGCCGCGGCTGATGGAGCGTTCCGGGACATCAGAATCCGCAAGTATCACCGCTTTTTACACGATATTAGTAGAGGGAGACGATTTCAACGAACCGATCGCCGACCACGCCCGGTCGATCCTTGACGGGCACATTGTTTTATCTCGTGACCTGGCAGCGCGGAACCATTATCCGGCGATCGATGTGCCGCAGAGCGTTTCCAGGATCATGGTCAACTTGGTCAATGATGAACAAAAAGCGGCCGCAGGCAAGCTTCGCGAGGTGTTAGCCCGGTATGCTGAAGCCGAAGACCTGATCAATATCGGCGCGTACGTTAAAGGGAGCAACCCGAAGATCGATTATGCCTTATCCAAGATCGAACAGGTTAATGATTTCTTGAAACAGGGGACCTTTGAAAAGATTGACTTCCAAGAAACTGTCGATCGGCTGATCTCCATATTTAGTTAGTAAGTTTGTTAGTTGGTTAGTTTGTTAGGAAGAAAAAATGGCAAAACAACAAAAAGCGGGCAAAAAATTCAAATACGGGTTAGAAACCGTCTTAAAAGTCCGGGAAATTAAAGAGAAAAAAGAGCAGGAAAAGTTTGCCGAAAAGAACCGGGAATACCTGACCGAAAAAGAGAAAGAAGAAGCGATTAAAGAGAATAAAAGACGTAAAGAGGAAGAACTCCGCGGGGTCTTTAAAAAAGGGCCGATCTCTGATTTTTCCAAAGTGATCCGCCGCCGGGCCCACATTGACATCTTAAAGACCGATCTTGACGACCAGGTAGAAAAAGTGATCGAAGCCAGTAAAAAACTTGAGGAGCAGCGGGCGAGGCTTGTCGAATCGATGAAAGACAAGCAGATCATGGAAAAGCATAAAGAAAAAAAACTCGACCAGTATAAAAAGGTGATGAATGACCTGGAATTAAAATTCATGGACGAATTAGCGACGCAGCGATACAAGAAACCGGAGGGGCAGGGGTAGGGGATAATTAATTTTCTCTGACTAAGAAAGCAATATTTAGAGGACGTTTTCCAGGCGGAAACATCTGTCCCATACTACTAGAATTTCTTGCTTTTCCTATTATCCAATTTTGTTCATCATTTATTGAAGAGGTGAGACGAGTATATAGACCGCTATCGCCGCTGGCGCCCATCCAACAGCCATCACTTACTCCTAATTTAGCAAAAACTTGGGCAAACTCGTAGATATTACATTCATTGTTGGTTTCCGGATTGCCAGCCATGACGAAAAAAACTAATTCTCCCGTTGGCATGATGCCGGCCGCAGTCATAGCCGAATAGGTATTATTTGGATCCCAATTAACTTCTCCCGGTTTTGTGCGCAAAGGAGACTGAAGTAGAGGCCTTTCAACTGGTTGTTTGTCCTTTACTAATAAAGGCCCATGGACGCCAGTTTGAAAGTTAATCGGTTGAACTGGTTCCCCGTCCTTAAGCTCAACAATTCTGACACTTCTTTGGCCATAGTCTAGAACTAAAACAGAAAAAATCCCTGTTGGATGAACCAGATCAGAAGTGTTTACCCCGCAGCCAGTTCTTTTTTGGACTTTCCTATCTATGACAACGATATTATTTGAGCTCCAAGTGTTTTCAGCGTTGCAGGCGGCAATAACTCCTGGATTGGCCGTAACAATCTCTTTTAGGGGAAGGCCAAACGCTGGTTGGAATATTTTACCAGCAGGGACTTGAGGTCTATTAACTACGGCATATTTACCAAAATCATAATCTAACATCCGAGGGTCAAAGTATAATTGAACCTCAGCTGAGGGCTTTACAAAAACGGCCCGGCCAAACACCTTTCTATCTCCGAAGCGGGGACAGAAAAGAATGTTTGTCACTCTAAATAATGGGTCAGATCGGGATCCCATTATTTGTGGCTCAAAGGTAATTTGACCAAGACGTAAGTTAACGTGATATATCATTAGTCACTGGGCCTCTATGTATATATCGAAGAAAAAACAGAAATATTTCAGGGGAATTTGAGGTGGAAAACTGAATTTTTAAAACCTTTAAGCCGCTTTTTTGATCTTACCGGCTTTGAGGCATTTGGTGTGGTTAACTATCACATGGTATAATAAATTTCTAGAGGTGATTAATAATGATTAAGGAAGAGAAAGAAAGAATCGACAAAGATTATAAATGGTTGCTTATAAACATGATCAAATTGCAAAAGAAACATTCTGGCAAATGGATCGCTGTGGTTAATAAACAAATTGCCGGGATGGGTAAGACTGCCGGCTTGGCATATAATCAGGCTAAAAAACGGTTTCCGCAAAATGAACCGCTTCTTGATGTTGTTCCTTCAACTGAATGCCTCATCTTATGATCGTTTTTAACTGGAGAGAAGAAGCCTCCCAGATTTTCGGAAAGATCAA
This sequence comes from bacterium, assembly GCA_043812655.1. Lineage (GTDB taxonomy): Bacteria > Margulisbacteria > WOR-1 > O2-12-FULL-45-9 > XYB2-FULL-48-7 > JBDRLW01. The sequence continues at coordinate 13,136 of JBDRLW010000024.1, read as the reverse complement.
ACGTCCAATTGCTGAAATTTATATTAAAGACACCAGGGGGGAATGGCATCCCTTAACACTTTATGTTGATTCTGGCGCGGATGTAACAATTATTCGGAGAAGTTATGGGGAATTGCTTGGTTTAGATGTTGAAGCTGGTCGTCCAGCGGAATTTAGGGGATTTGGCAAAGGGGAGATAAAAACCTTTCTCCATAACCTGGAATTAAAAATTGGCAATATAGTTATAAAAACAAAAGTGGCGATTTGCCGCAACGACGAAGTCCCAAATGTTTTGGGAAGAGTAGGGGTTTTTGATAAATTGAAAGTTTTGTTTTTAAACGGAAAAGAACAGACTGGTTTTTTGGCAGCGTGAATATTTAGACCGCTTTTTTGATCTTACCGGCTTTGAGGCATTTGGTGCAGACGTAATCTTTGACCTTTTTACCACCTAAAAGAATCCAAATCTTTTGCAAATTGGGCAAGAATTCCCGTTTTGTCTTATGGTTCGAATGGGAAACACTCATCCCCATCTTTGTTTTTTTACTGCAAATTACGCATTTTCTACTCATTATGAAATAAGTATACATATTTTGTGGTAGAATAAAAGTCTTAATGTCAAACAACAAGCTGGAAACCCCTATCCAATACGTTAAAGGAGTTGGCCCTAAACTGGCTAAAATATTCGGTAAATTAGGGGTAAATAGCGTCCAAGACCTCCTTTATTTGATTCCCCGCGACTATGAAGACCGGCGGCAGATGAAGCCGATCGTCCAGGTGCGGCCATCGGGAATGGAGGTAATTAAAGGGGAAATAATTGATATTGACTCCCAAGTGACGCGTAACCGTTTTTCGATCATTAAAGTCTATTTGAGCGATAAAACCGCGACAATCCAGGCGATCTGGTTCAACCAGCCGTATTTAACCAAACTTTTTCGCCGGGGGATGAAGCTGATCGTTTCTGGCAAGGTTGAGTATTCGACTTACGATGGCCTGCTCCAGCTTACGGTCAAGGATTTTGAAGTCGATACAGGGGAAAATCTAAAGATCGTCCCAAAATATCCATTAACACAAGGATTATACCCCAAAAAACTCCGTCTAGTGATGAAAACAGTACTTGATAATTATTTAATTGAAATTGAGGATGAAAAGATCAAAAAGTCGCTCCTGGCTATCCATGAACCGGCTGACCTCAAACAAGCGGAAGAAGCGAGAAAATATTTAGCTTATGAAGAGCTGTTTGTTTTCCAGTTGGGGCTATTGCTTCGGCACAAACAATTTAAGGAAGAGTTAAAGGGTCCCAGATTTAAAGTAACGGATGAAATGAAAGAAATGTTTATTTCTTCCCTTCCTTTCCAGCTAACCAACTCACAGACTAATGTCTTAAGCGATATCTTTAGCGACTTTTCTAGCGGTCGGCCGATGAATCGCCTGATGCAAGGGGATGTTGGTTCAGGGAAAACAATTGTGGCGGCTCACGCGACTTTTATCGCTCTCAAAAACGATTATCAAGCAGCGATCCTAGCCCCGACGGAAATTCTGGCTTGGCAACATTTTGGGAAATTGAAGGAATTGTTTGCTGGTCTTGGCTATAAAGTGGAGATCTTAACCTCGTCTGTTTCCTCTGATAAAAAAAGGGAAGAACTGCAAGAGGCGGATCTAATTATTGGCACTCACGCTCTCCTTGAAGAAAAAGTTAAATTTAGGAAGTTAGGATTAGTGGTGATCGATGAACAACACCGGTTTGGGGTTGAGCAACGGGCCAAGCTAATAAAAAAAGGGACAACTCCGCATCTCTTGGTTATGACGGCAACACCAATCCCTCGTTCATTGGCATTGATCTTATATGGCGATCTCGACCGCTCGATCATCGATGAATTACCGCCCGGCCGGACGAAGATCAAAACTTATTATGTTCCTGAAGCGAAACGGCAGGGAGCAAATGATTTTATTAGAATAAAAGTCAAGGAAGGGCGGCAGGTGTTTGTCGTCTGTCCATTGGTTGAAGAATCTAGCGAGCTTGACCTAAAAGCAGCCAAATCAACGGCCGAACATCTGCAAAAAGAAATATTCCCTGACCTTAAAGTTGGGTTGATTCACGGGCGGCTCTTGAGTGCCGATAAAGACAAGATCATGAAGCAATTTGTAAATAAGGAAATTGATGTTCTGGTTTCGACCACCGTGATCGAAGTGGGGATCGATGTGCCGAACGCGACCATCATGATGATCGAGCACGCCGAGAGGTTTGGCCTTTCCCAGCTCCACCAATTGCGGGGAAGGGTTGGGCGGGGGAGTGAGGAATCCTTTTGTTTCTTGGTCGCTAACCCAAAAACCCCGGAGGCTAAAGCCAGGATCAAAGTGATGGTTGAGACGACAAACGGCTTTAAAATTGCCGAAGAAGACCTAAGGTTGCGGGGCCCGGGAGAGCTCTTTGGCTCGCGCCAATCTGGTTTGCCAAACTTTAGGGTGGCTGATATAATAAGGGACGAGAAAATCCTGCGGGAAGCGCGCTCCGCGGCCGCGGAACTCGTGGAGAAAGAACCAATCAGTGCGCATAATCGCTGGGAAAGCCAAAGGAAAAAGGTTGAAAACCCCCGGAAACGATCGGGGCGTGCGACCTTTAACTGATTTTGCCAGGAGTGCTCTTTTTAATATCCTGGCCGAAAAAAATGTTGAGGCGAGGTTCCTTGATATATTCGCGGGGACGGGAGCGGTGGGACTCGAAGCCCTGTCGCGCGGGGCCAAGATCGCGATCTTTGTTGAACTAAGCCGACCGGCGGTCAAATTGATCAGGGAAAATATTGAGTTGACCGGTTTTCATGACCGAGCCGAAGTTTTCGCGGTTGACGCGGTGAGGGCGATCGATATTTTAGGCGGCAAAGGGGCGCAGTTCGATATTATTTTCCTTGGCGCTCCCTACGAAAGCCCAGCGCTTGAAAAGGCGGCTAAACGGTTAGCGGAATTAAATGTGTTAGCGCCAAAGGGAGTTGTGATCGCGGAACACCGGCGCCAGCATAAGATCGACGAATCTTTTGGCAAGTTAAAAAAGTTTAGGGACGCGCGTTACGGGGAGACAGTTTTATCATTTTATGAAAATAGCAATCTATCCGGGTAGTTTTGACCCGATCACTAACGGACATCTTGATGTGATAGAGAGAGCGGCCAAGCTTTTTGGCGAAGTTATTGTCGCTGTTATCCACAACCCAGAAAAAAAACCACGCTTTTCTTTTAAAGAACGGTTAGCCATGATCAAAGAAGCGGTCGCCCATTGCCAAAATGTTAAGGTCGAGAGTTTTGATGGGCTGTTAGTTGATTACGTTAAAGCCAAAGGCGCCGGTTCAATTATTAGAGGATTGCGGGCGGTGTCTGATTTTGATTATGAATTCCAAATGGCGCTGACCAACCGGAAAATGGCGCCGGAAATTGAAACAGTTTTTTTGATGACCGATTACCGTTATTCATATTTAAGTTCCAGTTTTGTTAAACAGATCGCCAAACTTGGCGGAGATATTGCCGGCCTTGTGCCAGCCCCAGTGGCCAAGCGCCTAAAAAAAGGAGCAAAAAAATGGAAATTCTAGGATTATTGGATACTCTTGAGTCGATAGTTTTGGATGGTTCAAAGATCCCGTTCTCAAAAAAGGTGATGGTCAACGAGGACGAGTTGTTAAAGGTGATCGATAAGATCCGCTTGGTTGTCCAGGGCGGGTCTGATTATGCCAGGAAAGCGATCGGGAGCAAGGGTGGAGAGGTTACAGAAAAAGTTGAAGTCTCCGAACTCCAGCCAAAGCCGACCGGTGAAAATAAAGCGGCCGAAGTAATTGAGCAAGCCTATCAGATGGCCAAGGAAATAAGGGATGGGGCCGATAAATATGCTGATGAGGTCTTGGCTAATATTGAAGCGACTTCGACCAGGATCTTGCGGACAGTTAAAGCTGGGCGTGACCGGTTAAAAGGAAATAATGAAGCGAGCTGACGGCCGGCAACCGACTCAACTGCGCCCGGTTAAAATAACCCGAAAATATTTAAAGCATCCTCATGGTTCGGTTTTGATCGAGATGGGTGAGACTAAAGTGATCTGCACCGCTTTTATCCAGGAAAAAGTTCCTGACCATAAGCGGAATTCCGGCGAAGGGTGGGTAACGGCTGAATATTCGATGATCCCAGGGGCGACCAATACCCGCTCGCAGCGAGAAACCAGGGGACAAAAAGGGCGGACACAAGAGATCCAACGATTAATTGGCCGGGCCCTCCGGTCAGTGGTTGACTTCAAGAAATTAGGTGAAAGGACGATCTTGGTCGATGCTGACGTGATCCAAGCCGATGGCGGGACCAGGACCGCTTCGATCACCGGTTCGTTCGTCGCGCTGCATGACGCGGTCAGCTACTTACTTAAAGAGGGAAAAATAGAAGCTGATCCGATCAATGAATATATCGCGGCCGTCAGCGTTGGGATCGTCGATGGGACGCCGGTCGTTGACTTGCCGTATGTTGAAGATTCCAGCGCCGAAGTCGATATGAACGTGGTGATGACCGAATCTGGTAACTTAGTTGAAGTCCAAGGGACAGCCGAAGGTGTTCCTTTCTCTAAGAAAAGTATGAACCATTTAGTTGATCTGGCCGAGAAAGGGATCGAACATCTGATCGCTGTTCAGAAGAAGGTTTTGGGAGGGAAAAAGGGATGAAAGAAAAACTTAAAGGAATTATCTTAGCCGGCGGAACCGGGTCAAGGCTTAATCCTTTGACCAAGGTGACGAATAAACATCTCTTGCCAGTGGGCAGAAAACCGATGATCTACCATCCGATCGAAAAGCTGGTTGGAGCTGGAGTTGAGGAGATCTTAATCGTCACCGGAGTTGACCATATGGGTGATATTGTTAATTTACTGGGAAGCGGCAAGGGATTTGGCTGCCGATTTACCTATAAAGTCCAAGATCAGGCGGGTGGGATCGCCGAAGCGCTTGGACTGGCAGAGAACTTTGTGGGTGATGACCGGATGTGCGTTATTTTAGGCGATAATATTTTTCAGGACAGCCTCAAGGATTTTGCCGAAAGTTACCAGGCGCAGAAGAGCGGGGCAAAAATCTTAGTTAAAGAAGTCTCTGATCCCCACCGGTTTGGCGTGATCGAAATTAAAGGGGACAAGATCCTGTCGATCGAAGAAAAACCAAAAAAACCAAAAACAAATTTCGCGGTGACTGGTATTTATTTCTATGATGCGACTGTTTTTGAGATGGTGAAAAAGCTAAAACCTTCTGGCCGCGGTGAATTAGAAATTACTGATGTTAACCAATGGTATGCCAAGAAGGGAGACCTGACTTTTGATGTCATTAGCGGTTGGTGGAGCGACGCGGGGACATTTGAGTCGCTAGAACGGGCTTCATTATTAGTTGAAGGGAAAATTAAGATATGAAATTGATAGTTACCGGTGGCGCTGGCTTTATTGGGAGTAACTTTATCCGTTACATTATGGGGAAGCATCCTGATTGGGAAGTGATCAATTTTGATAAGCTGACTTACGCTGGCAACCTCGATAATCTAATACATCTTTCCAGCAATCCCAAGTATTCTTTTGTCCAAGGGGACATCTGCGACCAAAAAATAGTGGAAGAAGCTGTGGCTAAGCTGGGACCGGATGGGATGATCGTTAACTTCGCGGCCGAAACCCACGTTGACCGGTCGATCATGTCAGCGGGTTCATTTGTCCAAACCGATGTTTATGGGACTTATACACTCCTTGAAGCGGTCAAAAAATATGGGGTCAAGCGTTATCTCCATATTTCGACCGATGAAGTTTACGGCAGTATTGATAAAGGGTCATTTACCGAAGAATCGACCTTGAGTCCCAACTCGCCTTATGCCGCGTCCAAAGCAGGTGGCGATTTGGTTGTCCGTTCCTATTTCAAAACATTCAATTTGCCCGTAATCATCACCCGGTCGTCAAACAATTACGGCGCTTATCAATACCCGGAAAAAGTGATCCCGTTCTTTGTGACGAATGCTTTGCAAGGGAAAAAATTGCCTCTCTATGGTGATGGGAAGAATGTCCGAGATTGGTTATACGTTGAAGATAACTGCGAGGCGATTGATTTAGTCTTGGCAGAAGGTCAAGTTGGTGAAGTCTATAATATTGGCGGCGGCAACGAGCGCCAAAATATTGAAATTACTAATTTTATTTTAAAAGAATTAGGATTGTCTGCCGATTTTATTGAATCGGTCAAAGATCGTCCCGGACATGACCGCCGCTACTCGATCGATTGTTCCAAGGTCGGCAAATTAGGCTGGAAGCCAAAAACAAATTTTGAGGCTGGTTTGGCTAAAACTATCGCCTGGTATAAAACTAACCAGGAGTGGTGGAAAAAGATCAAAGAAAAACAGGCCGACTTCAAACAATTCGAGAAAGAGTGGGCTCGACGTTAAAGCTCCAACTTTTGCAATATCCTGTTCAAGTTTTCCCAAGCCAATTCCGGCGAGACCGGAACTAGCCAGATCCCTTTGAGGTCGAGCGGGCCGATCCTTTTTACTTTATCTCCGATCCGCCGCGGCATAAAACGGACCCCGTAGCGCCAGCAAGATCGGCGGTTATTATTTTGCGCCGACTCATCCATAAGATTAAGGTCGTTGACCCCCATTTTTTCATACGCGGACTTGACCAAGTACATCGCTTTAGCAAAAGAAGAGCTCTCGCCGGGCGTTAAATATTTAACTTGGTTAGCGCCGGGACGTTTAGCGCGGACCACAACTTCGTAGGGAAAACGGGGGGCGCTTTCCACATGGACGACTAGATCTTCATTTTCAAAAAGGACAAGGTTTTTCTGCCGCAGATTTTCCAGCGTTTCACCGATCAGGTCGCGGGCGGATATCTTTTCGGGATTGATCGCCAGCCCCTGAGCGCGATTGTAGGGATTGTCTTTCTCATCAATGATCAATCTTCCCTCGGCGTCCACCAGTGCTATTTGGTTCTCAATGATCCCGGCGGCATTGGCTGGGATCTCTACCATTTGGGTATGGAAATGGGGCAGTGAAGCGCCAGCCTCGACGCCTAAATTAATAAAACAAGCTAAACGATCATTGTTCTGATTCTTGCCGAATAATTGCAAAGCGGCAGAGTGCCAGATCCGCATGATCGCCCGAATATGTTCTTTTTTGATCTGGCCTAGGTTAACGATATGTTCCGGGGCGAAGGCAAGAAGATGTGAAGGGTAGGTCGAGAGTTCTGCAAGGTCACCTCCTAAAAGGACTTCAACTTCTCCGGAAAACGGCTGGTCATCAACCACTTTGCTTCCGCCGGCAAAACCAAAGGCATTAGTAACTAATTTGACCTTAACCCCGGGTTTTATTTCCAGCTGATAGTGCGGATAGGCGAGATTGGTAGGATCGCAAGCGAAACATTTTTCCTCGCTGGGCCGAAAGGCGGAAGGATAATCAATTTGAGAGACTCCAGAACTCCAGCCTTCAGGGACGATTAAAGTGGTCCAGGAGCCCAAAGGATGCTCGATCCATTTGTAACGCGTTTCTATTCGGATATCACCGCTTTCGGTCGAGACCCAATGTGTATCTGTTTTGGCGTCGAAGCGGATGAAGCGTTTTAAAGGACGGAGGCCGAAGTGGTCAAAAGAAGCGTCTAATTGGGATAATTGAGTGACGGAGGCGTCGGGCAACTGGCTTATATTTTCGATCGGTAAAGTTTCGTGGGAAGGGAGCTGTTCCCTTAAGATCGAAGCGACAGTATCAGGGTGGAAAGTGATCGGTAAACCGATGATCTCCATGCTTGCCCACCGGCTTTCTTGGGGGACAATATCGACGTACATCCGCGCTTTTGTACACTCCCGGTCCTTTCCGGGCGGAAGCATTTCAAAATTAATGGAGAAGTTGTTAAAGGCCTGATAACCCTGGGCATCGGTCAATTTACCGAGCAGGTTGAGGGCCAGCCAGATCGAATAGCCGAGCGAGACGATCTGGTCGTCGGAAAGCCGAGAAAGGTTATAAGTCCCTTCTTGGAGAGCACTGATCCTGACATGAAATGGTGAAAGAGGCGTAAAAGGCGAGTGGAGGAGCCAGCCGCGGTTGATATTGTGATTACCGCCGATCTTACTTATTAAGCAGGAACTAAGTTTCCCCTCAATTATCTCCCGGTTTGATTCCCAGATGATGTCCCGCGGCGTTAATTGTTGTTCCCAATAATAGGCTGATGATTCAAAACGGAGACGGCTGCTGTAGATCGCGGTTGAAATAATACTGCCGATCACCATGATCGGATGGACGATCGAAGAGCCGACCGCTCCCAGATGGATATAAGCGACCGGATCGGAGCCCGGGACCTTCATGATCTGTTCATTAATGATCTGCCGGGCAAAAAGGAGTGTCGCGATAAATTCAGCTGGTTCGAGATCGCGAACATTAGTTTTATGCAGCATCGAAAGCGGGATGTTGACCTGTTCGGGCAGGTGCGGACGGTCCGGCCGGTAAGCGGACAATAGTTTGCCTCCAGTCATACGCCAGGTCCAAACCGGCGTCTTCATCTGTTCACAGACAGGACAAGCGGCAACTTCGTGCGCTTTTACCGCTGGCGGCAAAGGCCTTTTATCGCGGGAATTATTAAAAATAGATGAACCCTTATTAGAAGTATGGCAAGTGATTTGCTGTGTTGGCGGGATACCCAAGTTGATTAACATCTGGCAGCTAGCCTGTAGTTGCCCGGAACTAACCGTGCGCTCGCGGGGCATTCTGGGATGAGAAGCAAGGCGAGTCGGTTGCGCAAAACCAAGCTTCTTTAATAAAAGGTTTGACATAAAAAGATAAACTTTAAAGCTTATCCGCTAATCTATCAACATCTGGAGAAATAAATTTCAGCTAATTTTAGAACCAGAGAAAACTACTGCGCCTGGACCGCGGTAATTGCCGTAATATTCACGATATCCTCAACGCTGCAGCCGCGCGATAGGTCATTCACAACTTTTGCTTCACCTTGGAGGAGCGGGCCAAATGCCTGGGCGTGGGCCAGTCGTTCCGTTATTTTATAACCAATATTGCCGGCATCAAGGTCAGGGAAGATCAAAATATTGGCTTTGCCGGCGACCAGGCTGCCCGGAGCTTTGCGGATACCGATCTGCGGGATCAGGGCGGCATCAAGTTGTAATTCACCATCAAGTAAAAGATCCGGTTTTTTGGTTTTAGCTATTTTGGTCGCGTTGATCACTTTATCAACATCAGGATGGACAGCCGAAGTTTTGGTTGAAAAAGAGAGCATCGCGACCTTAGGGTTAGTGCCGATCAGCTTTTTAAAGGAATCCGCGGTCTGGATCGCGATATCAGCCAATTGTTCGGCTGTTGGATTGGGAATGATCCCGCAGTCAGCATAAAATAAAACACCATTTTCACCAAAGTTGTTGTCTGGCAAGACCATCACAAAGAAACTGGAGATGATCGATTGGCCAGGCGCTTTGCCAATACAATTGATGACCGCGCGTAAAGTATCGGCCGTATAATGTGTCGCTCCAGAGACCATCCCATCAGCATCACCTTGGGCAACCAGCATCGCGCCAAAGTAGGGGTAATCGCGGGTTAGGAGCTGTCTGGCTTTTTCGATCGTCATTCCTTTAGCGGCACGTTTATCTTTTAAGATCTGGACGTATTTATCGATGTTAGCGAATTTTAGGGGATCAATAATGGTTGTTTGTGACAGGTCGACATCGCCGGCGCCGGCCACGTTCTTAAAATTATCTTTATTACCGATCAGAATGATCTTAGCTAATTTAGATTTGGTGATCAATTCGGCGGCTTTAAGGACCCTGGCGTCTTCAGTTTCGGGGAGGACGATCGTTTTATTTAATTTTTTAGCTTTGTTCCAAGTTTCGTTTATAAAGTCCACGGTAAGTCCTTTCTGATCATGCGATTAGAGTTGGGCGGTAGCGAAGGGTGAAACGATGGGCGAAACGCGTTACGCGATTCGCATTACGATTCCCATTTCGCTACCGATCAACGCCCGACGGTCATTTTACCACAAGCTCGTACTCTCTGCTACCTAAGCCGATCTCTTCGGCATATTTGAGTTGGACGCTCCAATCGACTCCGTGGATTTCCCGTAAAATATCTTTGCCGGCGGATTTGTTGACCAGATCGATGCTGGCTTGATCGATCGCCACTGGGTCGCTTGAGGCTAAGATCCCGACGTCTGGAATGATCGGCGTGTCATTATTGGGGAAGCAGTCGCAATTGGGTGAGACATCGGTAATAAAATTAATAAACGCTGTTTTATGCTTAAAGTGTTTGGTGATACCGTAAGCATACTCGGCCATTTTTTTCTGGACGATATCAGGCTCGCCTTGCCAATTAATGCCGATCGCATCAAAACGACAAGCCGCGACGCATTCGCCACAGCCAATGCATTTACTTAGATTAATAAAGGCTTTTTTATTTTCGGCAAAATTAATGGCATTGGTCGGGCACCACTTAATGCATTTACCGCACGAAGTACAGTTTGTTTCATCAACAAAAGGCTTAAGGTCGGAGTGCATCTGTTGTTTGCCGGCTCGGCTGGCAAAACCCATGCTGATATTTTTGATGGCGCCGCCAAACCCGGCGACTTCGTGGCCTTTAAAATGGGTCAGAGCGATCAACGCATCGCTTTCGATCACGACCCCACCGACAAGAACTTCCTTGAAATATTTTAGGTTAACTGGGAGCTTATGGTTTTGTTTCCCTTCCAAGCCATCGGCGATGACAACGTGGGCTCCGGTGTTCTCAAAAGTATAGCCGTGGTCAAAAGCGGTTGAGAGATGAGTAAGCGCGGTGCCACGTGAACCTTTATAGAGCGTATTAGAATCGGTCCAAAAGGGATGTCCGCCTGCCACTTTGACTTTATCGATGATCGGTTTAACACGGTCGGGTTTGATGTACGCAGTATTTCCTTTTTCGCCGAAGTGAATTTTTAACGCGACAAAATCTTCCGGTGAAATAATGGATTTAAATCCCGCGGCGTCGAAAAGTGAAGCGACATTGTTGACGTCTTTAGTGAAGAAAACTTTACTCATGGTGTAACTTCAAACTACAAACGGCAAACTTCAAAATAATAATCAAAACACAAACTCCAATTTCCAATAATTTTGGGATTTAGAAATTATTTGTTGGGATTTGTTTGGTAGTTTACAGTTTGAAGTTTGAATTTTAAGCCGTGCCTTCCTTTGCGAGCTGAGCGACCTTCTTATGATAATCGAGCGCGTTCTTGACTTCGATCATATCTTGCCAGGTGAGCCATTTCGGTTTTCCTTTTTCTTTTGACGGGTTGCGCAAAAGATACGCCGGGTGGAAGAGGGGCATGACGGCGATCTCTGTCCCTGGTAATTTTAACCATTTACCGCGCAGGCCGGTGATCGGTTCATTGATCTTCAGGATCGCTTTAACCGCCGGCGTGCCAGCCAGCAAAATTATTTTTGGCTTAACCAGCCTGATCTGGGCTTGGAGAAAAGGCTCGCAAGCTGCTTGTTCAGCTGGCAACGGTGCCCGATTTTCCGGCGGCCGGCATTTAACTGTGTTGGCGATATAAATATTGTCCGGCCGTTTGATGCCAACGGAGGCCAAGATTTGCGTCAATAATTGTCCCGCTCGGCCGACGAAGGGAAGGCCTTGAATATCTTCATCCGCGCCCGGCGCTTCGCCGATCAGCATTAGGTCGCAAGGGACAGGACCATTACCAAAAACGACTTTTGTCCGGCCCTTGGCTAGTTGACATTTGGTGCAGTTCTGCGCGAGCTGTTCGATTTCTGGGTATGAGAGTTTGGAAAGATCCATGGGTGAAATATTATCAGATATGACGGGGAAAATCAAAGATACGGGTGTAAATTACAAATAACAAGCAACAAATAACAAACAATACCAAAATTTAAATTCTAAAACTTAAAATAGGTACATTTTAGAAGGATAGCGCTAAGTATTTTTGTTAATTCTCCAGCTTCTTTAATTAATTTATCTTTTATAATAATTTTGGTTTTGTTTGGCTCAGTGAGAAAAAGCCAGTAGCGGCTTTCTTTCGCTTCCTTACGAGAGATTTTTATTCTCAGGCCAAAGTCTTTCTTGCTTAGCGCTTCATTGGCTTCAATATAATTAGCCCCAACCGATCCGGCCGCCCTAACTAATTGTTTGCCGTTTTCACTGTTTGAAATGTTCCAGGGTAATTTCTTAACATATTCATTTACGGCTTTTGCATATGTAAGTGTCCGTTCTTCCAGGTCATAGGGTTGTTTATTATTTGGATTATTGTTACTTTGGTATTGTTTGTCATTTGGCATTTGTAATTTGGGGCTTTCATCAGTCATGATGTAGTCCTATAACAACTTTATTGCCACGATGAAAACAAATTGAAGTGACGAGATATTCGTTTAATTATTTAAACTTTTGGTATTTGGAATTGTTTGTAATTTGGCGCATGTGATTTGGAAGTTATATCTTTAGGAACTCAAGCAACCTATAAACCAAAACTGCCGGCCAAACCATAGCTTTCAATATGCCGATCACCCCGGCTGCAAAAGAGGTTGCCCGCTGGATGTAATAAACCGCCGCGCCAAGAAAAGCTAATCCGTATATCATAGTTGTATTTTCTCCTTTCATTATGTGAATTATATTATATAATATTTTGAGTTACAAATTATGAATAAGGTAGAGATTATTCAAGAGCTCAAGAAACACTCCAGCCCCAAAAACATCGCTGGAATGGCAAGGTTTGGGATTAATCCGAAAAATACTCAAGGGATTAGCATTCCGATATTGCGCGGAATGGCGAAGAAGATAGGGAAGGACCATCAGCTGGCGGCAGAGTTATGGCAGACCAAAATCCATGAAGCGAGATTATTGGCCGGATTTATTGATGATCATAAACTGGTGACCACAAAGCAGATGGAAAAATGGGCTCGAGATTTTGATTCGTGGGATATCTGTGATCAAGTTTGTTCGAACCTGTTTGATAAAACACCGTACGCCTACCAAAAAGCCAAACAGTGGACAAAGAGCAATAAAGAATTTGTTCGTCGCGCTGGGTTTGTGATGATGGCTTGCCTGGCCGTACATGATAAAAAAGCGCCAGATGAGAAATTCCTTCCATTCTTTCTTTTAATTGAAAAATATTCGACCGATGAGCGGAACTTCGTCAAAAAAGCGGTTAACTGGGC
>JBDRLW010000023.1:0-18592 GCA_043812655.1 bacterium | reverse complement strand
TATGGTCTTATTCTCGGAAATGTTCGCGTCGGAACTGATCGGCGGCCCAGTGGTCGATCGGTCGCAAGAAAATATCGGCCAAGTTAAAGATATTATTATTACTTTAGGCGAATCTTTCCCCAAAGTTACCGGTTTATTGATCGTTACTCCCGACGGCAAAAAAGGCAATAAAGTTCTTCTGATCGGCGAAATAGACCTGATCGGCCGGCAGTTCATTTCAACCAGGCAAACCAAAGACCGGGTGGTTTATACCACACTAAGAAACGATGAAGTCCTCTTGATGCGCGATGTCGTCGACCAGCAGGTGGTTGATCTTGAGGGCGCGCGCGTTATAAGGGTTAACGACCTGAAATTGGCTAAAGTTGATCAAGATGTTAGGTTGATCGCGGCGGATGTAGGGTGGAAGGGGATGCTGCGGAGGCTGGGGATGGAGAAGTTGGTTAGTTCGTTAGTTGGTAAGTTAGGAAGGAAAATACCCGACCAGTTGATCGGCTGGGACCATGTCCAAAATCTTTCGGGGGGAAGGATAGCGATCCCCACAAAATCTGTCACAGACCTGCATCCGGCGGATGTTGCCCAGGTCATTTCCCAATTAAAGTCGGAAGATAAATCAAAGATCTTATCTTCATTATCAGAAAAGACCGCGGCCGAAGCCCTTCATGAATTGGAGCCAATGCTGGCTTCGGTTTTGATTACTAAGCTTGATACCAAGAAAGCCTTAAATATCCTTGAGAAAATGCCGGTTGATGAAGCGGCCGATATTCTGGGCGACTTGCCGCCGGAAAAAGCCGAAGAGCTCATCCGCCTGATGAAAGTGCGAAGAGCCGGGCAGGTTAGGGAGCTCCTTAAACATAAAGATGAAACAGCCGGCGGGCTGATGACGACGGAGTTTGTCGCTATCCATCAACATTTTACGGTTGAACAGGCCATCCAGTGGCTTCGCGAAAACGCGCCGACAGCGGAAACGATCTACTACTTATACGTGGTTGATGAAGCTGGGAAAATGGTCGGTATTTTATCGCTCCGGAGCTTGATCGTCGCGCCGCCGAACAAATCGATCACGGAAATCATGATCAAGGACCCGATCACGATTTCCCCCAAAATGAACCAGCGCGAAGTGGCGGCTTTGATCTCTAAATATAATTTGCTGGCACTGCCGGTCGTTGATCCAGACGGGAAGATCATGGGGATCGTGACGGTTGATGACGTGATGGATCTTGTGATGCCGCCGATCTCGCGCCGAAAAAGGAATATGCTCGGATGAAGCTGAAGAATTGGCCCTATTGGCGGATCCGGCTGCTTATTTTTTTCTCGGTCATTGGGCCTGGGATCATAACTGGGACAGCTGACAACGATGCCGGCGGTGTTGCTACTTATTCAGTCGCTGGCGCTCATTTTGGCTACCGGATGCTGTGGATCCTTTTATTGATCACGGTATTGTTATATGTTACGCAGGAAATGGGGATGAGGCTGGGAGTGGTGACAGGTAAGGGTTTAGGTGACTTGATCCGCGAAAGGTTAGGGCTAAAATTCGCGCTGTTTTTGATCGGCCTGGTCTTTATTACTAACTTTTCCAATATATTGGCTGATGTCGCGGGTATCGCTTCAGTTGCTGACATTTACCACATTCCCCGCGTTATTTTTGTCCCGATCTTTTCCCTTTTAGTTTGGAACATTATTGTGCGAGGGAGTTTTAATTTTGTCCAAAACATCTTTCTAACTTCATGTATCTTGTTCTTTTGTTATGTGATCAACGGTCTTATCGCTAGGCCAGATATCCCGGCCATGCTGCAGGGGAGTTTTGTCCCATATCTTCCCCTTAACCGCGAATATATTTTTACCGCGACCGCTTTGATCGGGACGACCTTGACGGTCTGGGGGCAATTTTTTATCCAATCTTACTTTGTCGATAAAGGGGTAGATAAGAAACACATTAAAAGCGCTCGGCTGGATGTCTTGTTCGGCGCTTTTTGGACCGACTTTGTGGCTTATTTCATTATCATTTCTTGCGCGGCGACTCTTTATATAAAAGGGATCAGGATCGAAAACGCGCTTGACGCGGCCCAAGCTTTAGGCCCTTTCCTGGGCGAATTTGCAAAACATCTTTTTGCTTGGGGTTTGCTCAACGCGTCGCTCTTGGGTGTTTGTGTCATTTCGATGGGGACAGCTTACGCTTTGACCGAAGTTTTGGGGACAGAGCGGAAAGTAAACGCTTCTTTTGCTGACGCACCGGTGTTTTATTCTATTATCGGATTTTGTATCTTGATCTGCACGATCTTGGTCTTGATCCCGAGCTTTCCAATGATCTTTATCTTAACCGCTTCCCAAGCGCTTAATACCATGGTTTTACCGGTCATTTTCTTGGTGATCCTCAAGTTAATAAACAATAAGAGGCTGATGGGCGCGCACACCAATCGGCTGGTTGATAATGTGATCGCCTGGATAACGATCGGGAGTTTTACCCTGATCTCTTTCCTAATGCTCTTTTTGACATTTTTTTGAGACCATGGTAACATAACTTCTCGTGTTTAAGAAAATCTTAGTTGCTAATCGCGGTGAGATCGCTGTCCGGATAATCCGCGCGGCCAAAGAGCTGGGTATTTCAACCGTTGCGGTCTACTCCGAAGCGGATAAAGACGCTCTCCATGTAAAAATTGCCGATGAGGCTTTCTGCATCGGTCCTCCAGCTCCTAACAAAAGCTACCTTAATATTCCGGGGATAATCAGCGTGGCTGAAGTAGCAGGCGTTGACGCGATTCATCCCGGTTATGGCTTCCTCTCCGAGAACTCAAAATTTGCCAATATCTGCGCCGATCACAAAATAGTATTTATTGGACCGCCGGCCGAAGCGATGGAAAGAATGGGAGACAAGGCGACTGCCCGCAAGACCGTAGCTAAAGCAGGCGTGCCAACTGTCCCCGGGTCAGACGGGACCATTGCCGATGAAAAAGAGGCTAAAGCTGTGGCCGATAAAATTGGTTATCCAGTGGTGATCAAAGCGACTGCCGGTGGTGGTGGGAAGGGGATGCGGGTGGTTTGGAAGAGTGAAGAATTTATTCATCTAATGAGAACTGCCAGGGCCGAAGCCGAAGCGGCTTTTGGCAATGCTGAAGTTTATATTGAAAAATTTATTGAAGATCCAAGACACATTGAAGTCCAGTTATTGGCTGATCGATACGGCAATACTATTTATTTGGGAGAACGGGATTGTTCGATCCAAAGGCGGCATCAGAAGCTAGTAGAAGAATCACCGTCACCGGTAATAGATGACCGTTTACGGCGCAAGATTGGCGAAGCGGCAGTTAAAGCGGCTAAAGCGGTTCATTATTATAGCGCTGGGACAATTGAATTCCTGTTTGATAAACACGGCCATTTTTATTTTATGGAGATGAATACCAGGGTCCAGGTTGAACACCCGGTAACCGAAATGATCACAAATATTGATATTGTTAAAGAACAGATATTGATCGCCGCCGGCGAAAAATTAAAGATCAAGCAAGGCGATGTTAAATACCAAGGACATTCAATCGAATGCCGGATCAATGCCGAAAATCATGAAAAGAACTTTATGCCGTGTCCAGGCCTGATCAAAGCGTATCATACCCCTGGAGGGCCGGGGATCAGGATCGATAGCCATGCTTATGCCGGTTATATGATCCAACCACATTACGATTCATTAATCGCTAAACTGATCGTCTGGGGAAAAAATCGGGAAGAAGCAATCCAGCGGATGGAACGGGCGCTTGACGAATATGTGGTTGATGGGATCGCCACGACTATCCCTTTCCACAGTAAAGTCTTAAAGAATGGCGCCTTCCGCCGCGGCGAAGCGACAACTAAGTTCATCGAAGAACATTTTGGGACGTCGACCAAGTAACTAAAGTTCTCTCTAGCGCATCATAAAAGAGGCTAAAGAACGGATTACTGCGATAATCTTTTAAATCAACTTCGGTTTGTTCCGGTGCCAGACACTCAAAACCTTCTAGAGCAATGCGCGGGCGAACCAAGCCAAAGCTAAAAGAGCTAAAATCAGGTTTTCCAATACTTTGGAAACAATCGGGAAAACCAAAAACAGAACTAAAATCCCCGGCTGCTTGCCAATCGAATGAGCCATCGTAATAACTTTTGATTTTGGCTAGCAGAGGATTAGAAGTATCCCCTTTAAAACAACCCCATAAAAAGTGGGGTAAAAGAGTGATCAGGGAAAGATAAGTTGTTTGTTGACCGTTCGGTAAGATGGCTGAAAAATTATATAAATGACCTAGAGCTTTACTTAAATCTAGATAGAAATAGGCAAAACGTAATTCAGCTGGTACGGCCGCAAAAGAAAGGGTTGTGTCTAAATCGAGCAGCCGGACACCGTTTGGATTAATGCCATAATTCCCTAAATGAGGCGCTAGATGAAAGAGCCCTGTTTCGTGGGTTTGCCTTAAAAGTAAACCGGCCTTTTCCATCAAACTACCGCATTTTCTGGCCAGGACTTTTTTCCCAAGAAAAACGGCTTTGGTCGCCAAGGGGGTCAATCTTTGGTCGGTTTTTCTTTCCATGCCGTAGATCATAAAACCGACTGGCTCGTCATTAAAGTGCAGGTCTTCAAAAAGGCCAAAGCCTAAAGGGAGATCGGTTATGGCTGGACCAAGTTGTAAAGCTGCCAGTATTTCCTGGGAAACCCTGGATGACCCATGGTGCCAGAGGCGGAAAATTCAGTAGATTTTCGCTCTTTCCTGCCTCTTATTCTCGTGCTACTGATCGGCTCAACTTTAGTCACACTATAGCCAGCGCCATCGACATACGGTTTTACTTTGCCGTTTTCAGATTGTGGAAAGACCCCTTTAAGCCTTAAGGAAGAGATCAATTGGCCTTCTAGCTCAATTGGCTGTTCTAGCAAAATTACGACTGATCTGGTATCTTCGCGAGCCCTTTCCAAAGAAAAAGTCATTCGCCTTTTCAATAAAGCCAGATCGTTGCCTGATAACTTTTGTAAAAATGGCTGCAATTCAGAGAGCTGAACAGAATAGCGAAATTCTCCCTTAGGTAGAGAAGTTACTGGTAATGTCCGTTTAACCTGATTAGCAATGCTTTGGCCTAAAATAGTCAATTAATTACTCCTTTTAGTTTAAATATCTGTTATAATATTATCGTTAGAAAGTCGGGAAAATTTC
Organism: bacterium; assembly: GCA_043812655.1. GTDB lineage: Bacteria > Margulisbacteria > WOR-1 > O2-12-FULL-45-9 > XYB2-FULL-48-7 > JBDRLW01. The sequence goes on along the minus strand of JBDRLW010000023.1, from coordinate 13,430 downwards.
AGTATTTTTGTTTCTCTGTCGAAGACCAGAAGATAAAAGACCGCTGGATGGCTTATAGGGAAGGGCGGATTTAGAACGTTTTTTATGCTATCATAATATCATGGTCCCACAAGAACAAAGAAAACACCAGGATTTTATTTGGCTGGGAAAGCATATGCCAAGCTTGCAGCAAAAATATGCGGGTAAAGTTGTGGCGATTGTCAAAAAAGATGTAAGTGTTGGTAAAGACGCTGTTGAAGCTTATAATAGATCACAAAAAAAGCATCCTGGCCAAGAACCACTGCTTTCGGTCATACCTTCTGAAGAATGTCTCCTTCTATGATCAAATACAATTGGCATGAGGAATCATCTGAATCTTTTGGGATAGTAAAACGGCCAGTTGCGGAAATCCATATTCTTGATAAGAATAATCAAGCGATATCCCCGCCGCTTGCGGCGCGGGTACCTTAAGGGTCGAAGGGGAGGCGTGGAAAAGTTTGAATGTTTGGAAACCAGCGAATGAACTTCGCGGTTTCCAAACAAAATAAAAAGGAGACTGGAACCGCGACTTTTAGTCGCAGGTTCCAGTAAAGTTAAAGATACCCCACCGCTTGCGGTGGGGAGTTAGGTCATTTATTTGGCGAGCTCTAACAATGTATGTTGACTCTGGCGCGGACGTAAGTATAATGATGAGAAGTTTTGGTGAGTTGTTTGGGCATGATCTTAATAAAGGGAAAAAGATCCGCCTAAAAGGGATAGGGCCAAATCACATTAATGCTTATGTCCATAACATGGATGTTCTGATAGGAAAGCATACCGAATTGATCGAGGTTGCGATCGCTGAAAATGATAATATGCCGAATATTTTAGGTCGGAGGAATGTTTTTGATCTGTTTGGGATAAGATTTATGAATTTGGAACAGCAAACCTGGTTCCAAAAAAGGACAAGGAAAATAAATGGGTAAACGATCGACTTCAAGACGGCTAGCGATGCAGGCGCTCTACCAAGCGGAGATCGCCGGGAGTGGGATTGAAGAAGCGGTCAAAAATTTAATTGAAGACGAAAAATTTATCCCCGAAACGGAAGAGTTCTCCCATAAGTTAGCTCTGGGAGCCTGGGAAGAAAGAGAGGCCAACGACAAAATCATTGAAAAACTGGCGATCGATTGGCCGCTGGAACGAATTAGCAAGGTTGATCGGAGCATTATGCGCCTGGCTCTCTACGAATTAAAAGCCAAAGATCCACCCCCGTCTGTAGTCATTAATGAAGCGGTCGAATTAGCCAAGAAGTATTCCAGCGGCGAAGCGGCTAAATTCATTAATGGCATCCTCGGGACATATCTTAGGCAATGTTAGTTTTCCGCGGTTTTCAAACCTCTTGTTTCGTGATAAAATATAGTCATGTTCACCGGTATTGTTGAACAAATTGGCGTAGTTGCCTCGGTCATCAAACTGCAGCAAATGATGAAGCTGGCGATCTCGGCCGGCAAGTTCTATGACGACTTAAAGGTAGGAGAAAGCGTCGCGGTCAATGGTGTTTGTTTAACTGCCACCACAGTCCGCCGCGGCTTTGCCGAATTTGATGCCGCCAGCGAAACCCTCAAACGTTCAACCATTGGCGACCTGCGCATCTCCAGCCACGTTAATTTAGAAAAAGCCCTTCCTCTTTCCGGTCGGCTTGGTGGCCACATCATGACCGGCCATGTCGATGGGATGGCGGAAGTGAAAAACAAGATCTTGACCGGTGAAGGGAGTTTTGAACTTTACCTGTCTATTCCCAGTGAATTACTCCGTTATCTTGTCCCTAAAGGCTCGATCGCGGTCGATGGCGTTAGCTTGACCGTTGCTGACATTAGGGACGGTTTACTGCGAGTCGTGGTGATCCCGCAAACGGCAAAAACTACCACTTTGGGACTCTTGAATGTTAGTGACCGGGTTAATGTGGAAGTTGACCTCCTCTCAAAATATATTGAACGCCATCTGCTGAAAGAACCGGCCACCATTTCGGAAGAGATGATGCTGAAAGTTGGATTTTTACCGATGGGGTGGATAGATAACTAATTAATGAAAAATGACTTAATGAAAAATTAAAAATGAAGATAAACTTTAACTCTATCGAAGAAGCTATCAAGGAAATCCAGAACGGGAAAATGATCGTAGTGGTTGATGATGCCGACCGCGAAAACGAAGGCGATCTGGTGATGGCGGCGGAGAAAGTGACCCCCGCGGCGATCAATTTTATGATCTCTGAAGCTAAAGGGCTGGTTTGCGTGCCGATGACCGGCGAGCGGCTTGATGAGCTAGAATTGCGGCAGATGGTAGAAAACAACAATGAACCGATGCGGACCGCTTTTACGGTTTCGGTCGATGCCAGCCAAAAGTATAGCGTCTCGACCGGGATCTCCCCGGCCGATCGGGCGAAGACAGTTGAAGTTTTGATCAATACCAATTCGAAAAAAGATGATCTGGTCACACCCGGCCATGTTTTTCCTTTGCGGATCAAAGAAGGCGGCGTTTTGAAGCGGGCGGGACACACTGAAGCGGCGGTAGACCTGGCCAAGCTGGCCGGTCTTTATCCGGCGGCGGTCATTTGCGAAATAATTGAGCGTGACGGGAATATGGCGAGGGGAATGGCCCTGATCAATTTTGCCAAGCGCCACAAGCTTAAAATAGTAACTATCGCCAACCTTATTTCTTACCGGATGAAGCATGAAAAACTAATTAAAAAAGTTTCGACCAGCAAAATGCCGACCAAGTTCGGGGAATTTACCGCTTACGGCTATGAAGATTTGCTGGAAGGGAAGCATCATGTCGCGCTGGTCAAGGGCCAAGTGAAAGGACGCCAAGATGTCTTGGTCCGCGTCCATTCCGAATGTTTGACCGGCGATGTTTTTGGTTCGCTCCGGTGCGATTGCGGCGAGCAGTTAGCGGCGGCGCTAGAGCGGATCGATTTTTGCGGCCAAGGCGTTTTGCTTTATATGCGCCAGGAAGGGCGAGGTATTGGGCTCAAAGATAAATTACGCGCTTATGAATTGCAGGAAAAAGGTTACGATACGGTCGAAGCGAACCAAATACTGGGATTCGCTCCAGACTTGCGCGACTACGGGATCGGGGCACAGATCTTGGCGGAGCTCGGATTATCAACGATCAGGCTGTTGACCAATAATCCGAAGAAAGTCGTGGGGCTGGAAGGTTATGGCCTGAAGATTACGGAACGGGTGAATTTAAAAATTGATCCGAATGAATATAATAAAAAATATTTGGAAACAAAGTCCCGCAAAATGGGACATATATTAGGAGGGGAGAAAAAACATGGGAAAAGTATTTGAAGGGAATCTTGAGGCGAGCAAGCTTAAGGTCGGGATCATCATTTCGCGGTTCAATGAATTGGTTTCTAGGGGCTTGTTGAGCGGTGCGCAAGATTGCTTGAGGCGCCACGGGGTAAAAGATGCTAATATAGACGTTGTTTGGGTGCCGGGAGCGTTTGAAATTCCGCTGGTTGCCCAAAAGATCGCGAAGAATTATGATGCGGTCATTTGTCTAGGCGCGATCATCAGGGGCGGAACGCCGCATTTTGATTATGTGGCGGCGGAAGCGTCCAAAGGGATATCCAAGGTGTCGCTTGATAGCGGGGTGCCGGTGATTTTTGGATTATTGACGACCGATAACCTAGAACAGGCGCTAGAGCGGGCTGGCGTCAAAGCCGGAAATAAGGGATTTGATGCGGCACTATCGGCGATCGAATTAGCAAACTTAAGTAAGGAGCTGTAAATCGTGGCAAATGTAATACTAGCGAGTGTCTCTAAATATTATAACGACGTGGTGGCGGTCAAGAAGATCAACTTGGAGATCAAAGACAAAGAATTTTTGGTCTTAGTCGGTCCTTCCGGTTGCGGCAAGACGACCACGTTGCGGATGATCGCCGGCCTCGAAGAGATCTCTGAGGGGAAGGTATTTATTGACGGCAAGCTAGTTAACGATGTGCCGCCTAAAGACCGGAACATCGCCATGGTCTTCCAATCTTACGCTCTTTATCCCCACATGAAAGTTTACGAGAATCTGGCGTTTGGCTTGAAACTGCGGGGGATCCCTAAACCAGAAATAAACCAGCGGGTAAGCGAAGCGGCTGAGATCCTTGGCCTGACCAATATGCTTGACCGGTTACCGAAGCAATTGTCGGGTGGACAAAGGCAGAGAGTAGCGCTCGGACGCGCGATCGTTAGGGACCCAAAAGTATTTTTAATGGATGAACCGCTGTCTAACCTTGACGCCAAACTGCGCGTCCAAATGAGAGCAGAATTACAGCGGATCCATAAAAAACTTGAAGCGACGATCGTGTATGTGACCCATGACCAGATAGAAGCGATGACCTTAGGCCAGAGGGTCGCGGTGATACTGAATGGCGAACTCCAACAGCTTGATGAGCCGCTCTCGGTTTATGATAAGCCGTCAAACCGGTTTGTGGCCGGGTTTATCGGTTCGCCGCCCATGAACTTTATTAAAGGGATCATCCGTAAAATTCAGGACAACTACGTCTTTGAATGTGAAGGATTTAAATTCAATGTTCCAGCCGACGTTGACGGACTTTTAGCTGGCCATGTTGATAAGGAAGTGATCTTTGGGATCAGGCCGGAAGATATTTGGGATGTGCCGTCATCAGGCTGGATCGATCATAAGCATATAATTGAAACAGTTGTTGATTTTAGGGAACTGATGGGATCAGACACTTATGTTTATGCGAAAGTTGGGTCTACTCATATAACTGGCCGGGTGGGGGCGATGGCCGATCCAAAACCGGGGAGCAATTTTGGGCTGGTTTTTAATTTAAGGAAGATCCACTTTTTTGACCCGGCGACGCAGAAGGCGATTATCTAGGTAGCGGGAATAGCGTAATGGGTAACGGGAATGAACCGTTAATTTTTGAAAAAAACACGTCCGGATCAAACGCTTATTCCCTGCCGGGACTGGATGTTCCTGATCAACCGTTAAATAAATTAATTCCCGAAGAATTGATCAGGGCAGAATTAAATCTTCCCGAACTTTCCGAGCTTGATGTTGTCAGGCATTTTACCCGCTTATCACAAAAGAATTTTTCGGTTGATACCCAGTTTTATCCGCTTGGCTCGTGCACGATGAAATATAACCCTAAAGTCAATGAAGACATCGCTAGGCTTGAAGGGTTTAATACGATCCACCCCGAGCAAGAAGAAAAAGAGACGCAAGGGATCTTAGAGCTCTTATGCAATTTCGAGAAATATCTTTGTTCGATCTTTGGTTACGACGCGTTTACGCTGCAACCAGCGGCTGGTGCCCATGGTGAGTTGACGGCGCTGATGATGATGAAAGAATACCATAGGGGTAAGGGGGTAGGGAGTAGGAATAAAATAATTATTCCTGATTCTTCGCACGGGACTAATCCCGCTTCAGCAGCGCTGGTCGGGTTTGAGACGATCGTGATTAAATCAAACGGTCGGGGAAATATTGATGTTGACGCGGTAAAAAAGGCTGTCGGAGACGATACGGCCGGGTTAATGCTTACTAATCCCAACACGCTTGGACTGTTTGATGAACATATTCTGGAAGTTGCTGATATAATCCACAAAGCTGGCGGATTGCTTTATTATGATGGCGCGAATGCCAATGCTAATATGGGGATTTGCCGACCGGCTGATCTTGGTTTTGATGTTGCCCATTTTAACCTGCACAAAACATTTTCTACGCCTCATGGCGGCGGTGGTCCCGGTTCCGGGCCGGTCGGTGTGAACAAAAAATTAGAACCTTTTCTCCCGGTTCCGCGCGTGGTCAAAGAAGATTCGCATTACGCATTACACGTTACGCCATTCCCTAAGTCCATCGGCCGCGTCCACTCCTTCCACGGTAATGTTAACGTAATTATCAAAGCTTATTCTTATATCCGTTCACTTGGAGCCGAAGGCTTAAAGAAGGCGTCCACCCAAGCAGTTGAGAATGCCAACTATATGATGGAAAAATTAAAGTGTTATTATTACTTGCCGTATGACCGGACTTGCCAGCATGAATTTGTCCTTTCCGCTAAATGGCAGAAAGAAAAATACGGCGTTAAAGCCCTTGATATTGCCAAGCGTTTAATTGATTATGGTTTTCATCCGCCGACAATTTATTTTCCGCTTATTGTAGAGGAAGCGTTGATGATCGAGCCAACCGAATCAGAGTCAAAGGCGACAATGGATGAGTTTTGCGAGGTGATGATCAAGATCGCCAAGGAATGCGAAACGAACACTGAAATAGTCAAATCGGCACCCCATAATACTCCGGTGCTTAGGCTTGACGAGACCAAGGCGGTAAAAGAACCAGACCTGAATTGGTATGCGAAATAACAATAGTCAGTGGCTATTAATAATATTCGTAGTTTCATTGCTTTCTTTTGCTACTTTTGCGCAAACCTATAAAGTGATCAAAGTTGGTTATTGCCGGGCAACAGCCTATTCTTCAGAAAAGAAGCAGACAGATAATGACCCATTCTCAACGGCTAGCGGAACGAGGCCAAAATGGGGGACGGTGGCGGCGAATCATTTGCCGTTTTGGACAAGGCTAAAGATCAAAGGCTTTGGCGAAAAAATATTTGTGGTTGAAGACCGCCATGCCAAACGCTTTAAAAATCGGATCGATATTTGGTTCCCGACGAGGAAAGAGGCGATCAAATTCGGCAACCGGCAGATCAAATACTGGGTGGTAAAGAACGTCAGGCCGCTGCCGGATTAGCATGGAAATAATTATCGAAGAAAAAAGACCGGGCAAGTACCATATGCGCCGGGACCTGGAGCTTTTTAATGCTTATGAGGGCGGGGGCAATACTTCAACACTACGGATCTATTCCTGGGAGCCAAAATGTATTTCTCTGGGCTACTCGCAGAATGTAGGTGATGAATTGGAAGAGGTGAGGGCACAGGCGCAGGGGTGGGATATTGTTAAAAGACCGACCGGCGGCGGAATCGTTTTCCATAATGAAGCGGAAGTAACATATTCGATCATCACCGCGCTTGATAATCCGCAACTTCCTAAAGGATTGATCTCTTCATATAAGAAAATATCAGAAGCGATAGTTTTAGCCTTAAAAGATATCGGGGCCCAGGCGGAAATCCACAATTCGTCATTCGGCATTCGTCATTCGGCATTATGCTTTTCCTACCCAGCGGAATACGAGATCGTAGCGGAAGGTAAAAAGCTGGTTGGGAGCGCGCAAAAAAGGGGGAAACGAACGCTTCTCCAACAAGGTTCGATCTTTGTCAGGGAAACTCCGACAGAGGTTTATGAATTATTAAAAGAACCGACAATAGGGGTCAAAGCCATTAGTCTGGAAAAAATGTTGGGGCGGGAAATTACTTTTGACGAATTAAAGGCCAGTTTAACTCGCGCGCTTACTGCTCTTTTTTGATCGCTACTTCTTGGACAATATCGGCAGGTTTGAGGACGCCGCCGGAAATTACGTATTTAAAAGCGTCATCGATCTTCATATCAAGGAGAATTACTTCTCTAGCCGGCACAAGAACAAGAAAACCAGTGGCAGGAGTAGGAGTGTTAGCGACAAAGACATTGATCATTTTTTCTTTAGCCTTAACTTCGATCTCCTCGGCAGCGTCAGAGGTAACGAACCCGACAGCCCAGAGCCCTTTTCTTGGATATTCGATCAGGCAGGCTTTGCGATATTGTTCCGCGTCTTTATGGTTAAACAAGACATCGTTAACCTGTTTGGCGGCTGAATAGACCCCTTTGACGATCGGTATCCTGTATAGTACCCCTTCGCCATACTGGATCAATTTTGAGCCCAAAATATGGGTAGCCAGATAACCAGCGGCAAATATTAAAACAATTAATAGGATTAACCCAAATCCTGGCACATATTGGCCAAACAGGAAGCTGATAAAACCACCAAGCAAGCCATCAGCAAAAGAGATGACCAAGGTGAGGAGCCAAAGAGTAACCAGGAGTGGAAGCAAGGTAATAAAACCGCTCAAAAAATAGGTCCAAAATTTTTGCCACATATGAAATTATTATAACATCCGCTCTTGCCGACTTCAAACGGTTTTGTTATACTGCGCTTTAGGAGGATCCGAAATGACAAAAGCGTATATATTAATCGAAGCGTTGCCAGGAAAAGCGGTTGAACTAGCTGGGAAAATCAAGGGACTTGAGGGAGTGGAGACCCTCCACCTAGTTACCGGCCCCTATGACGCGATCGTTTTTACTAAAGTCGCCGATCTAAAGACCTTAAGCGATACAATTGTTAGGAAAATTCAAGCGACCGGAATGGTAGCGCGGACTTTAACCTGCATTGCGGTCGAAGAGTAGGCGGTTAATAGCCGACAGGTAAGCTTTGGCGCTGGCGATAATAATATCCATTGATGTTCCGTGCCCAACATAGATCTTATCCCCTTCACTAAGACGGACAGTTACTTCTCCCTGGGCATCGGTGCCGCCGGTAATTGCCTGGATTATGTAATCGACCAAGTTGGTTTTGATGCCTGTGATCTTGTCGATCGCCCGGTAGACCGAATCAACTTGGCCAACGCCTGATCCGGTTATTTCTTTAGAATTACCTTTATAAAGAAGCTTAACTTTAGCGACCGGTTTTTGGTTGGTGCCGGAGCTAACTTCAAGGCTTTCCAGTGTATAGGTTTCTGGTACAACGTAAACTTCTTCAGCCACAATGGTTTCCAGGTCGGGGTCGCTGATCTCTTTTTTCTGGTCAGCCATATTCTTAAAGGTGGCAAAAGCCTTTTCCAGCTGTTCTTCGCTCAAGACATAACCCATATCTTTGAGTTTGTTCTCAAAGGCATTGCGGCCGGAATGTTTACCGAGCACCAGACGGTTGGCAATTAGCCCAATATCTTCCGGTTTCATGATCTCATAAGTTTCTCTGGCTCTAAGAACACCGGCTTGATGGATGCCGGCTTCATGGGCAAAAGCGTTGGCGCCAACCACGGCTTTGTTCGGCTGGACCAGGAGTCCGGTCAGGTTGCTGACCATCCGGCTGGTCTTGTAAATTTCGGTCGTATTGATGCTGACTTGGGTATCAAAAAAGTCATGGCGGGTCTTGAGGGTCATGACAATTTCTTCGAGCGAAGCATTACCGGCCCGCTCGCCGATCCCGTTGATCGTGCATTCCACTTGAGTCGCCCCAGCTTTCACGGCCGCCAAAGAATTTGCAGTTGCCAATCCCAGGTCATTATGGCAGTGGACGGAAATAGTAATGTTATTCTTTTTAACTTGCGGAACGTTCTTGATGATATTTTCGATCAATTGTCCGAATTCCCACGGAGTGGTATAGCCGACTGTGTCAGGGACGTTGATTGTACCGGCGCCGGCGTCGATCACCGCACCAATAATTTTATAGAGAAAATCCGGTTCGGACCTGCCGGCATCTTCGGGTGAGAACTCCACATCAGGGCAGAGAGATTTGGCAAATCTAACCATCTCGACCGCGGTCTTTAGAACTTGGTCGGGAGTCATTCGGAGCTTCTTTTCCATGTGGATAGGCGAAGTACCGATAAAAGTGTGGATCCTGGGCTTATCAGAATATTTGACAGCGTCCCAAGCGCGCTGGATATCTTCTTTTTTGGCGCGGGCAAGACTGCAGATGATCGGCCCTTTAATCTGTTGGGCAATCGCTTTGACCGATTCAAAATCACCGGGAGAGGCGATGGCAAAACCGGCTTCGATCGCGTCAACGTTCAGTTTCGCCAGCTGTCGAGCGATCTCCAGCTTTTCTTCTGGATTAAGCGACGCACCGGGGCATTGCTCGCCATCGCGGAGAGTGGTATCAAATATTTTAATTTTCCTTGACATGATGTATACTATACCTATTATGAGTAAAAAAATCAAGACGATAGGAGTAATTACCCCGGGCGGGGACGCGCCGGGAATGAACACGGCGATCAGGGCGGTGGTCCGGACGGCGATCTTTCACGGTCTCAAGGTTTACGGGATCGAACGCGGCTGGCAGGGGTTGACCGAAGGAAAGATCATCAATATGGAGCTTGCTTCGGTTGGCGGGATCATTAACCATGGCGGGACGGTCCTGCATACGCACCGCTGCCCCGAATTCAAGCAGAAAGCGACCCGAAAAAAAGCGGTCGACAATTTGCATGCGTACAACATTGAGGGATTAGTGGTCATTGGCGGCGACGGCTCCCTGGCTGCTTCTCAGGTGCTCTACAAAGAATTTGGGATTAAGATCATCAACATCCCGGCCTCGATCGATAATGATATTTACGGCACCGATTACTCTATCGGTTTTGATACCGCGGTCAATACGGCGGTGGAAGCGATCGATAAGATCCGCGATACGGCGACATCTCACGAACGGGTCTTTGTGATCGAAGTAATGGGGCGGCATAACGGTTTTATTGCGCTTGATGTCGGTTTAACTTGCGGAGCCGAAGCGATCCTGATCCCTGAAGTTTCTTATAACCTGGACGCGATCGGCCAAAAGCTCCGTTATGGCCAACAACGGGGGAAGTCAAGTTTTATCATTGTTGTGGCTGAAGGCGCGGCTAAAGCAGATGAAGTGGCCGGGCACTTGAAGAAGCGGACCAGCTTGGATGTTAGAGTTAGTATTCTTGGCCATATGCAGCGGGGTGGGGCGCCAAGCGCGCTTTCCCGTGAGGTTGCCTGTAAATTAGGAGCCAAAGCTGTTCAGCTATTGATCGAAGGAAAAGGGGCGTTAATGGTCGGGATGGTTTCCGATAAGATCATTGAAACACCGGTTGAAGAAGTTTCGCGCAAGAAAAAGAAAATCGACCTGGCGGCTTATAAGTTAGCTAATATGCTGGCGACATAATCATGACGTTAGTGTTTAGAGATAACTAACGGAAATTGCCGATCAGACAAGTTAAAAACGCAAGTTTTACCCATTTTAATCCGATAAATATTACATGAGCGATTACGCAATTGCCATACCTAAACCCGGTGGTTTTTATTACACTGAATATCAAGATTTGTATTTGGCCGATGCCAATAAAAACGGGAAATTATCTGCGAAAGAAATGCTTTTGCTAACTCCTGCCAAATTTCAAAAGGTAGCTCAAAGAACAAATCAATCCGATCTAGTAAATATTCTAATTGAGATGGCTAAATCAGATCCTGACAAAACATTCCTTCTAATTAAAAGCAATGAGGATTCGGTTAAAAGCGCTTTGGGTTATTTTGCTGTTTCAAATAAACCTCAGCCAACCGAAAAAGATTATCAAAAGGTGGCTGGTTTTTTTGAGTTTTTATCTAGGCGTCCAGGAGGATTTGATATTGTCAAGATGACAATATCGGATGCGCTTTCTTCAACAATCAACGATGAGCAGTTATCAAAAAGAGCAAAAACAAGATTGAGTCTAGTATTTATGGATCTCTCCCCGGAAACCCTGTCTCGTTTAGAATCTGCTTCACGCTCTCGTTTTGCCGGTCTAACACATGAAGCCTGGCAGGAATTAATGATTCCAACGCTATTGTTCAATAATGATAAGGCACAAAAATTAGCTGATTCTTCCCCAAAAGTTATCTTTATCGATAAACCGCCATCTTGTTCAAATCAATCTCAGAAAGATTATGTTCTTTATTTGTTAAGAGATTTACACTCGAGCGGCTATACGCCTCAAGCATACCAGGAATTCCGTGAAAGTCTTCATGCCGCAGGCATCAGGAATTATACTATCCCTACTGCGAATGACGGCAGACCTTTCATTTTTACGATTGAATCAGAGCATGCGACAATAACAAGTATGGGTGAATCAGAAGCTTGGTATAAGAATCATCAATGCCGCCAAGAAAAGTAATTTTGACCTTAAAAACCCGCACAAACTCTTCAACTGATAACCCCGATGGCCTGATAATAGCCCTTAATGTCAATTCAGAATACAGAAGAAAGACAGCTTGAAGATGATAATTCGCTGAGTTACCGGGATTACTGGATACTATTATTAATCTGCTGAATAAAATGCTGAAAATGTTCAGGGGCGCCGCTTAAAAACCCTTTAATCTTATCCCAGCGAAGATCAAGATATTGATGGGAGAGGAAATTTCGCAGTTTCACATATTCCGCTAATTTTTCAGCTAAAGGAAAATCAATAATCTTAAGCTCGGCAAGTTTTAAGATAACCGCTCCGTAAGTCTGCGGAATATCGCCGGCTGATTTATCAGATAAAATAATTTTACTGATATCGATTAGCGCGTTAACAATGTTTTCAATTGTCCGCTCAACTGTTTTTCGGGCAGTTTTTTCCTGGCGATAGGTTTCCCAGCTGATATTTCGGTATTCGTCCAGATCCTTTATTTCCGATTCTAAAAAGCTTAAACGGGAAAAAACACTTCCTTTTTCAGATTCGCTAAAGATCATTTTCCCTTCGCCTCCCTGGCGTGCCAGACATCGGTAATAAAATTATTCAAATCTTCGGCTTCCGAAGATATTTCAAGCATTTTGTTTAAATAAAAGCGCCGGTCTTTTACCAATAACGGAATCCCTTGAAAAGCTTTCCAAGCGACCAGAGGAGAAGCAGAAGGCAAATTCACCAGGTCAACCGGTTTTTTCAGCGTTTTTTCCAGTTCCAGCCATAATTTATCAATGTTTTTTTCTTCCGTTTTTTCAGCTGGCCAGATGGCGACATCAAAATCTGATTCAGCGCCGCCTTTCCCTTTTGATTGCGAGCCAAAAAGAAAAGCCAGGTCAACCCAATTCTTTTCTTTAAATAACGCTTTTAAAGAGTCGTTTAAATGTTTGTCCATGTGAATCCATTATAACAAAAGTTACCAGCCACCGCCACCACCACCGCCGCCTCCTCCACCGCCGCCGCCTCCTCCGCCTCCACTTCCCGAGCCGCTGCTGGAAAGGGAACTGGAGAGGGAAGATGACATGTCAGACATCATGGAATTGAATCCCGATGACATATGATCGAGGGAGAAAGAACGTCCCGCGCCGCCGCCGCCGCTCCCGCCGCCGCCAAACCCGCTAAAACTTTCCAATGAAGAAGAGCGGAAAGTATTTCCCGAGCCGTCACTGAAGGTCGAATGGTACCAGAGCGGGGCGGTAAGCCCCAGCGCGGCGAACTTCTTGAGCCAATCGTTCTGGATGCCAAAAGCGACCGCGTAGGGGAGATATTCCTCGAATTTTTCCTGGCCCTGCTTATCCGCCTGCTGCAGGAAGCGTTTAAAAGCGAGCCATTTTTCTTTTTCGACCGCGCCCAGTAAAGTTTTTCTGGGCATAAAAGGCGCAAAGAGGAGAATAATAATGCCGGACAGGATCAACCCGGCAAGCAGGGGGATAATTATTATAGAATTTGACTGGGTGTAGAACAGGAAAAGTATCGGCGTGGTAACGGAAAAACCGACGACCACGAACAGCAGCAGGAAGGCGATATTCCAGAAAGAGGCGTTCTTATTGATTAGCAAATAGACCATCATACCGCCCGGGATCCCGGCAAAACCGG
>JBDRLW010000022.1:0-57389 GCA_043812655.1 bacterium | reverse complement strand
TCCGCCTTCGCGGGAAAAGATTTTATTATGCGAGCCTACCAAGAGGCGATCAAAGAAAAATACCGTTTTTTTTCCTTCGGCGACGCGATGCTGATCTTATAGCTTATTGACGTATTCTGCTGATTTTTCAATACAGCCGAGGCACGAGAGCTTTTTTTGCCCTCTAATTTCCTGGCATTTAACCGAGCCGGCGTGGGAGAGGAAGAAAGTTTGAAAGTCGGTTAGTTTGTTAGGGTGGTGCTGTTTAATTATATGGCAGGCGGCAAAATAGGCGCCGCAAACATTTCCCGGGGCGTTCCCGCCGCCATGGGAGCTAAAAAGCTTGACCAATTTGTCATCTAATTGAAATTTTTCCTGGAAAGCCTTAATGATCGCCTGGGCGCAATTAAACCTTCCTTCTTTTCCCCGGCCAAGATAGTGATCTTTTGCTTTTTGGCTTGGCATAAGTTCCTATATACATTATAACACTGCCTAAAATAGAGTGAAATTATGAAGGGATTAAGACGAAAAAAGCTCATGAGAATAGAATATGGCAGGAAAATAACGGTAACCCCATATCGCTTGAAAAAAATTGCTACTCATCTTGTCGATGGTTATAAACCAAGGCATGATTCCATTCTTGATAGACTGGCAAGGCGTTTGAGCGAACAAGAAACTATTTCTTTTATTAATCAATTGGCAAGTGAGGGGAGGGAAGAGGCGTTGGGCTTATTTGAGACAAAATATTCTAATTCGCAACAATTAATTTCTGATGAGGTTTTTAAGGCTTTTTCTTTGGGTTATGCCGCGCTTGGTGATAACAGATATTATAAAAAACAAGCCACACAAAGATATAAGGTTGTAAAACAGATTGGATCTCAAGTTAAAGAACTGGTGAAGGCTGCCCAAACAAAAAAAGAAAAGGCTATTGTTGAAATGATTGAGTGTTTGAGGGCAGGCACAGGAAAAGATAGCGCTGATCGTAAGAAGATCGCGAAGGAAGCGGAAAAACTAATTGTAGGGCTTAAGGCGTTGATATTAAAGGCTAAAGAGGTTAAGGCGGAAACATTTGTTACTGTTAGGGCCTATGCTGAAGTTAGCGAAGCTTTTGAGGATATTTTGGACGACTTAGCTAAAAGAGTAATCGCTGATATCGCGAATGGCGCGATAAACAAAGAATATGCTGAAATTGTCAATTGTATGATGGCTGACAAAGAATATGATTTTTTTGTCCCAGCAGAGTTAATGCCGAAATATGAGAGCTTAGCCCAAAAAAATGGAGTGAACAGTCCAGCCGGCGTCATTTTTAACGCTAGTTATACCGCGATCTATGATCAAGCTAAGAAAGAAAGCGTTAACGGAGAAAATGACAAGGCTTTATCATTATATAAAGAAGCTTGGGATTCTTATCCAAACAAAAAATTAGGCAAAGAAATAGCGGAATTTCTTTATTCCTGGTCGCAAAAGATTGAAGTAAGCAGTAATGAGTGGGTTGAAAAGCTAGAAGAGGTTTTAAGTTTTAACCCGGATCATTTTAAAGCTCTGGCTAAGCTCGCCAGGGCATATTTATTAGCCGATCAACATGAGAAAGCCATTGATCGCGGAGAAAGAGCAAAAAAGCAGGATCCCCGAGGTATTTGGAATAGGCTGACTTTAGCTAGGGCATACCTTGAAAGGGGGGTAGCGGCCGGACCTCAACGGCAAAAGCTGAATGATTTGAATGTCGCGGGAAAAAGCTATCTTTTCTTAGGTGGTATACTTAAGAAAATTATTTTAAATTATCAGGGGAATTCAACAGTAAAAGAAGAAGATAAGCAAATGATAGAATCATTTTATCTTTCTTTTATAACAGGTTTAACAGATGTCTATTTGGCAAGGAATGAAATAGATAAGGCAATAAATTTGGCGACTGAACTGAAAGCGGCAGGCAGAGCTGAAGAAGCGGCCTTTATCATGACGAAAATACCAAAAGCCTCGTGATATAATCTTTTATGCCTTTTAAGTTCGAGATCGTCAAAAAAAGTAAGACTTCCAAAGCCAGGGTCGGGAAGCTCTATACCCCCCATGGCGTGATCAATACTCCAGCTTTCCTCTCAATTGGGACGCAAGGTTCGGTTAAGACACTAACCTCAAGAGATCTTGACGAGATTGGAGCGGAAATAATGCTCCTTAACACTTATCATCTTTATCTACGTCCAGGACATGAATTAATTAAAGAAGCGGGGGGCCTCCACAAATTTATCAACTGGAATAAGCCGATCCTGACCGATTCCGGCGGCTTTCAGGTTTTTTCCCTGGCCCATTTACGCAAAGTGACTGATGAAGGGGTCGAGTTTACCTCACACATTGATGGGACCAAGCATTTTCTTTCTCCCGCCAAAGTTTTAGAGATCCAAACTGCCTTTGGCTCCGACATTATGATGCCGCTTGATGAATGTGTACCGGCGCCTTGCCCGAAAAAGCAGGCGGAAGAAGCGTTGGTGAGGACGACGAGATGGGCGAAGGAGTCAAAATCCAAACTTCAAACTTCAAACTTCAAACAAGGTACACTATTCGGAATTGTACAGGGAAGTACATTTAAAGACCTAAGAAAACGATCGGCGGAAGAAATTGCGGAGATTGGTTTTCCGGGTTATGGGATCGGTGGATTGTCTGTTGGAGAACCGCAAAATGAGATGTTTGAGATGCTTGATGTCGTAACCGATATTCTGCCGGAAGACGCACCGCGGCATTTAATGGGAGTAGGGTATGCTTCTGATATTTTGGGGGCGGTAAAGCTAGGAGCTGATCTTTTTGATTGTGTTATCCCGACCCGCTTAGCTCGCCACGGCTCATTTTTAACTTACGAGGGGAAAGTCAGCATCCGCCAAAACCGGTTCGAAAAAGATTTTACGCCGATCGATCCCGAGTGCGATTGCTACGCCTGCCAAAACCACACTAAAGCCTACATCCGCCACCTCTTCTGGGCCAGGGAAATTACGGCGATGCGCCTGCTGACCATTCATAATCTCCGCTTTTTTATGAGGATGATGGAGAAAGTAAGAAACGAGATCTTATAAATTAAGCTGAAATTATCTTTGTTATAGACTGATATATTATAGATATAACATGATTAGCAGAGTAATAAATTCAGGCGGGAATAGGAATGCTTCTCCATATACGCTGTTGAAGGTGAGCCCTCACGCCGATGAACATAGCCATAGCTATTTTTCCCGGGGAGCGATTAAAGTCAATAAAGTGATCGATTTTAAAAAGGTTGAAGGGCTGGTTCCGATCTTTTTAAGGTCAATTGTTAGCCCTATCAGGATAAGCCATCGTCGAGTATTTATTAGTAACGAGGAAGCGGAGCAGATTGCCGGGCATTTTGGCTTGGAGCCGGAGGTGATCCCCGGTGGTGTTTTTATAAATTTAGTAAAATGGTCCCCGTTTTTTACAATATTTACTCCTAGCTGGACCGAATTATTGAACAGAGAAAGCCGAACATCATTTACGGCTTGGCTAGCTCAACCGACTAGCACATTACCATCTCCTTCCCGATTTACCTGGTCGACTTTGCCGTATGGTTTTCTCCCATTCCCGACATTCCCCAACGTTAAGAAAATTAGCAATTTAGGCGTGGTGGAAGGTGAATTCCGCTGGTTTTTTGATAGTTCTAGCAGAAGAGCGGGAGCGGGTTTTTCGTATAATGGCCAAGCCTCCAGGTTTATTAGTACTTTGAGCAAAGATCCTTTTCGTCCTATTGCTTCGGATAAGAAAAGTGATGAGACGGGAAGTCTTGATCCGGAAAGATTTAAAAAATTATTCCAAAAAAGTCCAGAAGAAACGACTTACGAATTCACTAAGATCTGCACTAATTGTTCGTGTTTTTCTTTGCCCAGCGTTAATGGGATCAGTATAAATATAATGATCAGGAATATTATAAAATTCAAGCTAGGAGCGCTGTATTATTTTACTGCCACAAGAGAAGGAAGTAGGGTCTTAATTAAAGCGTATTCAGACGAGGAGAGACGCGAAGAAGTTCTTTCGGCTTCTATTTTAATTCAGGGAAAATTTTACTACAATGGATTTGCCACACCGCTAAGCTGTTCTGCCAGATAAAAATAGTCAGCATGCCTAAGAATGGGCGCGAGAGGTATCGAACCTCTGACCTCTTCCGTGTGAAGGAAGCATTCTACCACTGAACTACGCGCCCGAAGATAAATGGGCGGTGTAGGGATCGAACCTACGACCTCCTCGGTGTAAGCGAGGCATTCTACCATTGAACTAACCGCCCCTAATTTATATTATCACGCCTTGACTTGGGGGACAAGGTGAAGGTAAGATTAGTTACTGCGGGCCCATAGCTCAAGGGTGGAGCAATCGACTCATAATCGACAGGTTCTAGGTTCGAATCCTAGTGGGCCCAGTAAATATTAGCTTTTGACCGCTTCAAACACACCCGCGCATTTGAGCAGCTTAAAATTATCGACCGAGAGCCCGTTCTTCTCCAAGGCCCCTAAAAATTCCTGGCGGGTGATCGCCGGCTTGGTGAACCAGAGTAAACGATAATAAGCCAGCTCAAGGATCATGTCCGTTAGCCAGCGCTCCTTGCCCAAGATCAGTGAGCCATGGAATTTTTTATCTTTTTTCAGGATCCGCGACATTTCAGCGATCGCTTTGGTCTTTTCCGGGAACGAATGGATCCCGTTAAGGCACAAGACCGCGTCAAAAGTATTATCTTTGAAGGGCAGCTGGCCGACGTCGGCTCGCACTAAGATGATATTTTTTGCTTTAAGTTTTTTAACCCGCTCCGCCGCTTTCTTTAGCATGCCTAAAGAATATTCAACCGCGATAAAAGTGATCTTAGGATATTTGGCGTATTCGGTAAAGGTAAAAGCGCCGGTGCCGGCCGGCACATCAAGGATGGTCCCTTCACCCACTTGGTCCAGCATAGTTTCAACGATCTTCTGGCATTCAGTTTCCGCTTCTTTACCGATTCCCAAGGCCAGTTTTTTTAAGAGTGCCAGCAAAAAACTTTCGCTTAAGATATAATCATCATAAATTTCCGACGCCTTATCGTAAGCCGCCCCAATCTTTTTATGGGCATGGTTATCGCCGACAAAATCGAGCACGTTTCCCGTAGTTTTCAGGACAGGAGCGCTTTCGTGTAATAAAGGGGAAATCTGCTTGTAATTCATGGTTTTACCTCCTATAATCTTGCAGGATGATTATACTTCATTTTTGATTCCTTAGAAAGGAGCAAAAGATTATGACACAGTTAAAAGAAGTTGAGCTTGTTTCCACTGGCGTCTTCCTTCCCGGAACCCCGATCCCGTTTGATAATCTCGAAGATGTTTTAGGCAGTTTTAATGCCGCTCCGCCGCTAGTCAAGAGAATGGAGGGGAAACTGCGAGCCCTCGCGAAAGAATTGATCGGTATTGAGCAGGTTTATTACGCGATCGACAAAAAAACTGGCGAACAAACCGAAAATAATACCACCATGGCGGTCAAAGCGGTTAATAACGCCCTCGAAAAAGCTAACATGAAAGCGGGGGAAGTCGATTGCCTGCTTTACGGCAATCTCATGGCGGATTATCAAACCCCGCCCACGACAACCTTGATCCAGGAAGCTTTAGGCATTGAAGAATGCGCGGAGATCGAAGTCCATTCAAATTGTTCCGGGATGAGTAAAATGCTGCAGATCGCCCTCGACGCCTTGCGTTTGGGCCGTTATAAGAATGTAGTCATCGCTTATTCCCAGCTCTCGTCCGCTTATCTTCGGTCAGATTATTATAACCAAAATAAATTGGGAGTGGAAAACATCCTATTGCGCTGGTTCTTATGCGACTCGGCCAGCGCCCTGGTTTTACGGGCCAGCGACAAGATAAAAAATGGGATCAAGCTGGAATATGCCGATAACCTTTCGATCGGCGGCAAGAAAGAGATGGGGATGTGGCTTAAGCTGGGGACTCGCAATCCCGACCTGAAAAAGGCTTATGAAGAAGGCTGGCATCATTTTGGCCAGGATTATCGGGCGGCCAACGATTTTGGCCCGTCGTGTTTCTACCGCTCATTTGAAAAAATAGTCGCCGATAACAATTTTAAATATTCTGATGTCGACCATATCCTGGCTACCCTGCCTTCAAAAAAATTGTGGGAGTACGGAAAGACGACCTTTTTGGAAAAATACGGCGTGACGCCGGATAAATGGTTCGGCAATGTCCACCGCACCGGCTACGCGGGCGCGTCATCAGTTATTATCGCTTTAAATGAAATGATCAAGACCGAAAAGTTCAAGCCTGGAGAGCTTCTAACCTCGATCATTTTTGAGTCCAGCAAGTGGATGATCGGGGGCTTTGTCTTAAGATATTTATGATCTCTTTTATCTTAGAACCGAACCCGATCTTGTTCCCTTTTATCTTTTCCTTGTCCCTATTGACTTTTGGCCTGGGTGTTTTTGTGATGAAAAAAGCGAGGCAGCCGCAGGTTGGGGCCTTGTTTTTCGCTTATTGTTTTTTCGCCTCTTTTTGGAGCTTAAGCCACGCTTTTATGAGCCTTAGCCCCAATCCCGAAGTGGCTGTCATAGCCGCATACGGCAGTGTTTTAGCGGCGCTGCCTATTCCCTTGGTTTTCCTGTTGTTATGCAGTGTTTTCCCTGACAAGGAGATCCCTTTTAGCCGTTTCCAGCTGGAGCTGCTTTTTCTTCCCTCGATCGTGCTAATTTTATTTTTCTTTTCGGGGGACCTGATCCAGGCGTCGGCAAAGGAAAACCAGCTTTTTGTAAAGCTTGGGGGAGCTAATATCCTTTATATGCTCCATATCTTGGCTTATACCATAATCGGGCTAATTAAGGTTTTGAAGAACTATTACAAGGCCTCCACTCTTGAAAAAATACGGTTCCGTTATTTCTTTATCAGCTTATTGATCACTGGGGTGGTGGGTTATGCCTTAAGCGAATTCTTTTTGCTTTTTGGCATTTTTAAATTTGTTTATCTTGGCCCGTTCGGCACCAGCTCCCTGGTCTTCCTCACTACTTACGCCATCCTTAAATACCGGATCATGGATGTTTCTATCGCCATAAAGAAAACTACCGCTTATTCATTGGTCACCACCGGCATTACTTTTACTTATGTGATCGTCGTAATGGGTTTTTCTTATCTGTGGCGGTTAATGATGGGGACTGACTCATTCTGGCCGGTGTTGCCGGCGTCCTTGATGATCTCGGTCACTTTTATCCCGCTGCGGTCTTATTTCCAGGAGATTACTGACCGGTTATTTTTCCGTCGCAGCCTTGAGTACCAGAAGATATTAAAAGAGATAACGCGCATGATCGTATCAGTGACCGACTTGCATGTCCTGTTTCGGCTGATCGACCGGACGATCGTTCGGGTCATGTGCCTTAAAAGCGCTTCGGTCCTCCTCTTAGAAGAAAAAGAAGGCCTGTTCATTGTAGAAAAGACTACGGGCCTGTCGGAAGCGGTAAAAAGGATCAAGCTTGAGCTGGATAATCCATTGGTGCAGTACCTATACGAGAAAAAAGACGTGGTCGTGTTGGATGAACTGCGAACTTCGCTGCGCACAGAGAAGCTAGATATCCCAGGCAAAGAAAAACTTCTTAAAATAATGATCGAAATGGAGAATTTTAGCGCGACTGTTTCAGTTCCCTCGTTTTTAAAGGGGAAACTGGTCGGGATTTTAAACTTAGGGGAAAAATTATCGGGCGAACCTTATACTCCTGATGATCTGGAGCTATTGTTCACTTTGGCTTCTGAAGCTAGCGTCGCGATCGAAAACGCCAAGCTTTACCGCGATATTACCGAAACTCGGGATTACCTCAACAACTTGATCCAGGGGAGCGAAGACGCGATCGTAACTTTGGATTTAGACGGGAAAGTCCTCTCCTGGAATGACGGGGCGAAAAGGATGTTTGGTTACGAAGCAGCTGAAGTGATTGGCAGATCGCTCCAAAGCATTAATGAAAAAGATTTTCGGGAAAAACTTGAGCGTATTACAGCAGGGGAAGGGCTTAAAGCGTATGAAACAATGGCAAAAAATAAGAAGGGCGTGGAAGTCCCTCTTTTACTGTCCGCTTCACCGGTGCGTGATTCGGACGGTGCCATTGTTAGGGTTTTTGTGATTATTAAGGACATTACCGAACTTAAAAAAGTAGAGAAACTGAAGGACGAATTTATAACTACCGTTTCCCATGAACTGCGCACTCCGTTGACCACCATTAATGAAGGGATAAGCTTGCTCTCTGACCAGATATTAGGCCCGGTCAGTAAGGAACAAGGGAAAATGCTTGTCTCTATTAAAACAAACATTTCCCGCCTAACGCGGCTGGTCTTAGAATTGCTGGATATCTCCAAGATCGATTCAGGAAAAATAGCGATAAAAAATGAGTCGTTCGATCTTGGAGCCGCGATTTTTCAGGTTGTAAACGATTTTAAACTGCAAGCCAAAGAAAAACAGTTAGAACTCCGGACCAATTTCCCTTCTCAGAAAATTAAAATATTTGGCGACAAAGATAAAATTATCCGGATATTCATTAATCTCATTAGCAACTCGTTAAAATTTACCCCAAACGGTTTTATAGAAGTTTCCATAAAAGAACTAGAAAACGAATTTGAATGTGCCGTTGTTGATAGCGGTATAGGCATTTCAAAAGAAAATCTTAAATTGCTATTTAGGAAGTTCCAGCAATTTGGCCGAACTCCCGGCCCGGGAGCAAAAGGCACAGGGCTTGGTTTGTCCATTGTTAGAGGTTTAGTGGAAGCGCTCCAAGGGAAAGTTTGGGCGGAAAGCGAACTTGGCCAAGGGACCAAGATCACCTTTACTCTACCCAAGCATCATTAATTTATGATATAATTGCCAGATCAGACCAGCAGGAGGGATTGAACATGGCAGAACAAAAAGCGAAAAATTTGGACGAATTGCTTAAGCAGGTTGAGGATTTTGAAAAGACGATCGGTGATCTAGGCAATAATGTAGCTATACTTAAGAAAAAACTTTTGGAAAACAAGGAAAAATACGGTCCAGACGTTAGCACCTGGCCTAAGGAATAATTACTTCAGGTATTCCCGCAGTTTCCGCGCCCTTGTCGGGTGTTTAAGTTTCCGCAAAGCTTTGGCTTCGATCTGCCGGATGCGTTCACGGGTAACCGCAAAAACTTTCCCTACTTCTTCGAGCGTGCGCGGATGTCCGTCATCAAGGCCAAAACGGAGCTTAAGGACCGTCCTTTCCCGTTCGGAGAGGGTACTCATCACTTCTTCTAGATCGTCGCGCAGTAAGCCCTGTAAAACGATATCGTCAGGGGCTTGGATAGTCCCGTCTTCGACGAAATCACCCAGCCTGGAACTTTCTTCATCGCCGATTGGTGCTTCCAGGGAGAGGGGGACTTGCGAGATCCGCAAGATCTCTCTGACTTTATCAACTGACATCCTGGCCCGTTGAGCGATCTCTTTTTCCGTCGGCTTGTGGCCAAGCTGTTGCAATAAGATCCTAGATGTTTTGCGCAATCGGTTGATCGTTTCGATCATGTGGACAGGGATCCTGATCGTCCTGGCCTGGTCGGCGATCGCCCGGGTTATGGCCTGCCTGATCCACCAAGTGGCATAAGTCGAGAATTTATAGCCTTTCCGGTAATCAAACTTTTCGACCGCCCGGATAAGCCCCAAATTCCCTTCTTGGACGAGATCGAGGAAGAGCATCCCGCGGCCGGTATATTTTTTGGCAATGGAGACGACGAGCCGCAAGTTGGAGTTGACCAGCTTGTGCTTGGCGCGCATATCGCCCGCTTTAAGCCGTTTGGCTAAAACGATCTCCTCTTCTGAAGTCAGGAGGGGAAATTTGCCGATCTCACGCAGGTACATCCTGACCGTGTCGTCGACTCCGATCCCTTTAATTTCGGCGAGTTCGGTGTGGAGTTCGTCATGCTTGATGTGGAACTCTTCGGGTTTTCCCTTCCGGTCGGAAAGTTCGATGCCCAGCCCAAGCAATTGCTCGATGTCATCTAAGTTCTTTTCCGGATGCGGATAGACCGATAAGATCTCTTCGGGCGTTAAAAAACCTTTGCGCGAAGCCGCGGCCCGCAAAGTCTCAAAATCTTCTCTTTTTCCAAACATTTAATACCTCCAATTTGTTATCGGACACTACTTTAGGAAATTTCACCCTTTAATGACGAGAGGATTTCTGCCGCTTTTTCGGCATTCCCCTGCTTTTCCGCTTCTACCAGAGCGCTTTTTAGCTGGGCGATCCTGGCTTTCCCCCCTTGGGCCTTAATTACGGCGATGCAATCCATTAAGATCTGGTCGGGATTTTCCAGGTCTTCGCTTAATAAGACCTGGGTCAGGAATTTTTTCGGTTCTTCATCCTGTAAATTTGCCACGACAAAATGGGCCAAATCCTCTGCCGGGTCGGCGTTAAATAAAACTTTAGCTATCTGACGCGCCGCTTTGGTGCTAAAAGAGGCTGGCTCAAGTTCTTTTTTGACCGTTTCCAGGGCCGCCATATTTTGCGCTGACAAAGCGATCAGCTTTTTCTCTGCTTCCAAAAGTCCTGAAGCCGGTTTGCTGGTTGTCCGCCGCAGGTCTTTGCCGCCGCCTTGCTGGTAAAAACTTTGCCGGCCGGTTTCCGCTAAAATTGTTTCCGAATCAACGCCTAAAAGCCCCGCTGCCAGTTTGGCATACTCTTTTTGGGTGAAGAGATCTTCTTCTCGCCCAAGCAGGGAACTGATGTTTTTTAACGCTTTGGCCCGCCCTTCGATCTCGGCCAGGTTTTGCCCGGCTAAAATATTCCTGATCATAAATTCAAGGAAGGGAAGGGCCCCATTAATCGCTTGCTTAAAAGTTTCCACCCCGGATCTTTTTATCAATTCATCGGGATCTTTAGCCTCGTTCCAGGTGGCGACTTTAACCCGTAAACCTTGGCTGCGCAGAAGTTCAGCAGATCTAATAGTAGCGGCTTGGCCGGCTGAATCAGCGTCAAAGGCTAACACAATAGTATCGGAAAAACGGGAGAGCAACTTGCATTGGTTAGTTGTCAGGGCTGTACCGAGCGGCGCCGCAACATTATGGACGCCGGCTTGATAGCTCGATAGAAGATCAAGGTTCCCTTCCACTAGGACAGCGGTTTTAACTGTTTTCATTTCTTCTTTAGTGGTGAAGAGGCCAAAAATGTTATCGCCCTTGCGATAAATGGCGGTATCTGGCGAGTTTAGATATTTCGGCTCTTTGCCGTCAAGCGCCCGGCCCGAAAAAGCGATCACCCGGCCGCGCAGGTCAAAGACCGGGAACATTAAACGGTTCCTAAAACGATCATAAAAACCATCTTTTCCTTCTCGGGGAAGGATCAAGCCGGCTGCTTCGATCGCTGGCGGCGCGGCGCCGCGCGAGATCAAATGCTTAAAGAGGCCATCCCAAGCTTCGGGAGCGAAGCCGAGGGAGAATTTGGCCGCTGTCTCATCGTTTATCCCTCGAGCTTGTAAATAATCTTTAGCTGGGCCGCTTAAGTTGTCCACAAAAAACTTGTTGGCCAATTTAAGAACATCATAGAGTTTGTCTTTATCTGATTTGGTTGTGCCGCCGGCTTGGGGTTTATCAACGATGATCCCAACTTTTTCCGCGACTTCATAAGCCGCTTGAGCAAAGCCAACATCTTCGATCTTCATCAGGAAGGCAAAGACATTTCCCCCTTCGCCGCAGCCAAAGCAATGGAATAATTGTTTTTCCGGCGACACGGTAAAGGAGGCGGTTTTTTCAGAGTGGAAAGGGCAGAGGCCCAAAAAATTACGCCCTCGTTTTTTTAGGGGAACATATTCGGAAATGATCGCGACTATATCGGCCCGGCTTCGTATTTCTTCTAATTTTTCTTTTGAGATCATAATATTAAATTCTAAGCACTAAATTCTAAACTCTAAATAAATACTAATTCAAATTTTCTAAGTTTTAAACATTGGAGCTTATCTTTTATTTGAATTTGTTTAGAATTTAGGGTTTAGGATTTAGAGTTTTCTCCATTCACCTGGTACAAAAAGTTCTTCAAATTTATTTATAGCGTAGCGGTCGGTCATGCCGGCAATAAAGTCAACGGTATGCTGTAATTGGTCTTCTTCCTTGACCCCCTTTTGGAATATGGCGTCGTAATGATAGTGCCGGAAGAGCTGTTTAATAAGCTCAGGAACTTTGCTTTCTTCTTTTTTTGCCGTTGGATTGGTATAAACACTTTTATACATGAAGTCATAGAGTCCGTCCATGGCGATCTGGACTTTGGGCTCTAAGGCAATTTGTTTTTTGCCCCGGCTTTTGGTGATGATGCTCCGGACCAGGGAATCTAAAATATTTTTACCCAAAACCTTGAGATGTTTTTTGGGCAGGTCCTTTTCCCTTAGTACCCCAGCTCTGATCGCATCTTCGATATCATGCCGGAGATAGGCAAAACGGTCAGCCAGGCGGACGATCTGCCCTTCGAGCGTTTCCGGCCACGGGTCGTCCGGCGTATGGTTCTTGATGCCGTCAATAACTTCGAGCGATAAATTAAGGTCGTCGATCACTTCTACGACCCGGACGCTTTGTTCATTATGGAAAAAATTGCGGCCGTAATTTTTACTTAAGATCTCAGCCAAGACATATTCACCGGCGTGGCCAAATGGGGTATGGCCAAGATCGTGGGCGAGGGCGATCGCTTCAGTTAGGTCTTCATTTAAACGGAGCGCCCGGGCAATGGTCCTGGCGATCTGCGAAACTTCTAGCGTGTGGGTTAATCTGGTCCGATAGTGGTCTTCGACGGGAGAGATAAAAACTTGGGTCTTATGTTTCAACCGCCTAAAAGATTTGCAGTGGAGGACCTTATCACGATCCCGTTGATAAGCGGTCCGAAAATCACACTCTTTTTCCGGACGCTTTCGCCCCCGGCTGTTCACTGCCAAGGCAGCTTCGGGAGAGAGGGTCTCTCTCTCCCGATCTTCTATTTCGTGCCTAATTATGTTCTTCAATTACTGCTTGGGCGGCCGCTAGTCTGGCAATGGGGACGCGATAAGGAGAACAACTTACATAGTTAAGTCCGGCATGGTGGCAGAATTTGACCGATTCTGGGTCGCCGCCATGTTCGCCGCAGATCCCAACTTTAAGGTCTTTGCGGGTCTTGCGTCCTTTTTCAACTGCCATCTTCACCAATTGGCCAACGCCTTCCGCGTCAAGGACTTGGAAGGGATCATTTTTATAGATCCCCATTTCCACGTAAGCAGGCAAGAATTTACCGGCATCGTCGCGCGAGAGGCCGAGGGTCATCTGGGTCAGGTCGTTGGTACCGCAGGAGAAGAATTCGGCCACTTCAGCGATCTTATCGGCGGTTAAGGCCGCGCGCGGGATCTCGATCATTGTCCCGACCTGATAGTCGATCTTGACGCCGAATTTCTCGGTGGTTTCTTTGGCTACTTTCCTGATCAAATCAACTTGATTGGAAAGTTCCTTGACTTCGCCGACGAGCGGGACCATGATCTCTGGTTTAACGGTGAGCCCTTTTTTCTTCAGCTCGCAGGCGGCTTCAATGATCGCCCGAGCCTGCATTTCGGTGATCTCGGGATAGATAATTCCGAGCCGGCATCCCCGGTGACCAAGCATCGGGTTGAACTCATGGAGCGAGTCAACTTTTTGCTTAACTTTTTCGGCGCTAATTCCCATATCGGCGGCAATTTCAGCTTGTTGGGCCGCTTCGTGCGGGACGAATTCGTGGAGTGGAGGATCAAGCAAGCGGATGGTAACTGGGAGCCCTTTCATTGCTTCAAAGATCCCGATAAAATCACCCTTTTGCATGGGGAGGAGTTTGGCCAGCGCTTTCTTGCGTCCGACCACATCATCGGCCAAGATCATTTCGCGGACAGCTTTGATCCTGTCGCCTTCAAAGAACATGTGTTCGGTCCGGCAAAGGCCGATTCCTTCGGCGCCAAATTCCCGGGCGACTTTTGAATCGTGCGGCGTATCGGCATTGGTCCTGACCTTAAGACGGCGGAATTTATCGGCCCAGCCCATTAATTTGCCAAAGTCGCCGGAAAGTTCCGGAACGATCGTATCGACCTTACCTTTCATCACTTCCCCGGAAGAACCATTGATCGACAGCCATTCACCTTCTTTAATGACGGTGTCATTAACCTCGAATTGTTTGGTCTTGTAGTTGATGTTGATCGCGCCGCAACCGGCAACGCAGCATTTTCCCATCCCCCTAGCTACGACGGCCGCGTGGGAGGTCATTCCACCTCTAGCGGTTAAAATACCTTCGGCCACGTTCATCCCGCCGATATCTTCCGGTGAAGTTTCGATCCTGACCAAGATAACTTTCTTCCCGTCCTTGACCCAGTTCTCGGCATCGTCGGCGTGAAAGACCACTTGGCCGCTAGCGGCGCCGGGAGAGGCGGGGAGACCTTTGGAGATCACTTCTTTCTTGGCTTTAGGATCGAACATCGGGTGGAGGAGTTGATCGATCTGTTCTGGGGAGACACGCAAAAGAGCGGCTTTGATATCGATCAACTTTTCGTTGACCATATCGCAAGCGATCTTAAGCGCGGCTGCCGCGGTCCGTTTCCCTGTTCTTGTCTGCAGCATCCAGAGTTTACCGCGCTGGATCGTAAACTCAATGTCTTGCATGTCCTTATAATGTTTTTCTAGCCGCTGGTAAATTGTTTCCAGTGTTTTGTAGGCGGCCGGCATAACTTCTTCCAGCGTTTTTTGGTCGACCGATGTTTTAGTTGATTTATTGACCGGTTGCGGCGTCCTGATCCCGGCGACAACATCTTCGCCTTGGGCATTGATCAGGTACTCACCATAAAATTTGTGTTCTCCGGTTGAAGGGTTGCGGGTAAAGGCGACCCCGGTGCCGGAGTCATCGCCCATATTACCAAAGACCATCGCTTGGACGTTAACCGCCGTTCCCCATTCGTGCGGAACTTTGTTGATCTGGCGGTATTTGATCGCCCGTTCACCCATCCAAGAACCGAAAACCGCTTCGATCGCGCCCCAAAGTTGTTTCCATGGGTCTTCGGGGAAATCCATCCCTTTACGGGTTTTGATCGCTTTTTTAAAGAGGGCAACCAATTCTTTTAGATCATCAACCGTTAGGTCAACGTCAGATTTGATCCCTTTCTTTTCTTTAACTTCATCCATGATCTCTTCAAACGGATCGATATCGGTCTTGCTTTGCGGTTTAAGGCCTAGCACGACATCGCCGTACATTTGGACAAAGCGGCGGTAAGCGTCCCAAGCGAATCTCTCATTGCCGGAATTTTCAGCTAAACCTTTGACGGTCTCGTCATTAAGTCCAAGGTTGAGGACAGTGTCCATCATCCCTGGCATTGAAACCCTGGCGCCGGAGCGGACGGAGACGAGGAGGGGATTCTTTTTGTCGCCGAAGATCGCCCCCATTGTTTTTTCAATGTGTTTCACCCCATTTTCCATCTGGGTGGTAAGTTCTTTTGGATATTTCCGGTTCAACTTATAATAAACCGTGCACATTTCGGTCGTGATCGTGAAGCCGGGAGGGACGGGGATCCCCAATTTTCCCATTTCCGCCAGGTTGGCGCCTTTGCCACCCAACAAATTTTTCATCGTCGCGTTACCGTCAGTCTTGGAGCCTCCGAACAGATAAACAAACTTGCCTTTTTTTGAAACTTTACTCTTAGCCTTAGCCATTTACTTTTCCTCCTTTTAAAATAAAGTGGAGCCGAGGGGATTTGAACCCCTGACCTCTTGACTGCCAGTCAAGCATTCTTCCAGCTGAACTACGGCCCCACATTTTACGCCTAGTAATGATAAACCACTGCCTCCTTGCCCCACAACTCTTCAAGCCGGTAATGCTCACGGGACTTGTTATCCATGACGTGAACGACTACTGACCCCAGGTCAAGCACGACCCAGCCGGAACCGATCACCCCCTCCCACTTAAATCCTTTTATATCTTTTTCGCGCAGGACCCGATCGATCTCATGTTCGATCGCCCTGATCTGCGGCTGGGATTCGCCGCCGCAGATCACCAAGTAATCCAAAACATCGGAAGTTTTCCTGACATCCAGGACCTTTATTTCGTTCGCCAGCTTAGCTTCAGCTGCGCTGACGACCAATTGGGTTACATCCCTATCCTGAAGAGGCGACATTCCTGCCGTTTAAGTACTTATCTACGATCTTTTCAACTTCCGCCTCATTAGCCTTCAAATAGTATATACCATCTACGACCAAGTCGGTACCGGAAATCATGGTCATGTTAAGATTGCCTAGCTCATAGGCTCCCCGAAGGGCCAAAGAAACACCTAAAACTTCCCTGGGAGAAAAATTAGTATGGACGCAATCAAAAAGAGAAAGGAATACTCCCGGAGTCTTAAAAATATTTTGCTTATTCATTAGTTCTCCGGCGACTGAATGAAGAAAGTTTTGCTGTCGTCCGATCCTGGCGAAGTCATTATCAGTGTGGCGGAACCGGAGATAACCCATAGCTTGGCGGCCGTTAAGCTTTTGTCTCCCTGGATATAAGTCGATGAATAAATTTTGGGCGTAGTCGGTGTAATACATCCGTTTTTCAACATTAACCGTTACGCCCCCAAGATCATCAATGATCTTTTGGATCCCGGTTAGATTGACTATAACGTAGTAGGGGATGTTAACGCGTAAAAAATCTTGGACGGTTTGGCGGGCTAGCTCAACCCCGCCGTAAGCGTAAGAGTGGTTGATCTTGTCCATCCCATGGCCGGGCAGGATGGCCAGTGTATCCCGGGGAATAGAAACGAGGCCCGCCGTCCGTTTTTCCGGATTTATATGCAAGACCATAATGGTGTCAGACCTGACGCCGCCTTCGGCATCGACGCCTAAAACTAAGACATTGGTTTCGGCCAGCATCGGCGCGGTTGGGGTAAGGCTAAGAAAAACATTGAGGATCGCGACCCTTGAAGCGATGCTAATAGCTAAACTAGTTAAGCCAACAATTGAAACCACAACAATTAAAGTTGTTAAAACTATTTTTTTCATTTATTTAAGTAACTGTTCCTGGTCTTTATGGTCTGCAAGGCGATCGGCAAGTTTTTCCTCAATAAAAACTCCAGCGTCAGCGTTGCCGATAAACAGACCGCTTTGTCCAGGTCTGTAAAAGCTAAGCGGCGTAGTTTTTTGACGCCAGGAAAATCACGGCCGGCTTCCATATGGTCGGCCAGGTAGATGATCTTTTCGAGCTTGGTCATCTTTTCCCCGCCGGTCGTATGATGCCTGATCGCATCCAGTATCTCTTTTGATCTGATGCCAAATTCTTTGGCCGCCAGCTTTGCCCCGAGCTTCGCATGGAGCAGTTTTGGGTCCGGCTGCCTTTTCGCGTAATCATGGAGCAGGGCGGCCAGGGAGACTTTCTTTTTATTAACTCGGTATTTCTCTCCTAAACGGAGGGCCGTTTCTTCAACCCGCAGGGAATGCAGGAAACGCCCACGGCTAAGCGTGGTTTTGAGTTTTTCAATAATTTTACTACGAGTAGAATCTGACATGCGAAAAACGTTAACCGGAAGCAAAATAATAACAGAAAACAGGGTCGCTTGTCAATCATAGCCTTTGTTGTTACAATGGAATTATGACAGCGCTCATGGCGATCGTACTAGCGGCGGGAAAAGGGACGAGGATGAAGTCAGACTTGCCGAAAGTTTTCCACCCGATCCTGGGGGAGCCGATGCTAAGTTATGTCTTAAAAACAGTAGCCAAACTTAAACCCCAAAAAACCATTGTGGTTGTTGGCCACAAAAAAGAATTAATTACCGATCATTATAAAGATTGGCCGATCGAGTTCGTGGTCCAGGCGGAACAGTTGGGGACGGGGCACGCGGTCATGCAGGCGGAGGGGCAACTGCGGGGGATAAGCGGCAATGTCTTGGTCTTAGCCGGCGATGTCCCAATGATCAGCAAGAAAACACTTAAATCATTGGTTGAATTCCATGAAAAACACCAAGCGGTGGCGACCGACCTGACGGCAGAACTGGAAGATGCCGGAAATTATGGTCGGATCGTGCGAGATGAAGCAGGGCAGGTCCTGCGGATCGTCGAAAAAAAAGACGCAACGCCAGAAGAGCTTAAAATAAAAGAATTTAATACCGGGACTTTTTGTTTTAATAAGGAAGCACTTTTTTCCGCCTTGAAAGAAGTTAAGGCTGAAAATGTCCAAAAAGAATATTATCTGACCGACACGCTGGAGATCATGCGGCGGAGAGGCCTCCCGATCGCGGCTTATAAAACTGCCAATTATCAGGAGACCTTGGGGATCAACACCCGCGAAGAATTGCTCCAAATGGAGCAGATGATCCGTCATGTATAAGACATGGCGCGGTACTTTTTTCCTAGCTAGTATAGCGGCGATAGCCGGCACGACCTATTGCTTTTTTTACGGGTTAACTGGATATCTTCCTCTTTATTATGTAGCCCTGACTCTTTTGGCCATGGGGGCTGTGGTCTTCCTCTATAACTGGCGCAATAAGATCAACATAATGTTCGCTTTGATGACCATGGCAATGGCCGGGATCGTTATTGGCTACGCGGTCTTGTTCAATGTTCCCCCATCGATCTTGGCGCTGCTGGGAGTGAGAGGCATATATGCCAGCGCTTTTTTGCTTATTCTATTGCTATTTTATTTTTCCAGCTTTTTTCCTTTTGAGAAAGAGAAGCTTGGGTTAGCACGGCAAGCCGTGGTCGTGGTCCCGATCATTAGTTTGGCGATCACGGCATTTTTTACCAGCTATGTGGTGGTAGATGTTCTACCCGGGCGTCAGGTGGCGTTTGGCCCGCTCTTTCCGATCTTTGTCTTATTTAGTTTGTTTTTAGCTGGATATTCGATCGGTCTTTTACTTAATAAAATAAAAGAGGCTTCTTCCCTCCAACAGAAACAAATAAAATATGTCATTATAGGCTTGCTGGTCTTTGGCGCGCCGATCTTCATGGCCGATGTTATTTCCCCTTTGGTTTTCCATAATTATCGTTTTATTGGGCCGGCTTTTTACCTGATCATTCCGGGAGCGGGACTAATGGCCTACGCGATCATCCGCCACCGGCTGATGACCGTTGAAGTTGCCCTCCAGCATAGCGTGGTTTACGCCCTCTCGACGATGATGCTGATGGCGATCTACGCGTTGGCGGTGATGGTCTCTGAAATATATTTGCGCAAAATTGTCGGTTACAGTTCGCAAGCGGTGGCGGCGATTATCGTGGTCATCATCGCGATCATGTATCAGCCGCTGGTCCACGGCTTCCAGAATTTTACCGACCGGCTTTTTTTTAAAGGGCGTTATGATTACCGGAAAACCCTGCGCAAGATCAGCCGGGAGATCGCGTCGGTCATTAAACTCGAACAGCTGGCGAGGTTGATCGCCCTTTCTTTTGTCAATACAATGAAAATATCGGAGATCTCTTTTCTTAGCCGGGATAAGGAAGAAGAAAAGTTTTATTCCATCCCGTTAAATGTCCCCCGATACCAGAAGATCGAGATCAGCGCTAAAAGCCCGATCGTCCAGTGGCTGGCCGCAGCTAAAGATATCCTAGTTTTAGATGAAGTTGAAGATGAGATAACCAAGCAAGAGGCGTTAGGAGAGGAAGGCCAGACCAGGAAGGCATATCTTGAAGAAGTTAAAGCAGAGATCGAACGGTTGGGAATAGCTCTTTGGGTCCCGATCATTGCCAAAGGAGAGCTAACAGGGATAATTGCCTTGGGAAGCAAATTGTCTGGCGATGTTTTTACTTCGGAAGACTTGGCATTGCTCAACACCTTAAGCAACCAGACGGCTGTCGCGCTGGAAAATGCCAGGCTTTACGAAGAAGTCTTGGTGATGAAAAATTATAATGAAGAGATCCTCCAGAGCATGACCAACGGTGTTCTTACTACAGACGCGAAAGGGCGGATCATTACCTTTAATTTTATGGCGGAAAATATTACCGGTCGCGAAGCCTTAAAAGCCATCGGGAAAAGGTGCGAAGAGGTTTGGGGCCCCAGAGGGGCGGTAACTGCGGCGATTAATAGGACATTGCGCGGCGAGCCATGCTTAAATTATGAGACGGGGATCGCTTCACCGGAGCGGGGCTTGGTGCCAGTCTCTTTCTCAACCACGCTGCTTAAAGACGGACAAGGGAAAATTTTAGGCGCCCTGCTTTCGATCAATGACCTTTCTGGCATAAAAGAAATGGAATATAAGATCCGCCGGGCGGATAAATTGACCGCGCTCGCGACGATGGCCGCTGGCATGGCGCATGAGATCAAAAACCCCCTCTCCTCCATGAAAG
Source organism: bacterium (assembly GCA_043812655.1). Classification (GTDB taxonomy): domain Bacteria; phylum Margulisbacteria; class WOR-1; order O2-12-FULL-45-9; family XYB2-FULL-48-7; genus JBDRLW01. The sequence goes on along the minus strand of JBDRLW010000022.1, from coordinate 37,152 downwards.
TTTTTGCCCAGCTTCTCCCCAAGAAAATTGATGACCCGGAATACCGCAAAAAATTAGAAGAGATCTTGCCAAAGGAGATCGACCGGATCGATAAGATAGTCGAAAATTTGCTTGGCTTTGCCCGGTCGACCACGCCGACCTTTGAGCTTGCTAGCATTGAGGGGATCTTAGAGGAAAATATTAAATATTTTGAGGAAAAAGCCAGAGCTTCCGGCATTACGATCAAACAGGATTATCAACCGCTGCCCGAAATTGAAATTGACCATGGCCAGATTTCCCAAGTGTTTTCTAATTTGATCCTCAATGCTATCCAGGCAATGACCGAAGGAGGCGAAATTGTTGTCGCCACTTCTCCCGGGCAAAAGACCGACGGGGTTTTACAGAATATTAAAGTTAAAGTATCTGATACTGGCCATGGCATTTCTGAAGAGATAAAGAAAAAATTATTTGACCCGTTCTTTACGACCAAATATGGAGGGACGGGGTTAGGTTTAGCGATCTCCCACAGCATTGTTGACGGACATAAAGGCTCGATCGATGTGGAGAGCCAGGTGGGGAAGGGGACAAGCTTTACCGTTACTTTACCCCAACACCAATGAGGCCTTATTGGTGCTGGGGTTTACCGGTCAAGCAGTGACTGGTATACTTTAATAAATGTCAAAAGACAAATTACAAATGACAAATGAAGGTGCGCTTAAGAAAATTCTTTTAGTAACAGACGAAGCTGTGCTTGAGGGGAAGGTTAGGGACCTATTGTCTGGCTATGAGATCGAGCGGCTGGCGAAATTAAGCGAGAGCCTCCACTATATTACCCAAAAAAAACCGGCCCTGGTGATCTTGGATTTTGATCTTCCTGGTGAAGGCGGAATAACGGCGTTTAAACAAATAGACCTGGTTTCCCCGGGGATCCCGGTCATTGCCCTATCGTCAAATCCTGACATTCCTCTGGCGGTTACCGCCACTAAATTGGGACTGGCTAACTTTCTCAAACGGCCGATCGACCCCGAACAATTACTGGCTGCGGTCAGGCAAACGCAAGAAAGCCAACAGGCAAATCTCCTTAAAACCGCTGCAGAAATATGGCTCCAGGGAGCAAGTCCTGAACTGCAAAAAATGTACGCGGCAATCAGAGATTTAGTGATATCGTCAAAAAACCTGGTTATTTTTGGTGAGCGGGGAATAGAAAAAGAAGATGTCGTCAAATTTATCCACGGCAGGGGATTGGGGAAGAACCGGAAATTTTTAACGATCGATCTCCTTAATTTTCAAAAAGAGGGGATGGAAAGCCATTTCTGGTCGGCAATTTTAGGCGCCTTGTCGCCAACTTCGGAAGAAAGGTGCGGCACGGTTTACCTTAAAAACATTGAATTAGTTGATGATAATTTCCGGCGGACGATCTGCCAATATTTTAAAGTCAGGAATGAGAAGACCGACCAGCGAGTTTTGACCATTATCGGATTTTTTGAAAAAGAGAGCTTGCCGGGTGAACTTTTGGCTGATTATAATAGTTTGACGATCCCGCCATTGCGCCAGCGCAAGAGCGATCTGCCCGGCCTGCTTAGCAGTTATTTAGCCCATTATGCCGCCTTACATAATAAAGAAATAAAAGGTTTTGCCGCCGATCTTTTGGCTTGGCTCAATCTCTATGATTATCCCGGTAACTACCGCCAACTGGAATGTTTGATCGAGCAGGGCGTCCTGGCTTCAACTTCGAGCCTTCTTGACCTAAAAGATATTCCGATCAATTTGAACGATGTGGTCCAGATTTCCCTTAAAAGATCGGCTCTACAAGGGCTTGAAAAAAAAGAAGAATTTGAAAAAGAATTTTATGATCTACTGCTAATGAGGACTGGCGGCGATTACGCCCTAGTGGCTAATTTCCTTGACCTGCCAAAATCCGCCTTCGAAAAACGGGTTAGAGAGCTAAACCGGAATCAAGTTAACTAATTCTTTGGCCCTAGCTTTACTCTTAGCTTCCGCGATGATCCTGACGATCGGTTCAGTATTAGAGGGGCGGACGTGGATCCAGGCGTCGGGGAAGATCACTTTAATGCCTTCAGTCAGGTCAAATTTTTCCCCAGCAAAGATCTGCTTGGTTTTTTCAACTAATTTACTGGCTTCCTCATTTGATTTACATTCAACCTTAGTCTTTACCCCTTCGTAATGGGGAATTGCTTTTCCCAGGTCAGAAAGCTTTTGCCCAGATTCAGCCATCATATTTAAAAGCAGTGTTGCGGCCGTTAAACTATCGCGATTGAAACCAATTTTAGGATAAATGACGCCGCCATTCCCTTCGCCGCCGATTAGGGCCTTAACTTCTTTGATCTTTTCCGCCACGTTTACTTCGCCGACTTTTGTCCTGATGCAGGCTGCCCCAAACTCCTGGCAAAGGTCGTCAACGGCTTTGGTTGTTGAAAGATTAATGACTATCTTATTTTTCTTGCCTTGGTTTTGTTCCAGCATAAACTTAACTGCTAAGGCCATTGTTAATTCTTCGCCCAAGGCTTCCCCTTTTTCCGAAACCACCGCTAGTCGGTCAGCGTCCGCGTCCATCGCAAAACCGATGTCGGCTTTTTTGGTTTTTACTAAAGTTAATAGGTCGCCCAAATTTTCAGCGATCGGTTCGGGGGAGTGGGGAAAGGGGAGAGATGTATTTACATTAATAGGGTAGACAGTACAGCCAAGCTTCCTCAAACATTCAACTAAAGCAACTGATCCCGCGCCATTACAAGCGTCAACCGCAACCCTAAACTTCTTTTTTTTGATCAGCGCAGCATCAAACGCTTTGAGGACTTTGGCAATATGAAAATCAATGCCGGTGCGATTGACTTGTAGCCGGGGTCCAGTAGCCAGGGTCCTGGTCCCTGGACGCTGGCCCCTTGACCCTAGAAAAACCTTGCCTTCATATATCTTAATAAACTTTCCCGCTTGCGCCTCATTTAAAAATATTCCATCGGCTCTGACAAATTTTATGCCATTCCAGGGGAGGGGGTTGTGGGAGGCGGTAACAATAATTCCGCCTTTGGCTTTTAATTGTTTGGTCATAATGCCGACGGTCGGGGTTGGACAGATGCCAAGGTCGATAACTTCACAGCCGCAGGACATCAGCCCGGCGAAAATAATACCTTTGATATATTCTGAAGTTGCTCGGGAATCGATGCCGATGACGACTTTTCCACCATTAAGATAAGTACCAAACGCTTTGGCAAAATCAAGGCAGACTTCGGGCGTCAATGATTCAGGTACATAACCCCGGATGCCGGAGATCGAGATCTTAAGTGTCATTTATGCTTTTCATTATAAAATTATATTTGCACCTTGGCAAGTTTTATATTATCATAACGATAAAATGAGTATTGTTTATGGCGCGATCATGCCGCATCCGCCGATCATTGTCCCGCAAATAGGGAAAGAGCGATTAAAACAAGCCGATAAAACCAGGCAGGCGGTTGAAACTGCGGCTAACCATTTTAAAAAGATAGATCTTGATACGATCGTAGTTATTACTCCCCACGGTGACGTTGGCCAAGCCTCGGTTCCCGTCTATACTGGCCACGTTTTTGAAGGGGATTTTTCCCAGTTTAACGCCGCTAAAGTTGCCTTTTCATTTAAAGGTGATCCGACCCTAGCGCTGGCGACCGTTAAAGATACTCATTTGGCCTCGGCTTCAACCGGGACGATCATCGACCACGGTGTTATGGTGCCGATGTCATATGTCCAGGCGGCAAAAATAAATAAACCGGTCTTGCCGATCGCCGTGGCTTTTATGCCGCTGAAAAAACTTTTTGAGTTTGGCCAATCACTTACTAAAACAGCCGATCGCCTGGGCAGGAAAATCGCGGTCATTGCGTCGGCTGACATGTCCCACCGCTTAACCCAAGATGCTCCAAGCGGTTATTCACCTAAAGGGAAAGAGTTTGATGAAAAGCTTGTGGAGCTAGTGAAGAATAATGATGTTGAAGGAATATTAAATTTTGATCCTACTTTAGCCGATGAGGCTGGGCAAGACGCCCTGTGGTCGATCGCAATACTACTTGGCGCGATCGCCGGGCAAAACCTTAAACCTAATTTTCTCTCTTACGAAGGCCCATTTGGCGTCGGCTACATGGTCGCAACTTATGAATGAGCACCCCTTTGTCGCTTTGGCCCGCCGAACAATTGAAACTTATATTAAAGAAGGCAAGATCATTAAGCCGCCGAAAGAACTGACGCCGGAAATGAAAGAAAAGGCCGGTGTTTTTGTTTCCTTGCATCGGCAAGGAGAATTACGCGGTTGCATTGGGACTTTTACCGGCACAAGTGAGAACGCGGCGACCGAAGTTATTCGTAATGCGATAGAATCATCAACTAGGGATCCCAGGTTTCCGCCGCTAAGAGAAGATGAATTGGCTGATCTGGAAATTTCGGTCGATGTTTTATCGGAGCCGACTCCCGCCGCGTCAATTGATGAGCTAGACGCCAAAAAATATGGTATTATCGTAAAAGCCGGGAACAGAAGGGGATTGCTCCTGCCCGATCTTGAAGGCGTTGGGACGCCAGCCGAGCAGATCGCGATCTGTCGGCGCAAAGGCGGGATCGGGGCGAATGAACCGGTCGAACTATTTAAATTTACAGTAAGGAGATATAAATGAAGAAGATAGGGATAGTTGGTGCGGGCGGTTATGCGGGAGTAACACTCCTCGGAATATTATTGCGGCATCCGGAAGCGGAAGTCGTTTGGCTGATGTCGGAAGATGCCCATAAAGGGAAGAAGATCTCGGAATTATATCCGCAACTAATGGGGATCTGTGACCTGCCGTGCCAAACGTTGGCTGACCTGGATAAGAATTTAAGTTCGATCGATGTGGTTTTCCTGGCGTTGCCGCACGGCATTGCGATCAATTATGTCCCTAAAATAATTAAGGCTGGGAAAAAAGTAGTAGACCTTGGGGCTGATTATCGGTTTCATGACGAAGCGGTCTTTAAGAAATGGTATGGGCTCGACCATCCCGATAAAAAAATCTTAGCCGAAGCGGTCTTTGGCCTGCCCGAACTTTACAAGAATGAAATTAAAAAAGCTCGTTTGGTCGGCAATCCGGGTTGTTATCCGACCGCTTCGATCCTGGGTTTGGCGCCACTCGTGAAAAATAAATTAATAGAACTGAATTCAATTATAGTTGATGCGAAATCTGGCGTTTCTGGTGCCGGACGCGGTGTTTCACTGAAGGCCCATTTTTGCGAACGGAATGAGGGGGTCACTGCTTATGCCGTCAACAACCATCGCCATATGGGAGAGGTTAGTTATCAGATCGGTCGAGTAGCGGGTGAAAATGTGAGTGTGACGTTTGTGCCACACTTAATGCCGATGACGCGGGGGATTCACGCGACCTGCTACGCGAAACTAAAAGATCCAGCTTCAAACATCAAACTTCAAACAATGTATAAAGAGTTTTATAAAGGGCAACCATTTGTGCGGATTTATGAGAGTGGGGAACCGTGCACCAAGAATGTTGCCGGGACGAACTATTGCGATATCGGAGTTTCCGTCAATGCCGAGACCGGGACAGTGATCGTAATGTCGGTGATCGATAACTTAGTAAAGGGAGCGGCGGGGCAGGCGGTGCAGAATTTTAATCTGATGCACGGGTTTGAGGAGACGACTGGGTTAAAGCAGATCGCTTTATATCCGTAGATGGTTGATGGGTTGGGCGACTGGAATAGTGGGAGGTAGTTGGTTAGTCGGTTAGTTTGTTAGCTTTGGGATGACAATTATCCAACGACTATCGACATTTCCAGCCGCGCAACCTATCGACCAATAACGAAAGGAAAAAATGGAAGGAACTATAACGGCACCAAAAGGGTTTAAAGCGGCGGCCTTAGCGGCCGGGATCAAACAATCGGGCAATCCTGATCTAACATTGATTGTTTCCGAACTGCCGGCAGTAGTAGCTGGAGTTTTCACTTCGAATCAATTTAAGGCGGCCCCGATCTTGGTCTCACAAAAAAATATTAAGTCTGGCCTGTGCCAGGCGATCATTAGCAATGCAGGGAATGCCAATTGCGGGACCGGAAAGCAGGGGCTGCAAGATGCCCAGGCGATGGTGAGTGAAACAGCCAAGGTTTTGGGCATTACTCCAAAACATGTTTTGGTCACTTCAACCGGCTCGATCCATAAATATTTGCCGATGAAAAATATCTTGCCGGCGATCAGACAGCTGGCCCAAAAACTAAGCGTCGATGGGGGGCACGCGGTGGCTGAAGCGATCATGACGACCGATCTGCGGCCGAAAGAGATCACGGTTAAGGTCGGTGATTATAAGATCGCTGGCGTGGCCAAAGGTTCGGGGATGATCCATCCCAATATGGCGACAATGCACGCGTTCATTACGACCGACGTTGAAATAGCGAGGCCGCTGCTGCAAAAAATGTTAAAACAAGCGGTGAATAATTCTTTTAATATGATCACCGTTGACCAATGCCAATCGACCAATGATTGTGTCTTTGCGTTGGCGAACGGATTGTCGGGAGAAAAGATCAAAGGACCAAGCGCGGAGAAAAAATTCTATCAAGCCTTAGAAGAGGTTTGTCTTTATTTAGCTAAGGAGATCGCTCGTGATGGTGAAGGGGCGACGCAGATCATTGAAGTCCAGGTAAGCGGGGCGCGCAGTGAAAAAGAAGCGCGGATCGCCGCTCGGGCGATCGCCGGCTCTGACCTTTTAAAATGCGCGGTTTATGGTAAAGACTTGAATTTAGGACGGGTCTTTGCGGCGGTCGGTTCGACCAAAGCCAAAATAAACCAAGACAAAATGAAAGCTGATATGAAATTTTTAGATAAAGAGACGATAATTACCTGTAACCTTGGCGTAGGTAAAGCGACAGCGACCGCCTGGGGTTGTGATCTGACCGAGGGGTATATTAAGATCAATGCGGAGTATCATACCTAGGAACCGAGAATTTATTCTCAGGTTCAAGAAGGGCAAAAGAGGATGTTCAAGCACCTAATTAAAAGAGCCAATGCAGTCTTAGAAGCATTGCCGTATTTAACGAAGTTTAATGGCAAGACGATCGTCATTAAATATGGCGGGGCGGCGATGCAGAGCGAAGAATTAAAACAAGGGGTCATCCAAGATGTCGTCCTGCTTAAAATGGTGGGGATGAACCCGGTCTTGGTCCATGGCGGCGGGCCGGAAATCAATAAATACCTACGAAAAAAAGGGATCGAGCCAAAATTCATTGGCGGCTACCGGGTAACGGACAAAGAGACGATGAAAGTAGTGGAGAAAGTCTTGGGCGGCAAGATCAATTCCCAGATCGTTACCATGATCAAAAAAGCGGGCGGCAAGGCGAAAGGGTTTTACGGCAAAAAGGGCCGGGTCATCAAAGCTTTTAAATATTGGAAAAAAGATGCCGACGGGAAAAAGATCGACTTAGGGTTTACCGGCCAGGTTGGCGGGATCCGCTACCGGTTCTTGAACAAATGGATGAAGCTGGGCAACATTCCTGTTTTAACTTCGATCGGGGTAGGGAAGAAAGGCGGACTATACAATATTAATGCCGATAAAGCGGCGGCAGCGATCGCAGCTTACTTAAAAGCGGAAAAGCTGATCATGATGACCGATGTTCCCGGCGTCCTCGAAAATGGTAAATTAGTTTCGCAGGTCAATACATATAAGGCTGATAAGATGATCAAATCTGGTTTAATTTCCGGCGGGATGATCCCCAAAGTAAAATCGTGTTTACACGCGGTGCGCAAAGGGGTGAAACAAGCTCATATTATTGACGGCCGCATGCCGCACGCGATCCTACTGGAGCTTTTTACCGACCACGGGATCGGTACGATGGTAAATCGTTAAGGATAGCGGACATTGATCCGGCTTGGTTCATGACAAAGAAATGAATGCCTGGAACCCCCGCTTTTAATAATTCCTCGGCTTGTTTTGAGGCTTGATCAATTCCAATTTGCTTAATTGATCTAGGATCGGCGGCGTGGCGCTTTAAGTCGTCTTGCAACTTAGCCGGGATAGAAGCGCCGCAAGTATCGGTCAGCCGTTTTATTTGCTGCAGGCTGGTGATCGGCATAAGTCCAGCAATAATCGGGATATTTATTCCCGCTTGCTGGCATTTTTCAGTAAAGTCAAAAAAGAAACGGTTATCAAAAAATAATTGGCTAATAACGTATTCGCCGCCTGCTGATATTTTCTCCTTCAAGTATTTGACGTCTAGGTCAACACTGCTGGTTTTTGGATGTCCTTCGGGAAAACCGGCGACGCCAAGGCAAAAATCGGGCTTTTTATTCTTGATAAAGTCGATCAGCTCTTTGGCAAATTTAAAACCGTTCTGTGGGGGGATAAAGTTTTTTTCTCCTTCCGGCGGGTCGCCTCGCAGGGCAAGAAGGTTGGTTACACCGATATTTTCAAAGTCATCGAGCTGTTTGGCAATATCGTCTTTGGCGGCGGCAATGCAGGTTAAATGGGCGACCGGCTCGATCCCATATTTTTCTTTGATCTCTTTGACCCAGAAAAAGGTTTTTTCCCTGGTCGTCCCCATCGCGCCGTAAGTGACCGAGACGAAATCAGGCTTAAAAGCCTTTAATTCCGCTAAAGTTTCAAATAATTTCTTTTCCTGGTCAGGAGTCTTGGGCGGAAAAAACTCAAAAGAGAGAGTAGGGGTGTTCTTGTTTAAGGCTTCAATGACTTTCATGGATGGGTTTCATGTGTGGGAAAAACAAGACATCGCGGATCGATGGTTGATTGGTTAAGATCATGACCAGGCGGTCAATGCCGATGCCTAGCCCGCCGGCCGGGGGCATCCCATATTCCAAGGCCCGCAAGAAATCCTCATCCATCGATTCAGCTTCTTCATCGCCAGCCGCCTTTAGTTCAGCTTGTTTTTTTAACCGTTCGCGCTGGTCGAGAGGGTCATTTAGTTCAGAAAAAGCGTTAGCTAATTCCATGCCGGCAATTATTAATTCAAAGCGCTCAACCTCGCCCGGCTTGCTCCGATGTTTTTTGGCCAAGGGAGAAGTCTCCAGTGGATGATCGATGATAAAAGTCGGCTGTCTTAGTGTTGGCTCGACAAATTTATCGTATAGAACATTAATGACTTTTCCGACGCCAATTTCTTCCGCTCCCTCGATCCCTTTTGACTTGCCGATCGCCCTGATCTCATGATCGTTTTTACCGTTAAGATCGACCCCAACCTCTTTTAAAGCGTCAAGCAGAGTGATCTTTTTCCAAGGCGGAGCTAAACTGATCTTTTCACCCTTATATTCAATTTCTAGTGTTCCCAAGACTTCTTTAGCGGCGGCAACGATCAGGTCTTCGGTTAATTGCATAATGTCTTTATAATCGACGTAGGCTTGATAGATCTCGATCATGGTGTATTCCGGGTTATGTTTATACGACATCCCTTCATTGCGGAAAACCCGTCCCATTTCAAAGACTTTTTCAAAACCGCCGACTAAAAGGCGCTTCAAGTAAAGTTCAGGGGCGATCCGCATAAAGAGCGGCATATCGAGGGCATCGTGGAAAGTTTCAAACGGCCGCGCCGCCGCGCCGCCTTGCATAACATGAAGGATCGGCGTTTCAACTTCAAGAAAGCCTTTGGCCTCCAAAAATTTACGGATCAGCGAAACGATCTTGCTCCGTTTAATAAAAACATCTTTGACGTCTGGATTGACGATCAGGTCAAGATAGCGTTCCCGGTATCGGAGCTCCTTATCCTGCAATCCATGCCACTTTTCCGGCAGGGGGAGAAGGGATTTGGAAAGCATGACAAAAGATGATAAGCGGATAGTGACTTCCCCGGTTTTGGTCTTGAAGACTTTGCCGGTCACACCGATAAAATCGCCGAGGTCGAGCTTTTGATATAGGGCAAAAAGTTTTTCGCCCAGGATATCAAGCTTGCCATAAACCTGGATCTTGCCCGATTGGTCCATGATGTGGGCAAACGCCGCTTTGCCATGACCTCGTTTTAAAACGACGCGTCCGGCCAGCGAGACTTCTTCCGGGCTCTCTTCCCCTTCTTTAAGAGCTTGGTATTTTTCTAAGATCTCTGTGGCTTCTGCAGTTTTCTTAAATCCGTAGGGATATGGCTCCATCCCGCTTTGCCGGAATTCGGCCAGCTTATCGTGACGGACTTTAATTAGATCGTTTAGTTCTTCTGACAAATTATATTTAATCCTTTCAGCGTTAATTCCGTATCAATTATAGCAATTCCGCGGGCGTATTTCCCTATTAATTTCGCGTAGCCGCCGGTGGTAATGATTCGTGGGTCGTGAACCGTGAATCGTGAATCGGATTTTATTCGCTTAATCATCCCCTCAACCATAGCTACATAGCCATAGACGAGTCCAGACTGTATCGCTTCGGTGGTTGATTTGCCGATAACGTGTTTTGGGGCTTTGATCTCGATTTTAGGAAGTTTGGCGGTTCTTTCATGAAGGGCATCCCTGGCTAACACGATCCCCGGTGCGATCGCCCCGCCCAGATATTCACCTTTGGCACTAATAACATCAAACGTGGTGGCGGTACCAAAATCAATGATAATTGCCGGTCCGCCGTAGAGAGAATAAGCAGCAACCGCATTTACCAGGCGATCAATTCCAACTTCCGCTGGTTTTTTTAGTTTAACTTTAACACCGGCATTTTTGTGTGAGATGAAAATGGCTTTCGGAAAGAGCTTTTTAATTATTTTGCTGGCGCTGGGGACGACGGAGGAGACGATCGTTTGTAAGTCAGTTAGTTGGTTAGTCCCTCGACATAGCTCGGGATGGCTGGGATGGCGAGCTTGTCGAGCCATTGGATAGTTTGTTAGTCTGTTAGTAGGAAAACGCCATGCCTTAACCAGCTTCTTGCCGTTAAAAAGCCCAAAATGAGTACTAGTGTTTCCTATATCGATCGCAAGTATCATTATTTAATTATACAACATCTAGTGACGAAAACTTAGACGATCTCCCAAAAATAATCGTGGCAAAACACTTGCTTTACATAATTATGGGCGGAGTGCTCCAGGGTATCGGGGTGCTTCGCCTTAATTGAATAAACTCTAAATCCTAAGTTCTAAATCCTAAATAAATTAAAATGACGGAAATTCAAATGACTAAAATATTTGATCTGGAAGAGAGAACCTTTAGTTTTGCCAACAAAGTAAAGCTTTATGTAAAGGCTTTACCAAAAACTATAACTAATATCGAAATAGGCAAACAACTATTTAGGTCTGCCGGTTCAGTTGGCGCAAATTATATTGAAGCCAATGAATCCCTGAGTAAGAAAAATTTTGTTATGAGAGTCAAAATTTGCCGAAAGGAAGCTAAAGAAAGTCGTTATTGGCTACATTTGTCTGAGCCGCAGCCGGCTGATGATAATAGAAAAGCGTTTCTCATCCAGGAAGCCACCGAATTTACGAAAATCTTTGGTGCAATCCTTGAGCGATGTAAATAATCCCCATTTTAGTATTTGAATTTTGAAATTATTTAGAGTTTAGGGTTTAGTGCTTAGAGTTTGAAATGATCTTCAATATCATTTATTTGCCTAATGATCTGAAATTATTCAAAAAATTTGATGATAATATTATTGTAATTGGTGGTGGGGGTGTCCCGCTCAAAGATCGATCAAACAAAATGATAAAATATAACATTCAAACGCGAAAAAATTGTCGGAAGGCTATTGGGGTTTTGTAAATGCGGCGAATATTGTTAATTGGTTTTTCCCTGATCTTAATCCAAGCTGTTTTTGCTGCTAATCCAAGGCCCGAACTGGGCATCTACACCAATGAGTATTCTCTAAGTATTTTCCCGGATTACCCGCCAGCGGTTGGGCAGGAGATTACCCTTCGCGTCAAAACTTTTTATCCGGCTACCAAGGTTACTGTCTATTCTGACCGGGAAGAGAAGATCCCAATGTTTTATAATCACGGTTATTTTTGGGGAAAATTCAAGATACCAAGCGATTATCAAACAGGCGGTCATTTTTTTACAGTCTGGGTAAAGTCGGTAAAGTTTAACCCAGTTCCCGTTGCTAATAATTGGTCCAAGTCGATCGTTTGGTACCGGATGGTGGGGGGTGGGAGAGTTGGGAGTGTGGAGTCTGGAGTTGGGGTCGGTGAAGAAGAGAAAGAAGAACCGTTGCCGATAGTGACGGGGGAAGCGATCTCTATCACTGCTACCTCACCCGAAGCTTCACCTTTTATCATTAAAGGGACAAAACTCCTTAGCTTTAGTTCAAAAAGCATTGTTGGGAGTAAAGAAGGCTTTGTGGCTGGCAATAATCGGGATGAATCATTGCGCTTAAGCATTGCTGGTAAAACCGATGGGACAGAAGTTAATGCTAATTTGATCAGCACGAGCACGACTGGAACGTCACAGGTCGCTCAAAGGGAAGACAAGATCTCGGTTTTGCTTAGGAGAGGGAGTACGGAAGCTTATCTTGGCGATTTTACGGCTGACCTTACTGAGACGGAATTTGCCAAATTAAATAATGTTTTATCCGGGGTTAAGGTTCGGGGTGATTATGACGCCTGGGGTTTTAACGCCCTTTATTCAACACCTAAAGGGGAAGCGAAACAGTTCAAGAATTATGGCGATGGGACGCAGGGCCCGTACAGTTTAGGGTCGGCTCCGGTCGTTATTAATAGTGAAAAGGTTTTTGTTGATGGTGTGGCGCAAAAACGAGGTGATGATTACACGATCGATTACCAGGCGGGGACTGTTACTTTCTCAAAAAAGACGATCGACCCAAAATCGATCATCACCATCAATTATGATTATAGCCAAGTAATTTACCAGCACTCAACCTATGGAATTCGGCTGACGGCCAAACCTTATCCAAACCTAAAAGTGGGAGCGACCTATCTTAACGATTCAGATAATTTAGCGGGGGCGGCAGAGGCGAGGCAGAATATGCAGAGCAACCCGATCGATCCGCAGGGCCATTATATAGTAGGGGGTGACGGTTCGTTTGTCTCCGAAAATTTAACGGCCAATGGCGAGATCGCTTATTCAAATAAAAATAGGAATATCCTGGCCACCGGCAGTGAAGAAGCAGGGCGGGCGGCCAAGCTTGATCTTTCCACCCAGCTAGGAATGCTAGGGATCGCGGCCAAAGGGAAACGGATCAGCGCCAAATTCCTGGCACTGGCCGATCCTGACCCAAAACAAGACCTGACCGAATATGGCTTATCGCTCTCGCTCCGTCCCGGGCCGCTTTTAGGCGTGCAGGGGAAGCAGAGCTACGAAAAATACTTGCAAAGCGGAGTCTATTACGAAAATAAATCAAAAAGCGCCAAGATCGATCTAACGCCAGATCAACTGCCATCGCTTGAATATATTTATTCCCAAGACGACCAGAGCAATGACCCGGTGACCGGGAGCAATATCCAAAGGATCATTACCCGCAACTCGGCCGAAAGCGCTTATCGCTTTGGTTTTTTTGCCGCGAGTTTAAAAGGGACGCTGGAAGAATGGCTTAACCGGTCGCCGTCGGAAGAAGCGACCAATTATAAACGGGTTAATTTTGGTTTGGCTACGGTTGGGATCGAAAAATTAACGTTTACTTCTAACGTGGAAATTGAAAAGCGCCAGGAACCGGATGGTTCTCTGCCCTACAGGAAAACATATAATCTTAACCTGGCGGCCACGCCGTCTAAATCATACTTTGCCTCGACTTCGCTCGAATTTTTAGATGACAGCGCGCAGGGGGAAAAAAACACGGTCGATCTCTCTTATCGGGCGGAGCCGTCGGAAATATTACGGACCGACGGCAAATATACGATCACGACAGTTAACGAAATTTATACCACGACAGAAGTAGTGTCAAAACAAAACGGCTCTTTTTCGATCGATCTTCGCCCCTCCAGGCTGCTTAGGCTCCGTTATCTTTTTAAACCGAACTTTACCAAAATACCGCGGACCGACACGATCAGTTTTAATAATGAACAGCAACAGACGGAAATCAATATTATCCCTATTAACGAGTTAATGCTTGGGGTGATCTATAAAGTCGGCCATAATTTTAATATTTCTAAAATAGATTATACGGTTAAAGATAATACCGCTGATACCGATTCAATGCTCTACACGCTGAAAATGGCGCCGTTCAAGATCTTTTCCACTGAATTTAATTATTTATTGGAAAACGGTGCGTCCACTACTTTGGCAACGCTTGAACCGCTTGCCTATACGGCGGGGATCAGTACCGGCAAGAAATTTGACGCGGCGATCAAGACCTCAATTTCTGAAAGGTTCTCGATCGATTCAAGATACACTTACCAAAGGATCCGCCAAGGAACGGGTGAGGCCGCCGCCAATGTCGCAGATAGCCTTAGCCATACCGGATATATTAAGGGAACCTGGAATGTCTCTGAGCCGCTCTCTCTAAGCCTCTCTGGGTCGCTGGCTAAGACGACTGATTTTTTATCGGCTACCCCGGTCAGTTATACTTATGCTCCCGGCTGCGGTTTTATTTTTAAGCAGGGGGATACTTTGCGGATCGACTTTGACGCGCTTTTTTCCAGGTCTTACGCCGGCCTGACAACCGAGAAAATAAATTATTCGCTCAGGGGAAAATATGGCGTTAGTGATTATGTTAATATTTCTTTGCGGGTTGAACATGAGATCAGCCGCGCTCCCGACTATAGATACACTGATATCTCCGGAAATGTTGAGATAAATTTGTAAGCGTGCTACAATACATTTAATGTTAACGCTTGGAATTGATCCGGGAACAGCGACAACAGGTTTCGGCCTTGTAAGACAGCAGGGCGACAACATTTACCACATCGAATCAGGCTGCATTTTAACTTCTTCAAAGGAATCGGCCCAAAATCGTCTAGGAATTATATATCAAGAGACAAAAAAACTTATTTTAAGGCACAAACCAGATATGATGGCGGTTGAGCGCTTGTTTTTCGGTGAAAATTCTAAGACCGCGATGGCGGTGGGGCAGGCCAGAGGAATAATCCTTTTAGCGGCCGCGGAACATAAGATCAAGATCTCGGAATACACGCCGCTCGAAGTAAAAATGGCGCTGACCGGTTACGGCAAAGCGGAAAAAAAGCAGATCCAGCAGATGGTCCGGATCTTATTAAAATTAGTCGAAGTCCCAAAACCAGATGACGCGGCCGACGCTTTGGCGGTCGCGATCTGCCACCTAAATTCCAATAAGCTCCGCAATATTATTTACAGCAAGTCATGATCTCTCATCTTCATGGTGAGCTTCATTTAATTGAACCCAATTCGGTAGTCATTGATGTTAATGGCGTTGGCTATAAAGTAAAAGTGCCCGCTTCGGTCGCCGCCAAGCTTCCCCCGCTTAACGAAAAAGTCAGGTTGCTAACGATCCAAGTGGTGCGCGAAGATGATATTTCCCTCTATGGCTTTTTAAGCAAGGAAGAGCGGCACCTTTTTTCGCTTTTTTTATCAGTTTCGGGGATTGGCCCCAAGCTAGCGATGTCGCTAATTTCCGGTTTTCCGATCGATCGGCTGGTTTCGGCTGTGGCTCAAGGTGATGTAGCGATCCTCTCTTCCATTTCTGGGGTGGGGAAGAAGACGGCCGAACGAATTGTCGTGGAATTAAAAGAAAAAATTAGTAAAGCCTACGCGCTTAAGCCTTCAGAGATCGCGGTTGGCATGAAGGGAGACCAAAATATTATCTCTGATTCAATTTCCGCGTTAATGTCTCTTGGTTATTCACCGAAAGAAGCCAGGGACGCGATCGCGCGGGTTGAAACCAGCGATAAAATTTCGGTCGAAGAGATCCTCAAAGACGCCCTTAAGAGTTTAATTTAGACAACACCCACTGCTCTGCCTGGCGCATCCACTGTCTGATCAACATTGATTCCTCTTTTTTGTGGTTGATAAAGATCGAATAGATATTTAAAAAATTAGCCCCCAAAATATCCATAAAGAGCTGGTCGCCGATCATTGCGGTCTCTTCCGGCTTCGATCGCAAGAGCTCAAGTGATTTGTGGAACGCGCTGGGGAGTGGTTTAAAACTTAAATGCATATAAGGGATGCCGAGGGCCTCTCCAAAATATTTTACCCGGAGAGGATGGCGGCTATTTGAACTTAAACAGAGCTTAAATCCTTCTTCTTTTCGACTTACAACCCATTCAAAAAGCTTAGGGTAGATGTCGTTAACTTCTCTAGGAATTAAAGTATCGTCGATATCAAGGATTAAAGCCTTTATCCCTTTTTTCTTCAAAGAGGCGAAATTTATCTCATAAATATCGCGGACGATCTCCCGCGGTGTTAGCCACTCTTTAATTTTATTCAGATATTCGTTCAAGATAAACCTTCTTGCCTAAATTGGCGATGATCTTTTCTAGATCATCTTTAAAATCGGGCGAGACCATAAGTTTTAATGTTGCAAACTCGCCAACCTCTGGCTTTGGCGTCCTAATGGCGGCCAAGCCTTCAAACGCTTCAAAATAGGGACAGATCAGATAAATGTCAACTTTCTTGACCCGCAAAAAATAGTTAATGGAATCCATTAAAGTTTTTCAATATAGAACAAGACCAATCCAGGAAGATCGCGATAGAGGATCTGGCCGATCTTTTTTAAGGTCATTTCTCTTTCTTTGGCTGAAGAGAGTGGGACAAGAGAGATTTGGCTAAAAAGTTTATCGGTTTTAGCATAGCCATAACCGGAAAAGTTGGCATCGCCTCTTGATTTAAATAACGGACCAAGGAGTGTGGCTGTATCGGGGGTGCCTTCTGTTTCATCAGCTTTATAGCCCATTAGGAAAAGGGGATAGTTTTTGGAAGCCAGAAGTTCTGCCCACTTCTTTTCATCCCTAAAACTGACCTGGACTAAAGTGACGGTAAAGCCCAAAGCTTTAAGATCAGAGCTGATCTTTTTGGCGATCTCCAGGGTTTTTACCCCATCGGTATGGAGCAGTGAGATTTTTTTATTGGTTAATTTAGCTTTTTTGATCAGTTTCTTGGCAAAAGCCAGATTAGTCTTATAAGGTTTGAGCGTTGGATCGCTTCCCAGCATTCCGGGCGGGATAAAACCGGCTGGAATTTGTTCGTCACCGATAATTTTACTGGCAATATAATCTTTATCTATTGAATGGGCGACCGCTTGTCTGACCGCTAGCTGGTTAAATGGTGGTCTCTTAACGTTGAAACCTAAAAACCAAACTCCGTCATAGGCTTTTGTTTCGGCCAGCGCGGTAAATCCTAAGATCCAAATAACAAATAACAAACAAATTACAATATTAAAATTGATAAATTGTAATTTTGGTATTGTTTGTAATTTGGAGCTTGTTATTTGGTACTTCATCTCTTGAAAATATCTACACCCTTTGAATCTATTGCCACTATTGCGGGGAATTTGTCGACTTCGAGGGCTAAGACCGCTTCGGCACCGAGTTCCTGGTAGGCGACCAGCGTTGATCTCTTGACGTGTTTCGAGAGAAGGGCGGCCACGCCGCCGGGGACAACAAAATAAACCGCTTTATATTTCTTGATCGCGGCGATAACTTCTTTGCTTCTCCTTCCTTTCCCTATCATCCCTGCCAAGCCCTGTTTTATGAGCGCGGACGCAAAAGCGTCCATCCGGGAAGAAGTAGTTGGGCCGATCGAGCCGATAGTCGTTCCAGGCCTGGCGGGAGTTGGCGAAGCGTAATAAATAATTTGTCCTTTGATATCAAAAGGAGGCTTGCCACCAAACTTTTTATGGGCGGCATCTCTGGCCGTATAGATCACCCCGCTGATCAAAACTTGATCGCCGGCTTTAAGTTTTTTTACCTCTTTATCAGATAATGGTGTGTTTATGTCGATGTGCATGGCATTCAATATTAACCGCGACTGGCAGCGACGAAATATGGCATGGCTTTCTTTCAATATTAACCGCAAGAGCTGTGGTTTTTCCGCCTAAGCCCATCGGGCCGATCCCTAAGCTGTTTATTCTCTTTAGCAATTCTTTTTCCCATTTGGCGGTATCACTGCCGCTGTTATGCATCCCAACTTCGCGCAAAAGCGCTTTTTTAGCCAGGAGCGGGGCGCTATCAAAATTACTGCCAATGCCAACGCCTACTATATAAGGTGGGCAGGCATCAGGGCCGGCTTGTTTGACTGTTTCTACGATAAAATCTTCGATCTCGTCTTGGGATGAAGTCGGTTTGAGCATCTTTATCACGCTTTTATTTTCCGCGCCGCCGCCTTTACAGAGGAGGTTGATCTTTATTTTATCGCCGGGGACGATCTCGGTGTGGATGATCGCTGGCGTGTTGTCGCTACTATTTTTTCTCTCGAGCGGGTCGAGAGCGATCGATTTGCGCAAATAACCTTCAATGTAACCTTGGCTAACGCCTTCGTTAATGGCTTCTTTAAATGAGCCGCCAATTATATGGACATCCTGGCCGATCTCAATAAAGACAATTGCTGTCCCGGTATCCTGGCAGATCGGGAGTTTTTCTTTTTTCGCGATCTCGGCATTTTGCAGGATCTGCCTGATTATTTCCCGGCCGTTAGGCGAAGTTTCGTTTTTAAGGGCTTCGTTCAGGGCAGTAAGGACGTCATCGGCTAAGTTAGTATTAGCATTAATACAAAGGTTTTTAACCGCTTCGGTTATTTGGTTGGCTGATATTTCACGCATTAAGTTAATTATAGCGCAAAGGAGTTAAGCGGGCAAAACAGTACTCAGTTTTTTAACCGCAGCGGCTGCGTTTTGTAATGAAGTTAGTTCTTCAGGTGTTAAATCAAGCTCAACAATTTTCTCGATCCCATTTTTTCCCAGCTTAACCGGAACACCGATGCAGACATCCGAAATGCCGTATTGGCCAGTGAGGTGAGCGCAGGTGCCGATCACTTCACCGGAATCTTTCAAAATTGCCTCAACCATACAAGCTGCGGCAGAACCGGGAGCATAATACGCCGAACCAGTTTTAAGGAGACCGACAATTTCTGCCCCGCCATTTGTAGTTTTTTCGACAATATGCTTGACCTGTTCAGGGGTGAGTAATTCGGTGATCGGTTTTCCTTTAGCGGTTGAAAGCCGGGGGATAGGGACCATGAGATCACCGTGGCTCCCCAAAACTTCCGAATAAACTTCTTTAATTGAAACCTTTAAGGTTTGAGCGATAAAATAACACATCCGGGCAGCGTCGAGGAGTGGTGCCATGCCAAAAACTCTGTTAGCGGGAAAGCCGGAGAGTTTGAGAGCGTGATAGGTCATTACATCCAAGGGATTAGTTACTATTAAAAGAATCGCATTGGGGGAATATTTGACGATATTACTAAGAACATCCTTCATGATCGCGGCGTTTTTATTGATCAGGTCATCGCGCGACATCCCCGGCTTGCGAGCTAGACCAGCGGTAACGACCACAACTGCAGAATCTTTGGTGTCGGCGTAATTATTGGTGCCGATGATGATCGAAGAAAAATTATCGATCGCACCCGCTTGCGACATATCGAGTGCTTTGCCTTGAGGAAGGCCGTCCATGATATCGATTAAAACGACATTAGCTAAATCTCTTTGGGCGAGGCGATAAGCGCATTGTGCCCCCACATTTCCCGCTCCGACCACTGTTACTTTTGGTGTCATGTGAATAAATTATAACATATTATCTCTTGACAACAGCATTAAAAGGTTTTACTATAACATGCAAAGTAAAACCATAAAGGAGGGGCTCAATATGATGACCACAAAATTGTCTGCTAAAGGACAGATTGTTGTTCCGGCTGAGCTTCGGGAAAAATATGACCTGTCGGCGGGAGATACGGTAGAACTAATGGACATTGGCGGGGAGATAGTAATTGTTCCGTTAGCTGTCAAAAATCCGATTGATGGTGCGAGGGGGATGTTGAAGGGTGGGCGGTCGACGAGAGAATTATTGAAAGAGATCAGGCAAGAAGAATTAAGGTATGAAAAAAAGAAAATATAAGGAAAGATATGCCTTAGATTCCTTTGCCGTTTTAACTTATCTAAAAGAAGAACCAGGATGGCAAAAGGTAAAGGATGTTGTTTGGGCGGCATTTAAGAAGAAAAATAAGGTTTTTCTGAATTATGTTAATTTGGGAGAGGTATATTATATTGTTTATCGGGAATATGGTGCGGCGGAAGCCGATCGTGTAATTGGTATGATCAAGCTTTGGCCTCTCCAATTTGTTGGGGTAAAAGAAGATATAGCTATCATTGCGGGACGGATTAAAGCGGAAAATAAGCTGTCATATGCCGATGCTTATGTTATGGCGACCGCACTGACGAATAAAGCGGTTATTATGACCGGCGACCCCGAGTTTAAATGTATAGAGGACTTGATAGAAATTGATTGGCTGCCTAAGAACCGATAACTGCTAAATTCGCTAATTCAACAAACTCTTCGATCGGTAACTGCTCCGGCCGGCGGGTAAGATCGATAGAACTGCCGGCAAGATTAAACTCTTTGAGCGAATTGCTAAGCTTCTTTCGTCTCTGCTGGAAAGCGGCGTGGACGATGTCAAAAAACAGCTTTTCATCTTTAACTTCGTATTTTGGTGTTTGATAAGGCCTTAAGGAGACAACCGCAGAGCCGACTTCGGGCCAAGGGAGGAATGAAGACTTAGAAACCAGTGAATTTAGTTCGACCTTAGCGTAAAATTGGACAAAGATCGAGAATGAACCGTATTTTTTACTCCCAGGTTTTGAGGCCATTCTTTCTGCCACTTCTTTTTGGGTCATGACAACCGCTAGTTCCGGTTTATCGGCCGCGGTTAAGATCTTTTCAATTATTGGCGCGGTAATATAATAGGGGAGGTTGCCGATAACTTTGTATTTTCTGCCAAGTGATAATTCGGCCAGATCGACCTTTAAAATATCACTCGAAACAAAACTGATGTTTGTCGCATCTTTCAGAACTTCTTTACTGATGCCAAGGAGCTCTTTATCAATTTCGACGGCAATAAGCTGGTAAACATGTTTAGCCAGTTCAGAGGTGACAACTCCAAGGCCAGAACCAATTTCAATTACCAGATCGTCTTTGGTTAGCTGCGCGGCATTAATTATTCTTTCAACCACTTTTAGATCAATTAAAAAATGTTGTCCCAGATTTTTCCGGGGGTAGCGGTTGTAGGCTTGTAAGAGTCCTTTGGTGATATCGGCTAAGGTTGGCATTAGCGCTTTTTTGCGAACATCGCCGCGACTTTGATCGCTTCAATCAAGCTTTGGGGATTGGCCCAGCCACGGCCGGTGATATCAAAGCCGGTGCCGTGGTCGACGGAAGTGCGGATAATCGGCAGGCCGACAGTAACATTGACCGACTGGTTAAAATGGAGGAGCTTAAGCGGGATCAGTCCTTGATCATGGTACATGGCGACGACAATATCAAAAACTCCGCTTTTGGCCAAATAAAAAATAGCATCGGGAGAAATGGGCCCATTAATGTTTAGTCCCAGCTTTTTTGCTTCTTCAATTGCCGGTTTAATAATATTGATCTCTTCTTTGCCAAATATTCCATTTTCACCGGCATGAGGATTGAGTCCAGCGACACCGATCTTTGGTTTCTTCCCATTAACTTTCAGGTAAGTGTCGTTAGCGAGTTTAATACAATTAAAGATAGTCTTTTTAGTTAAAGCCTTACTGACTTTTGAGATGGGCAGGTGAGTGGTGGCCAGGATCACCCAAAGTTTGGTGGTAACAAACATCATGGCCTGGTTTTTTGCCTTTGTTTTAGCGGCTAGAATTTCAGTGTGTCCATCGTATTTATAACCAGCTTTATGGAGAGCTTCTTTATTGATAGGCGCAGTGGCAATAGCGTCTATATCTCCGGCTTTGGCAAGATCAATAGCTTTTTCCAGGTATTCATAAGCGGCTTTGCCGGCTAGTTTAGAAACCTGCCCGATCTTTATTTTGGCGGGGTCGGCGTTATGGAGATCGATAACCCTGATTGAATTGGCCGTTACTTTGGGGAGCATTCTCCGGTCGCCGATCAAAACGCAATCGGCGATCGCTTTGACTTCTGGAGAGGTGAGGGCTTTGGCGCAGACCTCAGGACCGATCCCGGCCGGATCGCCCATGGTTACGCCGATAATCGGCCTAGGCATTAAAACGAATGCCGGCTTTTTTTAGCCGATCAAGGGCTTCGCTTATCCTGGCTTCCGAAGCAACCAGCGCGGCCCGGACATAACCTTCGCCTAATTCGCCGAAAGCGGTGCCAGGGGAGACAACTACCCCGGTTTTTTCGACCAGGTGCATGGTAAAGGAAGTTGAGTCAAAGCCTTGCGGGACAGGGAACCAGACATACATGCTAGCCTTTGGTTTTTTAATATTCCAGCCGAGCTCGTTCATTCCATTTACAAAGACATCTCTTCTCTTTTGATAAGTTGTTCGGACTTTTTCAATGTATTTACTTTCGTCCAGCGTCATTGCCGCGATCGCCGCTTTTTGGACGGCAGTAAATAAGCCGTAATCAAGGTTGGTCTTGATCTTGCGGAGCGATTCGATCAATCTCTGGTTGCCGACGGCAAAGCCGCAGCGCCAGCCGGGCATGCCAAAGGTTTTGGAGGTCGTGTGGAATTCGATGCAGACATCTTTAGCGCCGGGGATCGACAGCATCGAGAGCGGTTTGTTCCCTTCGAAATAAATTTCAGCATAAGCGAAGTCATGAAGCAAGATCAGCTCATGTTTTTTACAGAAGGCGACGCACTCCTCATAAAATTCTTTCGTAGCTATGGCACCAGTTGGATTGCTAGGGTAACTAATGATCAAAAGTTTGGCTTTATCGGCGATCGCCGGATCGATGTTTTTTAAATCGGGAATGTAGCCGTTGCTTTCTGTTGTTGGCAAGACGACCGGCTCACCGCCGGCTAAGATCGTACCCCGAAAATGGGCCGGGTAGGCCGGCATCGGGACGAGAGTTAGATCGCCCGGATTGATGTAGGCTAAAGTAAAATGGACAACTCCTTCTTTGGAACCGATCAAAGTAACAACTTCATGTTCGGGATCAACCGTGATGCCGTATTGCCGTTTACACCAAGAAGAGACTGCGGCTTTAAATTCCGGTGCCCCTTCAAAGGACGGATATCTATGATTTTCCGGATTTGATAATGACTTGATCAGGGTTTCAGTTATTTCCGGTGGGGGTGGAATATCGGGATTCCCCATGCCGAGGTCGATCAGATCCGCTCCTTTGGCATATTGCTCCGCTTTGATCTTATCTAATTGGGCAAAGACATAAGTCGGCAATTTTAATAATCGATCGGCTTCTGGTATTTTCATTATTTGTTCCCCTTTACTGTTTCCTCGGCGTGATACGAACTCCTGACGAAGGGGCCGGCGGCAACCTGTTTAAAGCCCAGCTCCAGGCCAAAAGTTTTATACTTTTCAAATTCTTCCGGGGTAACGAACCGTTCCGGCTGAAGATGAAACTTCGAAGGAGGGAGGTACTGGCCGATCGTGACTAGTTCGCACTGGTTGGCAAATAAGTCCTTCAGCACGGCAAAAACTTCCGCTTCCGTCTCACCTAATCCTACCATAAAACCGCTTTTGGTGTAAATGTCCGGCGCCAACTCTTTTGTCTTCTTTAAGATGGCCAGCGACCGCTCATATTTTGCCTGCGGGCGGATTTTTTGGTAAAGCCTCGGCACAGTTTCGATGTTGTGATTTAGGACGTAGGGCTTAGCGTCTAGTACAATATTTAGTGATTCAATAAAATCAGGGATTAAAATTTCTATTTTGGAAACCGCGACGTTCAGTCGCAGGTTTTCAACCGTTTTTGCAAACTGTTCAGCCCCGCCATCTAGCAAATCATCCCTAGTTACCGAGGTGATGACGACATATTTTAGCCTGAGTTTTTTTACCGCTTCAGCGATCTTTTTCGGTTCATCTTGATCGACGGGGCATGGGTTCCCATTATCAACGCCGCAGAATGCACAATTTCTTGTGCAGTTATTTCCCAGGATCATAAAAGTGCAAGTCTGCCTGGCGAAACACTCGCCAATATTGGGGCATTTAGCTTCTTCGCAGACGGTATGGATCGTCCCATCCTGCAAGATCGACCTGATCTTGCGGATGTTCTCTTGTTTGGGGATCCTTTTAATTAAATATGGGGGTAAATGCATTAGCCCTCACCCAGTAACGCAAAGTCAGCCCCCTCTCCCAGGGGGAGAGGGGTAAAAACAGAATCAAACCTTCTCCCTTTGGGAGAAGGGGGTATATTTTGCGCTAGCGGATGAGGGCTGTTTGAATTTCCCATTTTTGACTTTACCTTTTTCTTACTATATAATCTCTTAGTCGTGAAGTCAAGAAAATGATAGTAATTTTTGGCCTACTTATCGGTAGTTTTTTAAATGTTTGTATCCATCGTTTGTCTCGAGGCGAGTCGATCGTTTTTCCGCCATCACATTGCCCAAACTGCGGCGCCAAATTAACTGTTTGGGAACTTATACCAGTTTTTAGTTATTTATATTTGCGGGGAAAATGTCGTCATTGCCAAGGGACGATCTCGCCCCGCTATCCGATCGTTGAAATATTGACCGCCTTATTTTTTGTTTATATTTGGCGGTTTGTCGGCCACGATTTATTGCTTTTTGTTATTTATGCGGCGTTTATTTCGCTTTTGCTGATGATCTTTTTTATCGACCTGGAAAACCAACTTATCCCGGATAGTTTATGCTTGATCGGCGTTGGCGTCGGTTTAGTCCACGGCTTGATCACCAGCCAAATAGAAAATTCTTTGCTTGGTATTTTAATTGGGGTCAGCCTTCTTTTGCTGATCAAAAAGTTGGGCGAGATGGCGTATAAAAAAGAAGTGATGGGAGAGGGAGATATATTTTTGATCGGGATGATCGGGGCTTTTTTGGGTTGGCAGTTAGTCCTATTGGCGATCTTTTTGGCTTATTTATTAGCGGCGGCAGTAGCCTTTTATTGTATTTTTCGGCAGCAAGTAAAGCTAGGGAGTTATATCCCGTTCGGGCCGGCGCTAGCTGGCGGGGCGGTGATCGCTATTTTTTGGGGGAAAGCGATAATTAGCTGGTATTTTGGCATATGGACATAAAAAAAATTGGCTGGGGGCTGTTTTTTGTTTTAGTTATATACTTTATTTTTTTGATCCGTCAGGATATAATTGGACAACAGGGGTTGAGAAAGGATAAGGCGGAGGCGGTGAGAGTTTTAGTGATAGCTGAGGAGAAGGCTAGGGAAATGAATGATCGCTTGGCACGGATCAAAAGCAATGATCTAATTGAAGAGATAGCACGGACCAGGCTGGGGATGATCAAAAAAGGCGAGACTGCATATAAATGCCAATAGAAATTGGGTCAGAAGTCGAAGGTAAAATTACCGGGCTAACAAAATTTGGGGCTTTTATTGAATTGCCGGAGGGGAAAGTCGGCTTAGTCCATATTTCCCAGGTCGCGGATGCTTATGTTACCGATATTACGAAACATCTGCGGATCGGCGATCTAACAAAAGTCAAAGTTTTGGGGGCGACGAAAGAGGGGAAGTACGACCTTTCGATCAAGCAGGTAGGGAAGACGGTGATGGCGCCGCCCAGACGGCCGGGCCAAGTGGATAATAAACCACTTCCCGGAACTTTTGAAGATAAGATCACCCAATTCTTAAAACAGAGCGAAGAAAAGCTTTCTGATTGGAAGCGGAACCTCGAAGTTAAGCAGACGGGAAAGAAAAAGAAACTCCCACGAGTTTAGTGCCCAGGTGGCGGAACTGGTAGACGCAAGGGACTTAAAATCCCTCGGTTGAATAAGCCATGCCGGTTCGATTCCGGCCCTGGGCATTTTCCTGAAAATAGGCGAGGTAGTCGCAGTCAAAGGTTTGGCCGCTTTTTTGCAAAAGATTGAACGGGAGATCGCACTTCTCGATCTTATTATTTCCTGTAGTGAGGACGAGTGTTTCTAAAAGATCAGCCAGTTCAACTTTATCCCCTGGCCAATTGTAGAGAGTCAGGATGTTTGCCGCCTCGCTTGAGATTTCCTTTGAGGATAAATTGTATTTGGCGCTGAAAAATTCAAGATAATATTTAATTAAAGTCGGGAGGTCTGAAGTGGCAACTGGGCCAGTTTTGACGGCCGGTGGTTTTTCTTGTAAAAGATGATAGAAATTTCGAAGGGATCTTTGGCGCAGGATGATCTCGGTCATTTTTAAGATCGCGTCAACATTAAATGGTTTGATGAGATAGTCCCTGGCGCCTAGCTTGATCGCTTCGCTGGCTTTGCCGACCTCATTGACGGCAGTGACCATGACCACATCAAGGGCGGGGTCAAGCTCTTTAAGTTTGGGTAAGGTTTCGAGGCCGGTCATGCCGGGCATCCTGATATCAAGAAAAACCAATTCTATCTTGCCGTTCTTAACTTGTTCCATCGCGGCTTCGCCGGAAGAGGCGGTGACGATCTGATACTTCCCTTCAAGGATCAATTTAAAGGATTCACGGATCGACAGTTCATCATCGACAACCAATATTTTAGGCATTGGTAAAACGATCGATGATCATCAGCGCCTGTTTGCGCAAAACCGGATCGCACATGATCGCTTGAGTGATAGTGGTGACCATGCCGGCGGCTCCCTTAGCGGTGACGAGCGATGCGCCAAATTCCGCGGCTAAAGCCATTTTAACCATTTTGGTTATGGCTTGTTCGATGGAATCGTCTTTTTTGATCTCTTTGGCTAAACCTTTTTCAAAAAGGTCGATCTTGGCCAGGGATTGTTTATCAGCGGGGTCTTTATTCTCTTGGCCTAGGATCAAAGGGAGGAAATCCTTGGTTGGAGCCCATTCTTTTTTCCTGATCTCTGTTTTCATGATATTTTACCTCCAGTGTTAACAATACAACACAATCTTATTAAGCAAATCAATTGCCAACAGGAGAAAAATGAAATTGCACAAATACTTGGGCAAAAAGAGGGAGGTGGTGCACTAAATTTTGTGCTTTTTTTCGAGGTAGCGGAGGGTATTGCGGTGGATGCCAAGGCTTTTGGCCGCCTTATTTTTATTTCCCCCTTCCTTTTCTAGGGCCCGCCTGATAAAATCGACCTCAAAATGCTTTACGGCCTGGGATAATTTTCTGGTTGTTTTAATGGTTTCCGGCTCGCCTTTGATCTCGGCCGGGACTTTTTCGGCGCCGATAAAACCATCTTTGGTCAAAACGATCAGGCGTTCGACCAGATTCTCTAACTCACGGACATTTCCCGGCCAGTTGTAATTTGCCAAGAGAGCCAAGACTTCTTTTTTAAACCCTTTAATTTTTTTGCCGAATTCATGGTTATATTTATTGATAAAGTGAGAAACCAAGAGCGGAATGTCTTCTTTCCGTTCGCGCAATGGAGGGAGGTGGATCGGAATAACGTTTAAGCGATAATAAAGGTCGGAGCGGAACTTTACAGAGCGCAGATCGGAATTGGTGGCTGAAATGATCCGGACATCGATCGGGATCGGCCGGTTGCCGCCGACCCGCTCGATCTCTTTTTCTTGGATCGCGCGCAGGAGCTTGGCTTGCATCGGCAAGGGGAGGCTGCCAACCTCATCAAGAAAAAGAGTGCCGCCGCTGGCGATCTCGAATTTCCCGATCTGCCGGCCGATCGCTCCGGTAAAAGAACCTTTTTCGTGGCCGAACAATTCAGACTCCAAAAGATTTTCAGGAATAGCGGCGCAATTAACGGCGACAAAAAGTTTTTCTTGGCGGGGACTCCGGTTATGGATGGCCCGGGCGACCAGTTCCTTGCCGGTCCCTGATTCGCCGGTGACCAGGACGGTCGAATTATTTTTGGCCACAGTTTCGATCGTTTTAAAGATCTCCCTGATAGCGGAGCTTTTGCCGATGATCTTTTCGTATTGATAATCGGATTCAATTAATTGGCGGAGGGAAAGATTTTCCTTGTAAACCGCTCGCTTTTCAATGACTTTTTCGACTTGTTCGCTTAAGGCTTGGATATCAAAGGGCTTGGTGATGTAATCGTAGGCGCCGCTGCGGATCGCTTCAACCGCTTTACCAACGGTAATAACGGCAGTAACCATAATGACTTCGATCGAGTCGTCAAGGCTTTTAATGATCTTTAGTACTTCGAGGCCGCTAATTTCCGGGAGCATGATATCAAGCAAGACTAGATCGATCCGGTTTTTTTTGATGACATTGATCGCTTCTTTGCCGCTTCCGGCCAAAAAAACCTGGTAACGTTCTTCCAGGAGCATTTGCATGGAATCGCGCAAGCTCTGTTCGTCGTCAACAACTAAGATGTTTGGTTTAATGGTCGTCATGATTGAGCCCGATCAAGCGCGGTACCAAGATCCATCCCTTTACGATAATGGGCGGTTGTCCTCCGGTCGATCGCGATCCCCCGGTCGTTCATCAATTTCGTGATCTGCTCATCGGTCAGGGGCTCCGCTTTATTTTCGTTATCAATAATTTCTTTGATCATGACTTTTAATCTTGCCGTCGTTACACCTTTCGGCCCCCGGGGGCAAAGATATTTTAATGGGAACAGCCCCTGCGGCGTCTGGACGAATTTACTGGCCACTGTCCTGGAAATGGTTGACGCGTGCAGGCCAAATTCCTCGGCTAAAGATTTCTGTGATAAAGGGACCAGCCAGGTTGGCCCTTTTTCCAAGAATTCCTTTTGGCCTTCGATTATCTTTCGAGCGATCTTTTCTAAAGTTTCACTTCTTTTTTTATAGTCCTTGATCAGGTCGCGGGCCCGCTTAACTTTTTCCTTTAAGAACTCTTTAGTTTTAGCGTCGGTCTTGGGGTCTTCCAACATCCTTAAATAATGAGCCGAAAGATTGATGATCGGCCCATATCTAGTTTCCAGGTTAACGAATTTGAAGCCGGTATCGGTCTCTTCAACCGCAAAAGAAGGGATGATGTGGCAAGCGTCACCGCCAAACCCGGCGCCGGGGTAGGGATTAAGATTGTTTTTGATGAAATCAGCGATCTCCTTAACGCCGCTTTCTGGGAGGCCAAGGGCGGCGGAAATTTTGGCATGATCTTTTTTTTCTAGGTCGCCCAAATGTTTTTCGACGGTTTGGGTCAGGATCGCCTCCAATTCACGATTTTCAAAATCGTGGTTAGCGATCTGGATCAAGAGGCATTCTTTTACGTCCCTGGCGCCAACCCCTTCGGGTTCAAACGTTTGGACGAGCTTAAGGATCTTATCGACCGTTGGCCGGGAAACGTCGAATTTGGCCATGATCTTATCCCTGAGGCGGGGGTAGGCTAGAAGATAACCATGGTCATCAATATTCCCGATAATTTCGGTGGCGATATTTTTGTGGTTTTCTTCGAGGTCTTCGCGCTCAAGCTGTTCTAAAAGATATTCATCCAGGCTTTTGGCTTCGCTTTTACAGTTTTCCAGGCCTGGCATGTCAGAAAAATCGGCTTCTTTCCTGATCTTATTATCGGAGGTGATGTAGCGGAGGAATTCTACATATTCATCCCGCCGTTCGACCTCAAGAGCGACATTTTCTTCGGCTTCTTTGGAGATCTGGTCGATAACTTCAAGGTAGGGGAGGCTCAAGATCTTCAACATTTGGAGCATGCGGGGAGAGAGGTAAAGCTCAAGAGTTTGGGTAAGATTAGTTTGAAAGGATAGATCTACCATAAAACCATTATACCTCAAAAAAAGTAGCGGGGGTGGGATTTGAACCCACGACCTACAGGTTATGAGCCTGTCGAGCTACCAGGCTGCTCCACCCCGCGTTATAATAACATCATATCAGAGGTGAAGTCTTTTTTCCAGTGCTTTTAACTCGTGGTGGAGTTCATTGGGCAAGTCTTTACCGAAAGTCTTAAAAAATTCAGCGACGCTGGACGCTTCCGCCTGCCAATCATTCTTATCGATCGTGAAAAGTTTGCGCAGGTGTTCGCGGGTGATCCGCAGGCCGGTTAGGTCAATATCATTCTCGTGGGGAACAAAACCGATCGGGGTTTTTACCGCGTCGATCTCGTTCTTGCAGCGGCTGATGATCCATTCCAAAACCCGTAAATTCTCGCCAAACCCGGGCCAGAGAAAATTACCTTCATTATCTTTCCTAAACCAGTTGACGTTGAAAATTTTGGGAGGCGCGGCCATCTTTTTCCCCATCTTCAGCCAATGTTTAAAATAATCGCCCATGTTATAACCGCAGAAGGGGAGCATCGCCATTGGATCGCGCCTGACTTCGCCCTGTTTGCCGAATTGGGCGGCGGTCCGTTCTGAAGCCATGGTCGCGCCGACGAATACGCCGTGCTGCCAGCTGAATGATTCGTAAACCAGCGGAGCAAGCCTTGCTCTCCGCCCGCCAAAAACGATGGCCGAGATCGGGACGCCATGGTGGTGTTCAAGCCGGTTGGTAACGGACGGGACTTGCTTAATAGGGACAGTGAACCGGGCGTTGGGATGAGCGGCTAAGATCGGATTGCCGTTTTCATCAAGCTGGCCTGGTTGCCAAGATTTCCCTTTCCAGTCTATGCCAGTGCTAGGAACCGGACCATCCCCGCCCTCCCACCAGACTGTTTTATCTTTTTTTAGGAGGACATTGGTGTAGATCGTATTTTTCTGGATGGCGGCCATCAAGTTAGAGTTGGTTTGTGAATTTGTCCCTGGGGCGACACCAAAAAGGCCGTATTCCGGGTTCACTGCCCAAAGTTTGCCATCGGTATCAATCCTCATCCAGGCAATATCGTCGCCAACTGTCCAGATCCGGTAGCCTTTTCGCTTTAAACCTGCGGGCGGCAAAAGCATCGCCAAATTAGTTTTACCGCAAGCACTGGGGAAAGCGGCGGCGATGTATGAGATATAGCCTGAAGGATCTTCGATCCCCATGATCAGCATATGCTCGGCCATCCAGCCTTCTTTTTCGCCAATATAACTGCCAAGGCGCAATGAAAGGCATTTTTTACCTAAAAGAACATTGCCCCCATAACCGGAACCGACGCTCCAGATCGCGTTATCTTGGGGGAAGTGAAGGATCAACCGGCGGTTGACATCGAGATCAGCTTTACCGTGTAAACATTTTGTGAATATCCCATTGGTTTTTTCCAGGTGGTCAAGGACGGCTTGTCCCATCCGGGTCATTATGCGCATATTGAGGACAACGTAAATGCTGTCGGTCAGCTCTACGCCGATCTTACTGAAGGGCGAAGCAACCGGTCCCATTGAAAAGGGGATCACGTACATCGTCCGGCCCCGCATAGAATTTTTAAAGATCGCTCCGGCCCGCTGGTAACCGTCTTCCGGCGACATCCAATTATTGGTTGGTCCAGCCTGGCGTTTGTTCTTGGTGCAGATATAGGTCAGATGTTCGGTCCGGGCGACATCGTTTAAAGCTGTCCGATGGTAAGAGCAGCCGGGAAGTTTTTTTTGGTTCAGTTCGATCATTTCCCCGGTTTTAAAGGCTTCTTTTTCCAAGCGTTTTTTTTCGGTTTCGGAACCGTCGATCCAGACGACCTTATCAGGCTTACACAACTCCGCGCATTCTTTGACCCATTTAGCTAATCCTTTATGTTTTGTCATAGTTTAGATATTATAACACACGCGTCTCGTTGCACAAAAGAGGGGAATTTAGTATAATGAAACTCACTTATGAAAATAAAATCACAAAAGCGGGAAGGCAACAAGTTTTTCTTTGAAGTTGAAGAAGATTATTCGAGTTTCCAGGCCGCGTTTGAAAAGGCCATGGTAAAGGTCGGCAAAGAGATCAAGGTCCCCGGTTTTCGCCCCGGCAAAGCCCCGCGCGAAATGATCGAAAAAGCTGTCAATCCAGAATATGTCGCGAACCACGCGGCTGAAGACCTGATCGGAGAAAATTATCCTAAGCTGATCGAAGAGACAAAGATCGAACCGGTTGATTATCCTAAGCTTGAAATTGTTCAACTGGAAAAAGACAAGCCATTTACTTATAAAGTGACGGTTGAAGTCTATCCGGAAATTAAACTAGGAAAATATAAAGGGCTTAAAGCGACCAAAAAAGCGATAGCGGTTGAAGAAGCGGAAGTCCTTAAAGTGCTGGGCAATTTACAGGAACGGTTAGCAGTAGTTAATGCCGAAGGGAAAAAAGATCTGCTCCCCCTGGACGATGAATTCGCTACAAAAGTCAGCAAATTTGGGACACTGGCCGAATTAAAGCAAGAAGTCTTGACCGCGATCGAGAACGAGAAGAAGGCGGAATCAGAAAGCGACCTTAGGAATAAATTGATCGCCGCGGCATCGGATGAGGCCAAGGTGGAGATCCCGGCCGCGATGGTCGAGCGGGAAGTCAACCTAATGTTAGACGAACTGAAAACTTCCTTGGCGCAAAGCGGCTTGACCCTTGAAGATTATCTCAAAGGGGCCAAGCGGGAAGAAAAAGAGGTTAGGGAAGAGATGAAGAAGGCGGCCGAGATCAGGGTAAAAGGGAAAGTGGTTTTGCGGGCGGTGGCTGAAGCGGAAAAATTAATGGTTTCACCGGAAGAGATCGAAGCGGAAATAAAACAATTTGATGGTAAACTTGAAGAAAGCGTGAAGAAATACGTGGAAGAATACCTGCTCCGGAAGAAAGCCTTGGATCTTTTGGTCGAAAAAGCGAGCCTTAAAGAGGAGGAGAAGAAAAATGAGGAATAAAGCGCAATTGATCCCGATGGTAGTGGAACAATCGGCTAGGGGAGAGAGAGCCTATGATATCTATTCCCGTCTCTTAAAAGAACGGATCATTTTTGTCGGCGGCGTGATCGAAGATGAGATCGCCAATGTTATTATTGCCCAATTATTATTTCTCCAGTCGGAAGACGCTAATAAGGATATATACATGTATATCAATTCCCCGGGGGGAGTGGTCACTGCGGGGCTGGCGATCTATGATACGATGCAATACTTATCAACCCCGATCTCGACGATCTGTATCGGCCAAGCGGCTTCTTTTGGCGCGGTCCTTTTATCCGCCGGTGAAAAGGGTCGGCGGTTCGCCTTGCCAAACGCCAGGATCATGATCCACCAGCCGCTCGGTGGCGCTCAAGGGCAAGCGACAGATATTGAGATCCAAACCCAAGAGCTTTTACGGATGAAAAAATTACTTAATAATATTATTGCCAAGCATACCGGCCAGCCCCTCCCAAAAGTCGAAAAAGATTCTGACCGCGACTTTTTTATGGGGGCGGAAGATGCGGTGAAATACGGTTTGGTTGACGAAGTGATCTCTTCGATCAAGATAAAAGGCCCAGACAAGAAAAAATAAATGGCCGAAAAACAAGCAAATAGGCAGGAAGAGTTGCCGCTCATTCCCTTGCGGAATATGGTGGTCTTTCCCCAAATGATCGTTCCCCTCTTTATTGGCCGGAGCAAATCGGTTAAAGCCCTTGAAGAAACCTTGAACAAAGAAAAATTGGTGATCTTTGCTTCCCAGAAAAATGAGGAAATGGAAGAACCGGGGACCCGAGATATTTGCACGGTCGGGACGCTGGCCGAGATCGTCCAAATGCTCTCGCTTCCCGACGGGACGACCAAGGTTTTGGTTGAAGGGTTGGGCCGAGTCAAGATCGAGAAATTCACCCAAGAAAACCCGTATTACCGGGTGGCGATCAACCGCGTGCCGGAGAGTGAAGAATTTTCCGCCGAAGTTGAGGCGCAGGTCCGTAGCGTCATTAAGCAATTTGAAGAATACGTAAAACTTAACCGCCGCATTCCCGCCGAAACTTTGATGTCGATCATTAACGTTGATAACCCGGGGAAATTAGCCGACCTTATCGCTTCTTACTTAACGCTTAAAGTTGACGAGAAACAAGCGATCCTGGAAGCCTTGGCGGTGGAAAAAAG
Organism: bacterium; assembly: GCA_043812655.1. Taxonomy (GTDB): domain Bacteria; phylum Margulisbacteria; class WOR-1; order O2-12-FULL-45-9; family XYB2-FULL-48-7; genus JBDRLW01. The sequence continues at coordinate 3,478 of JBDRLW010000022.1, read as the reverse complement.
GCTGGCTAAATTGTCTGACATCTTGAGCAAGGAGATCGAGGTCCTGGGTGTCGAGAAAAACCTGCAAGGCAAAGTTAAAAAGCAGATCGAAAAGGTCCAAAAAGAATATTATTTAAAAGAAAAATTGCGGGCGATCCAGGAGGAGCTGGGAGAAGAGGTCGATGAGGACCAGCCGGAACTGGGCGAATACCGGAAGAAAATTAACAAGGCAAAATTACCGGCCGAAATAAAAGAACGGGCGCAAAAAGAGCTTGAGCGGCTGTCCAAAATGCCGCCGATGGTTGCCGAGGCGACAGTGATCAGGACCTATCTTGATTGGATAATTGAATTGCCGTGGAAGAAAAAAACTAAAAGAAAATTTGACATAGCGGAAGTTGAGAAAATACTTGACGAAGACCATTATGGGCTAAAAAAAGTCAAAGAAAGGATCCTTGAATATTTTGCCGTCCTCCAATTGACCGGGAAAATGGGAGGGACGATCCTTTGCCTGGTCGGACCTCCGGGAGTGGGCAAAACTTCGATCGCCAAGTCAATTGCCCGGGCGATGGGGCGGAAGTTCACGCGCGTCGCTTTTGGCGGAGTAAGGGATGAGGCTGAGATCAGGGGGCATCGGCGGACATATGTCGGCTCGCTCCCCGGCCGGATAATCCAATCGATCCACAAAGCGGGGGTCAGCAATCCGGTCTTCTTGCTTGATGAAATTGATAAATTGGGCAATGATTTTAGGGGCGACCCAGCTTCGGCGCTCCTTGAAGTCCTTGACCCAGAGATGAATAAAGAATTTTCCGACCATTATATGGAGATCCCGTTCGACCTGTCCGATGTCTTTTTTATTACGACCGCCAATACCAGGGAGCCGATCCCCCGGCCGCTCCAAGACCGGATGGAGATCATCCATATGTCAGGTTACACGGAAGACGAAAAGTTGGGTATTGCTAAAGGTTATCTTGTTCCGAGAGAAATGGAAAAGCACGGGCTGAAAAAGGGACGGGTCACTTTTGATGAAGGCGCTTTAACAAAACTGATCCAAGATTATACCAGGGAAGCTGGGGTCCGGAACCTGGAACGGGAAATTGCGACTGTCTTACGCAAGATCGCGACCAAGATCGTCAAAGAAAAAAGCGAGAAAAAATTCATTGTTAAAACAATTGATCTGGAAGAATATCTGGGCGCGCCTAAGTATCGGCTTGGCATCGCGGAAGAGAGCGACCAGGTTGGGACAGCCACGGGACTGGCTTGGACCGAAGTCGGGGGAGATACCTTACCGGTAGAAGTGACGATCATGCCGGGCCGCGGTAATTTGACCTTGACCGGCCAATTAGGGGATGTGATGCAGGAATCGGCCAAAGCGGCGATGAGCTTTGTCCGCTCCCACGCGGTCAACCTTGGGCTTGATGAGAATTTTTACCGGAAGTTTGACGTCCATATCCATGTGCCGGAAGGGGCGGTCCCCAAAGACGGCCCATCGGCTGGGATCACGATCGCTACTGCTTTGACCTCGGCCTTTACCGGCAAACCGATCCGGCGCGATATCGCGATGACCGGCGAAATAACCTTGCGGGGCAAGGTTTTTCCGATCGGCGGCTTAAAAGAAAAACTTCTCGCCGCCCATCGGGCGGGGATCAAAGAAGTGGTCATCCCAAGTGAAAACAAGAAAGACCTGGATGAGATCAGGCAAGAGCTGCCGCCCGACATGAAGTTCCACCTGGTCAAAGAGATGGAAGAAGTTTTGGCGATCGCCCTGGCTGACGGGCCAAAGAAAAAGATCCCAGAAATAAAGCACAAATATTTACCTGGCGACCAGCCGCCGCAGATGTATGCGTAAGGGGAAAACGATGAAAAAGTTGTTAGTCGTTAGTTGTTTGTTGTTAGTCGTTTGTTTGTCAGGCTGCGGCGAAAGGCAGGAAACGACCTTATACTACTCGAGCCCATCTTTCAATAGAGGCGGGGAGATCATTTTTCTTAAGGGGATTCAGGTCGTAAATAAGGATATTATCGGGACGCAAACCGGGTCAAGCTTCACCCAATCGATCTCGACGATGACGACGGCAGGAACGAGTGAAACATTTAAGGCTGATGTGACCAACACCACGCCTTATTATATGAGCTATTCTCCAACCGGTGATTTTGTCGCTTATCTCGACAGCAAAAATGGCGACCTATTTAATAAGATCATTGTTCGCTATGTAGGAACAGCGTCGCATTCAGGGTTAAATGTAACGGAACTTTCTTTTGCTTCCGGTATAAGATCATTTGACTGGGCGGCCGATGGGAACAGTTTAGTCTATTGCACCAGCACGGAAATCCGTTCAATAACTTTAGCCGGGGTAGATACCTTGATCAAAGCGGTGGCCGATCTTGAGACTGTTAGCTGGAAGTATGCCGGGCGAATTGCCTATGTCCATAATGTAGGGGCCGACAAGGTTTTATCTTTGATCTATTCGGATGGTACTGGAAACCAGGACCTGCCTGTGGCGGCTTCGGTGACCCTGCCGCAGATCTCACCGGCCAATACTAATGAGGTTTATGGCTTTTCGGGCGGGAGTTATTGCCAGACTTCGACGACCGCCACGACTACGACAGAGATATTGGCGAATTGCCAGGGCCAAACACCGCGGATTTCTCCTGACGGGGCCAATGTGACCTATAGTAAAACAGCCACTGAAGACAGCGGGATCTATCTGCTTGATTTGACCACTAAAGCCGAATCTAAAGTTAAATAACCTGAAATTAATTTTTTTATAGGCCGATAACTTTTCGGACGGTAAAAGTATAAATTATGCCGGAAATGACAACTATCGGATATCATCAAAATTTAGCAGGAAAACCTTCTTTAATGCAAAGAGGAGGCTATTGGCGTGGAGGCTTAGAAATCCATAAACCGCGTTGTCTTCCTGGAAGTTCATCTCTCCCTGTTATTGACCGTTTTAAAGTAATCTCTACTAGTTATCAAGATAGGATTAGCAATATAAATAACGCGGATGATCTGGCAGAAACAATATTAACACTTGAGACTGAATTTGGCACCTTTGTGGCGGCCTTTGCTATGGTGCATTATTGTGAAGGGATCAAAGACATGGGGAAAGTCCTTACCGTTGCCGCTGCGTTTGAGGCAGTTGCCAATAATTTTGGGGGTCAACTACCGGCAGTAGGACCAAATCCTATGGTGTGGCTTAAAAAAATGCGGGGTCTTATTTTTAACCGGATGGAGTTTTACAATCCCAATGCGACAGGCATAGTTAATTCTTTGAACCGGTATTTAATGGCGCGCCAACCCTGGAAGAGCGGCACCTGTATGGAATTATCTTTTTTGGACGCGTTGTTTTATTTGCGATTTGGTCTTCCATCGGCCTTTATTGTTACTCCATCTGCCGTTCAATATATAGAGAAAAGTGGTTATTGCTCTAATAACGGCGGCGAAAAAAAATATTTTCCTCTGCCCAATCGCCGGGTCCGCGTGGAAATCCCAGCCCATATT
>JBDRLW010000021.1:0-21476 GCA_043812655.1 bacterium | reverse complement strand
AATAAGATGACTCCGACTGCTTTTGGCTCGCTGTCGAAAAAGATCGCTAAAATTAATGGTTTGAAATATGCTTGTCTTGATCCAAGAGAAGAGGGGATGGAAGCTCTGTGGTCGGTGGCTAAAGGGTCGGATGAGCCGCCTTGCGTGGTAGTGATGGAGTATCGCGGTAATCCTTCATCAAAAGAAAAGATAGCCTTGATCGGCAAAGGGATAACTTTTGATTCGGGGGGTATTTCGCTTAAGCCGTCAAAAAGCATGGACGAAATGAAAACCGATATGGCGGGAGCGGCGGCAGTTTTGGGAGTGATGAGCCTCCTGGCCGACCTTAAACCGAAAAAGAATGTGTTAGCGGTTATCCCGCTGACCGAGAATATGCCTTCCGGCCACGCGACTAAGCCGGGGGATGTTATCGGTTCACTAGCTGGCTACACGATCGAAGTTACCAATACCGATGCCGAAGGACGGTTGATCTTGGCTGACGCGGTGACATATGCTAAAAAGAAAGGCGCGACCAAAATAATTGATATCGCGACCTTGACCGGCGGCTGTATCGTGGCGCTGGGCGACGTAGCGACCGCGATCATCGGCAATGACCAGACTTTGATCAATAAGATCATTAAGATCGGCAATGATTGCGGCCAGAGGATGTGGCAGCTGCCGCTTTATGACGAATACAAGGAAAATTTAAAAAGCCCGCTCGCCGACATTAAAAACACTTCAGGGACCGGCAAAGCCCAAACGGCTTCAGGGGCGGCGTTCATTGAGAAATTTATTGGAGATACGCCTTGGGCCCATCTTGATATCGCGGCCACGTCTTATTTAGATAAAGCCAGAAGCTATTTGCCTCAAGGCGCGTCAGGCGTCCCGGTGAGGACCCTCATTGAATTCCTTAATTCGTAATGCAACCAGCGAATAAATTCGCGGTTATGTGTATTAAAACCGCAGAATTAATTCTGCGGTTTTTTTTCTCAAGGAACCGAGAATTTATTCTTAGGTTCCTTGCGCTTTTCTTATTCGCGACCACGGCGTTTGCCGCTTCTCCGCGGGAGGCTTATCGCGTCAAAATCTGGAATTCTCCTGGCGGGACGATTGAAGTCAGCAACGATGGCGGAAAGAATTGGCAGGAGATCGGCAAAGTTATTTATCCTACTGAAAAGACAAACTTTAAGGCTTACGCTGCTTCACGCTGGGTCGATGACGGTAAAGTGGCGGCCACGGCGGTCAACGCTATCCATATTAAAACCGCGACTACGCCGGATGGCGACGGGGTGATCTTTAGTTTACTGCCCAAAGAATTTATCCAGAAGCCGAAAAATTACAGGTCATATTTAAGTCCTGATTCTTCAATCTATACCAATATTCTGGCCGGCAAGGAGCTTTTTGGCGGGGATTTTTCCCCTTTTGTTGGGAATACTGTTTTAGTTTCCAGGGATTGGCAGGCAGCTGTTCCCATTGGCAGTGGTTTTGTCCCCCAAATTGGCGACAAGATCTATCTGCTGGCTGTGCCGCCGCCAACATTTCCTAAAGAGATCTTTTTTGAAAATAATATTGGTGGTAAAGTGACGGCCAAGTATTTTTCTGGTAAGGAAGAAGTGGTCGCCGAAGTTTTGCGGCCGGTAGGCGGGGTGGGCCGTTTTGAAGGGTCAAAATACGCCGCTTTGGGCAGGATCCGCGCTAACCATGCCGGGGTGATCGATGTTTCAACTTCAAGACTTGGTAAAATTGGCGGTTTTCAGATCATTCCTGCTGATCACGCGGCGGATATGAAATCGGTCCAACAATTAACGCAATGGATGATAGTTGGCCCAGCAGATATTACGAGTAGTTCACTGGAGGGGACTGCGCCTTTATTTAAAGCTTTTATTAAACCGGATTATCGGATTGATGACTTGGAGAGCGATGATTGGCAGAAAAAACTCCTTGATCGCTATTTGGTCGAAGTTAAATTAAAAGATAAAGATGGCTGGCAGCCGCTTCCTGTTTACGAGTTTGATGAATATTATTTAACTGGCATTATCCCCGCTTGGTCTGCTACCGCCCTGCAAAACGTGACGGCGGTCAGGATCTTGTTTCCGGTGGGGGAATGATTTGAGTTGCCAGATATAAGGGGCCAATATAAGTATTGACAACTTATATAACTAGTATATAATATATTTATAAGGTGGTGAATGTAATGAGCAAAATAATGGTTTCCATGCCCGATGAAATCCTTAAGAAAATTGATGATGCGGCTTCTGCCGAACACCGGAGCCGCAGCGAGCTTTTACGGGAAGCGGCCAGGTTCTATATAGTTTCATTGCCTAAAAAGGAGCGGCGGCCAATTGATAACCCCCAAGTGAAGAAAGCAGCGGAGATGATCGATAGGATCGCTGGTAAAGATACGGGGCGTTTTGATGCCACAACCTTTATCAGGAAGATGAGGGAGAACCGCCAATGAAAGATGATATTGTCCTGGATACTTCGGTTGTTGTCAAATGGTTCCAAAAGAAGGAAAAACAATTTAAGGAAGCTGCGCGGCTCAAAGATGCTTTTCTTAAAGGGAAATCACGGCTGACCATTCCACCGCTGGTCTTATATGAAGTCGGGAATGTTTTGCGGTTTAAGGAAGACCTTTCAGCTGAAGATGTTAATTTTGCCCTTAAGGCGCTTTTGGAAATGGGACTAAATTTTGCTTTTCCTGATGAGGATGTCTTGGCAAAAACAACAAATTTTGCTTTTGAATATAAATTAACTTTTTATGATGCCCATTTTGTCGCTTTGGCCGATGATCTAGGGCATGACTTTGTAACTGCGGACAAAAAACTATTTGAAAAAACAAAAAAGCTTCCTTTTGTTCTCCTTTTAGATCAAATTTAATCTGCAAAACGCGCCGGCGATCAGGATATTATTCCCGGTAGGGGAGCAATAAAAAAACAAAAGACTCTCCCGGTTAAGAGAGAGCCATTGTTTTTTCTGTCTATTGTTTTATTGCTTTATCTAATACAGCTTGTAAAACAGCTTGGTTTTGTGAGCTAGAGCCATTCTTATTAATCATTGCCTCAAGATAACTAATTAATCTTTTTTTTGCTTCTTGAGGTTCAGATATTTGATGGTTGCCATGTGGAATTACGGTTGTTGTCCCATCATTGTTAGCTTCAATAACGATATTATATTCCCGTGGGGTGCTTGGATCAACACTTGTATCGTTTATTATGAAATTTGCCGAACCAATAAATGCACCATTCTTAATAGTGATATTGGTTCTAACATATTCAGCGACAAAAGTTTGGCCTTTGGGGACAACTTGATTGACCGTAATTGGATATTCCCCGTCTTTAAGTTTAGGCTTTTTAATTTCTTTTACTGGTTCTGTTTGGCATCCTCTGAAAAACCCCGTGTTTAGGCTGCCAACATAAGCTACTGATGTTGCTATTGCGTTCATTCTTTTCACCTCCTGTTTCTGTTTTCTAAACTTATGTCGTTACTGTTTTCCGTAAATTTCACCCTATTTTTAAGTTATTCCCTTTGTTATAATAAGAATAGACATGAATAAGAAGTTCTACCTAACCACCCCTATATATTATGTAAACGATGTGCCGCATATTGGGCACGCGTATACGACGATCGCGGCCGATGTTCTAGCTCGGTATAAGCGCAAACAAGGTTTTGACGTCCACTTCTTGACCGGAACCGATGAACATGGGCAGAAGGTTTGGAAGGCGGCGGAAGCGAAGGGGGAGAGTCCGGAGAAGTTTGTTAGTTGGTTGGTTGGTAGGTTTAAGGCCGCTTGGGAAGCTTTGAATATCAGTAATGATGATTTTATCCGGACGACCGAACCGCGCCATGAAGCGGCGGTCCAAAAGATCTTCAGCCAGCTTTTGGCTAAAGGCGATATCTATAAGGGTGAATACGAAGGGTTGTATTGCGTTGCCTGCGAATCTTTCTGGCCCAATGAAACTGTTTGCCCAACCTGTGGCCGGCCAACAGAGACATTAAAAGAAGAGACTTATTATTTTAAACTCTCAAAATATCAGGATCAATTATTAAAACACATTGAAGCTAATCCCGGTTATATCCAGCCGGAATCGCGGCGGAATGAGGTTCTTCAATTTATTAAGCAAGGGTTACACGATCTATCGGTTACCAGAACTGCTTTCCCTTGGGGTGTTAAGATAAAAGAAGATCCAAAACATGTTATTTACGTCTGGTTTGATGCTTTGATCAATTATATCTCGGCAATTGGTTACGCTGGCGATGAAAATAGCTTCAAAAAATGGTGGCCGGCTGATGTTCACCTAATGGGAAAAGAAATTGTTCGTTTTCACGCCATCACTTGGGCTTGTATTTTGTTAGCGCTTGATCTGCCTCTCCCGAAAAAGATCTTTGGTCATGGTTGGTGGACGGTCGAAGGGGAGAAGATGAGTAAGAGTAAGGGGAATGTTGTAGACCCGCTTGTTTTGAGTTCGGAGTTCGGAGTAGACGCGGTCCGCTACTTTATCTTACGTGAAGTCCCGTTTGGTGTTGACGGTAACTTTTCTAAACAATCTTTTATTAACCGCTATAATGCCGACCTGGCGAATGATTTGGGGAACTTATTGAGCAGAACATTAACCATGATTGAGAAGTATTTTAAATCCGAAATCCCAAGCACTAAATCCCAAACAATACCAAATGATCAAATAACTAATGAGATAAACACGCTAATTCAGACAACCCCTAGCGCGGTTGATAAGGCGATGGAGGAGTTGGCGTTTTCCGAAGCCTTAGCGGCGATTTGGCATCTTATTAATCAGGCCAACATATATATTGAGAAACAAGCTCCCTGGTCATTGGCTAAGAAAGAGGAGAACGAAAAGTTAGCGACAGTCTTGGCCACGTTAATTGAAGCTCTAAAAACGATTGCTGATCTTATAGTCCCTTTTATGCCCGAAACTTCTAAAAAGATTGAAGCCCAGTTAAACCTTGGTGGAGAAAAAATCGCTAAGGGAGACTCACTTTTTCCGCGCATCCAGAAGTAACCTTCTAAATTTCGTCAATTAATCCCAAATTGCTAGTGGCAATAGGTTTGCTTTTTCCCTTTTATGCTTTTAGAAATATAAATAGAATATTGAGGTCGCAAAATGCGACCTCAAATATTATAGAGGAGAATAATTTAATGACAAATTTAATTGAGACATTAAAGATAAAAGAAATGATCATTGAATTAAGGGGAAGGAGGGTAATTCTTGATAGCGATTTAGCTAGTCTCTATCGAGTTTCAACCAAAAGATTAATGGAACAGGTTAAAAGAAATGGTAAGCGTTTTCCACCAGATTTTATGTTTCAATTGACTAGAGAGGAATGGCTTTTTTGGAAGTCGCAATTTGCGACTTCCAAAGTTAGCTACAGTCAAAAGAATAAACAGCCATACGTTTTTACACGTAACGGTGCCAATATGGTTTCTGCTATCCTTAAATCCGAAGTAGCAATCCAACGCTCAATTCAAATAATGAGGGCGTTTTCGGCTTTGGAAGAGATTATGTCAAGAAATAGGAGGATTTTAGCTGAAAGTCCGGAGGTGCTTTATAAATTATCAGTACATTCCAAAGCAATTATGACTCTTTTTCAAAAGGATGGAGCTAATAAAAGAGAAATTGCTAAAGTAAAGAACATTATCATTGAAATGATAGATATGCTACAGAAAATGGTTTTAAAACAATGGTAGGCCTTAATTGTGTCAAATAAAAGACAAACCGCTATCTTCTGCTCCCAACTGCAATCGCTTTTATCCTCTGGCATTCCACTAATTGAAGCGCTAATTATTATTAAAGATCTGACAAAAGAAAAGAAGTTGTTGGATAATGTGATTAATAAAGTTAGTGAAGGAAATCCTTTTAGCGAAGCGATAAACGGGTTCTTACCGATAATGGCAGCGTCTTCGCTTCGCGCAGCGGAGAGGGCAGGGGATTTAGAAGAGTGCTTGGGTAGATTGACAGAATATTATAATAATAAGGCCGAGCTTGATGAAAAGTTGATCGGCTCCTTGATCTATCCTGTCTTAATAATGGTTTTAAGTTTATTATCGGTTTTGATGCTGGTGATCTTTGTGATCCCAAGCCTAAAGGGATTGCTGAATGATTTTGGGGGTAGCTTGCCGCTGGTTACAGTTATTATTTTATCGGTCAGCGATTATTTTTCGGCAATTTGGCTGGTTTCAGCCATAATAATTGGTTTGTTCTTATTTTATCTTGTTAAAATAAGAGATAAAGATCCGCTAAGGTTTGAACGCTATCTTTTTAAAGTTCCATTTTTTGGCCGTTTGTATCAAGAAGAACAAATGATCCAGTGCCTCTCAACTTTAGGATCATTATTAAAAGGTGGCGCGCCGATCATTGAATCTTTGGCTATAACCGGGGAAGGGTTAAAAAATAAAACCTTTAAAAACATTATCAATAATGTTAAAGATGAAGTGGAAAATGGTGAAAGGTTAAGCGTAGCTTTTGAGCGGCACAATTACTGGCCAAGTAGTGTCGTCCAAATGATCAAAGTGGGGGAGAGGACGGGAGGCCTGGCCGAGATGCTAGTTAATATTGCCGATTTTAAGGCGCGGGAGCGGGAAGTATTTCTCAAGCGCTTTACTTCGCTTCTTGAGCCAGGGATGACGGTGGTGGTTGGGCTCGTAGTTGGGTTTATAGTTTTAGCGATGTTTTTACCGATGATGAACGTAGTGTCGACTTTACAGTAGTTTGCGGTATAATAAAGGGGGTGAAAATTATGAAAAAAGGCTTTACATTAGTTGAGATACTGGTCGTAATTGGGATAATTGGATTACTTTCAGTTTTTTTAGTTCCAAATCTTCTCGGTGCGCGCGATCGGGCGAAGGAAGCGGCGGTGAAAGGCGTGATGCATACTGTCCAATTGGCGGTCGAGGCCTACCAGATGGAGAATGATGTTTATCCGCTTGGTAACAATATTGCGCTTGAATCGCTCTGCAGAAATTACCTGATGAGCGGAGGCTACATGGCCGATGTTCCCAAAAATCCTTTTACCGGTGCTCAGTATACCGATGCGGATACGGCCGGCAAGATCATTTATACTTACGAAAATACGACCGGTGCTTATAAATTGACAGGCTATAAACGTAATGGTTTGTCTAAATTGCAAGAATTAACGAATATGTAGGGAGGGATAAGGTAAAGGTGAAGTCGAAGGTGGAGGAAGAGGAGGGAAGAGGACATGAGGATAGAAGAATCAAGAAGGAAAATTATTTCAAAGTTGTTTGTTAATTTTACTGGTATTATTTTTGGTTTAATGATTATTGGCCCAATTGTTTAGGGCAAGATTAATTTAGCCTTAATTGTTTTTGGTGTTTTAACTTTGATGGTTTTTACGTTAATTTCGATATTTGCTGAGCCAAATAAAGGTTTGAAGGAGGGGGAATAATGGAATATACATTGTTTCTATTAATTTTGTTTTCCATTTTGGGTTTATTTCTTTTAGCTTTTATTTTGCATCAAGATTGGCAGGAGGCGAAAGAGCGTCAAGCGCGAAAGTTAGGGATTAAAAGAGGATAGGCCTTTACACTTGCTTGTTATGGGAAACCCCACAATTAATTGTGGGGTTTTTAGTATTCATAGTGAAAACAAAAAATCCGCTTGCAAATTTCTGGGGGGGGGGGGTAAAATATCTATAACATTAGGAGGGAAAAAATGAAAAAAAGTGTTGCTGCGTTTTTGTCTCTGGTGATTGCAATAGGGATGGTCGGGGTATTGTCAGGTTGTTTACAGCCAACTGGTGAAGATGATGCTAAACTAATTTCAACGGTTTCTTTTGATACTGGGGTGTCCAAGGAAAAAATAAAAATTATCAGCAAAGAAGAAGGAATGGGGTCTGGGTTATATCAGATTGAAGCAGATGGTAAACTGCTAAAATATAAAAGAACTGGGACGGAATATTATGAATCAAGCAAGAATCCAATGGATATTTATATGAAACAACCAGCTCCGCAAAACAAATAGTTAAATAGATTAGATAGCAATGGTTTTAGTTGATATTTAATAATAAGATAAGAGAAAGGCCGCGAATAAACTTCGCGGCTTTTTTTGTTGCTAATCCATATGTTATAATCTTTTTGTGAGAATAATTGTAGCTTTTGTCTTGCTTTTTATTGCTATTCCTTGCTTAGCCTTATCACCTCACGATCCCGATGGCATTCTCCGCTTCAGCTTAGGTGGCGAAGTTTCCGTTCTAAACCCGATCCTTTCCACTGATACCTCTTCTTCGGCGGTTGAGGGGGCGATTTTTTCCGGCTTAGTCAAGGTTAACGAAAAGCTGGAGATGGTTCCCGATTTGGCGAAGAAGTGGACGGTTTCGAAAGATGGCTTGGTTTGGACATTTTATCTGCGTAATGACGTGAAGTGGCATGATGGCGTAGCTTTTACTGCCGAAGACGTAAAATTTACCTTTGACTCGATCTTAAAACCCAAAGTCAATTCAGTTCGGCGGAGCGATTATATTATTGATGGGAAGCCGGTGCAATTCCAGGTCCTTAATAAATATTCTATCCAGGCAAAATTGCCCAAGCCTTTCGCTCCTTTCCTGATCCAGATGGGAATGGGAATTATTCCGAAACACCTGTTAGCCGGGAAAGATATTAATACTGCCGAGTTTAATCGGAAGCCAGTCGGAACCGGGCCTTTTATCTTTAAAGAATGGCAATCAGGGGATCATATTACGGTGGCGCGCAACCCCCGTTATTACGGCGGTAAACCGCTCTTAAAAGAGATCAGTTATAAAGTGATCCCGGACAGCAACGCGCAGCTGGTCGCCTTGGAAGCGGGGGAGATCGATGAATCAGGGATCCCGGCCAAGGATTATGGGCGGATGAAAACGGTTAAAGGGATCAAAGTTTACGAATATGACGCGCTTACTTACACCTATTTGGGTTTTAACTTAGCGAGTCCCAAATTCCGTGATAAGCGGGTACGCCAGGCGCTGGCTTACGCGACGGATAAGGCCCAATTGGTCAACCTGATCTTTCGCGGATTAGCTTCGCCGGCTTACGCTCCTTCCGCTCCGATCTCCTGGGCCTATTCTGACCGGGTCGAGAAATTTCCTTATAACCCGGAGAAAGCGAAGCAACTGCTTAAAACGGCGAAAGCGGAGAACCTGGAATTTACGATCCTGGTCAACCAGGGAAATAAAGAACGGGAAAAAGCGGCGGTCATTCTCCAACAACAGTATAAAAAAATCGGAGTTAAAGTGAATATCCGCGTCATGGAATGGTCGGCGCTATTGAAAATCGTTAACGCGCCGAAGGATCCCAAAGATTATGAGGCGGTGATCATGGGGTGGTCGCTTGGTTTGGATCCGGATTGCTATTCAATCTGGCATTCTTCACAATATCCTAAAGGGTTCAACTTTGTTAAATACCGGAACGCGCGGGCGGACAAACTGATCGAATTAGGACGGACGACGATCGACAAGGCCAAACGAAAAAAGATCTACGGAGAATTATGGCAGATCATCGCCGCGGACCAGCCATATATTTTTCTCTGGTATCCTAAGGCAGTGACTGGTGTTAATGAGCGGGTGGGGGGATTGTCAAAGCCAGGTCCGGCTGGGTTATTCGTTAATATCGAAAAAGTTTATATTAAGAAGGACTAGTTATTAATAAAGGTGCGACTGCTACTAGGGCAGGATGAATTAAAAAGCGATGGTAACAGTCTGATTTTAAGGAGCCGCCGGATAATTTAGCGGTAAGATCAGGGTTAGGTTGATAATACCAGTAGCTATCTTCGATCTTCACCATTGACGCACGATTAGCAGGAGATAAATCCAGTAAATTAGGCGATTTAAAAAGCATGTTGATAACCCGAGTTGTTTGAGAGAACATTTCTTGCGTAGCTTGAGAAAAAGGTTGTTTATTTAATACCCCAGGGAGAAAAATAGTTATCAGTGGAAGCTGGCCGTCAGCCAGGGGGATGGGAACCTCTCCCCAGGAATAAAGGTGGAGATCAGATTCAGCTGTTAATTCTGATCGTTCAACTGGTGTATAAGCCCCTTCGATCGTAATGACACGCCTCGGTAGATCTGGAGGGAATATCCCTTCTTGATTTAATGCCTCCTGAACAGAAGGATTACCGAATGATTTATAATGCCGGCAACAACTGTTTTCCGGTGTGAGATCTTCCACTGAAAGTACGGTGCCAGAAAAATGATCTCCTAGGTTAAGCTCATTTTTTAAGTGGTTAAGGTAAACATCATTAAGGGATTTGTCGTCCCTGGTGGTTAAGATCATTTTTGCCGAAAGACCTTTTAAAGGAGCAACTTCTTCGCGATGACGTAAATTTGCTGTCCTTGATCCTGGAGGGCAGTTTAAGATAGTGCGATTGCCAACTAAAACTATAGAACGCGCAGAATGTGTATTCATTACAACATTATCAATAGCTTTGTACGGAAATTTCACATGATTTATTTATGCTTAATTGATATAATTCAAAAAGAGATGAGAAGGTTTCTTATTAATAGGATTTTTCAGCTAGTCCCGCTTTTAATCGGCATTTCCCTGATCTCTTTCTTTGTTATGCACCTGGCGCCGGGGGATCCGACCTCATTATTCATCGATCCGAACGTGAGACCGGAGGAATTAGCGCGGGTGAGGGCGAACTGGGGGCTAGACCAGCCGGTTTACATCCAATATTTTCTCTGGTTGAAAAATGCGATATTCCTCGATTTCGGCAAAAGCTATACCACCGGCCAACCGGTGATCGCCGAGATCGCCGCTAAACTGCCGATGACGCTGATGCTGATGATCCCCGCCTTTATTTTAATGCTCTTGATCACCATCCCGATCGGCGTTATTTCAGCGGTGAAAAAAGGATCGTGGTTCGATAACATATTTACTTTCCTCTCTTTTGCTGGAATGGCGATCCCCACCTTTTGGCTCGGTTTAATGCTGATGCTGGTCTTTTCCGTAAAATTACATTGGTTCCCCGCGGTGGGGAATATCATTTTGCCGCTGATCACGATGACGATCGGCAGCCTGGCCGGAATGACCCGCTACCAGCGGGCGGCGATGCTTGAAGTCTTGAACCAGGATTTTATCCGGACCGCTCGCGCCAAAGGATTGCCGGAACGGGTAGTGATCTATAAACATGCGTTGCGCAATGCCCTGATCCCGATCATCACTATCCTGGGGTTGTCATTACCTGACCTGTTCGGCGGGGCCTTTATCATTGAAACGATCTTCGCCTGGCCGGGGATGGGTCGGTTGGGGGTACAGTCGATCTTCCAGCGGAACTACCCGATGATCATGGGGATCGTCATGTTCTCGGCTTTCTTAATAATTCTTGGCAATTTATTCGCTGACCTCGCTTACGCTTTAGTTGACCCCCGGATCAGGCTGAAGGGGCAAAAGGAAGAAAGATGAGGAAAGTTTTCGCGCTGTCAATTTTGGGCTTATTTATTGTTCTGGCGGTCATCGCCCCGCTGATCGTTCCGTATTCCCCGGACGATATTATAGAAAAGGAGATCCAAGGGCCGTCGCTAAGACATTTCTTTGGCACTGATGATCTAGGCCGCGATCTTTTCAGCCGCGCGTTATACGGAGCAAGGATCTCGCTGACAGTCGGCTTGGTCGCGGTGATCATCTCGGTCTTGATCGGCACGCTATTTGGGGCGTTGTCCGGGTTTTATGGCGGCTGGCTGGACGCGCTGATCATGCGGGGGGTGGATGTGATGCTGGCTTTTCCCTCGATCTTCCTTATCCTGGCGGTCCAGGCGATGCTGACCCCTAATATTTATAACGTGATGGTCGTGATCGGTTTAACCTCCTGGATGGGAGTGGCCCGGTTGGTTAGAGGGGAATTTTTACGGATCAGGGAATTATCTTATGTCGAAGCGGCGCGGGCGATCGGTTGTTCTGATCTCCGGATAATCTTGCGCCATATTCTCCCCAACGCTTCCGGCCCGATCATTGTGGCCGGGACGCTCGGCATGGCTGGCGCGATCTTAACCGAATCGGCGCTCTCTTTCCTTGGCCTTGGCGTCCAACCGCCAATGCCGTCGTGGGGGAATATGCTGATGGATTCGCAGGCGTACATGTTCGACGCCCCATGGATGGCGGTGATCCCGGGTTTACTGATCCTGGCCACGGTTTTGTCTTTGTATTTTGTGGGTGAAGGATTAAGGGAAAAATTAGATGTTAGAAGTTAAAAACCTATCGGTTAATTATCTCTTTGATGAAAAAATAAATCAGGCCGTTAGCGGCGTGAACTTTACAGTGGCGAAGGGGGAATCGCTGGGCGTGGTGGGGGAGTCGGGGTCGGGGAAGTCGACCGTCGCACTGTCGATCCTCCGGTTGATCGCTCCGCCGGGAAAGATCGCTGCTGGAGAGATCATTTTTAACGGCCAGGACCTGCTCAAATTATCCGAAAAAAAGATGATCGGTATTCGCGGCGCCAAGATATCCATGATCTTCCAAGATCCGTTCACCTCGCTCAATCCCGTTTATACGGTAGGCGACCAGATCGCGGAAGTTATCCAGCTCCATCAGGGTTTAAGCCGAAAAGAGAGCTGGCAAAAGGCGATCGAAATGCTGGCGCTGGTCCAAATTAAAAAACCGGAGCTGCGGATAAATGATTATCCCCACCAATTTTCCGGCGGGATGAGGCAGAGGGTGATGATCGCGATAGCGCTCTCTTGCCAACCGGAGCTTTTGATCGCTGATGAACCGACAACGGCGCTGGATGTGACGATTCAAGCGGAAATATTGGAACTGTTAAAAGAACTGCAGGAGAAAATTGGCCTCTCAATATTATATATTACCCATAATTTTGGTGTTGTTAGGCAAATATGTGATCGGGTGGTAGTAATGCAAAAGGGGAAGGTCGTTGAAGAAGGGCTGACCAGGGGAATATTTACAGCACCCCAAAACCACTACACGAAAGAGCTGATCGCTTGTTTAAAAGCGCTTCGGATCTAGGGGTTATTTTAAGACCGCGATCTTTCCGCTGCCGATCTTTTTACCATCCGCGACGATCGTAAAAAGATAAAGGCCGTTATTAACGATTTGCCCATAAGATGATCTGCCATTCCATTCGACCTGGTTATAATTGGTGTGTCCTCCTTCGGGATCGGTGGGGCTAAAACGTTTTTGCCAGATTAAATTACCGGTCAGGTCAAAAATATAGATCGTGGTAGTGGCAGCCGCATCAAGCCAGTAAGTGAGCTTGGTGTTTTCTGTTGAGGGATCAAAGGGATTGGGGATCGCGACAGGCTTGGTAATAGCTTGGGTATTTGACAAAATAGCATAGACGCTAAAATGAGAGGTAGAAAAGGTCATAAAGTCCGGCCCTTGGCTTTTAACTGTTAGCCCATCATTTTTCCAGCTTGTGCCGTCCCAGTAATAAGGAGAATAGCCGATAAAGCCTTTTTTGATCGGGATGGAACATGATACCGGTTGGTTAAAATTGTTTACCGTGCTGGTAATATCGCATATGTCCGAGGCCAAAACTTTCCCTGCCGGCAGTTCACCGGGGGGACTATCCATTACGGCTACCGAAAAAGAAGGGATTTGAGTTGATGAACCAGAGGGGACGCTTATTTGAAGGCCGGAGGCGTGATCGGTAAACGATTGAGCGGCTAATTGGACCGAAAAATTTGCGTTGCTTTCTTTGGTCGAAACATTGTTGTATCTGTCCTTAGCTTCGATCTTTATTTTGCCTTGGCTGGTCGCGATGTTCGGCACTGCCCAAAGATAATTACTGCTATTTGTCAGGGCAGAAGCAATAGAGGAATAAGTTATCCCGCCATCTGTTGAGTAATAAAGGGAGATAACGCAGCTGGCTAAACCGGAACCGTCACTGACATTCCAAGCCAGCTCTTGGACTGAATTACCGGTCAACAGCGTGTTATCAAGAGAAGAAGTTATTAATAGGGAAGGAGGGGAAACATCCTGGATCAGGCTGGAATCTATTGGCCCCTCTATTAATTGAAGGATCAGGGCGGGATCATCTGTCCCCCAGTTATTGTTAGCCGCTTTAATAATATTATTGGTCTGGTTATTAACCGCTTTAGATGATTGGCCGCTAAAAGTATTGCCCCCATCATCGGTAGTGTCGGTATTACTTAAATCACCCAAGACTGGATTAGCCCCATTTTCGATCTTGACCCCGGTAGTTCCACCGGTAATTGTATTATTACTGATGACCGCGTTAGCGTTGTTAACCACAATATTACTATCCGTGTTGTTGGCAAGGGTGTTTTGGTGGATATAAGCAAAAGATCCGCCAGAAATAACTATCCCGTTGGTATTTCTTTCGATCGTTGAGCCGAATATGGTTATGTTTTGGGAGCCATTTTCAACGCGGATCCCATCATCTTGGTTGTTGCGGATAACCGAGCTTTCAATGGTTACTCCGGTAACCGGGCCGCCAACAGTGTTACCGACAATGATGCCCGATGAACCTGAATTTTGAATAATACTATCCCTGACCACTAGGTCAGAGGTTTTGACTATAAAGCCGTATTGGGAAGAATTTGTCCCATCTCCATATGTGTATTCTATGGTCGCCCCATCGATCGTTCCTTTGCTTCCTGGCAAAAAGATCAGGTTATAACGTTTAGTTTTATCGCTGGCGGTAATTGTACTGCCGGATAAAAGCTCTAATTCCCCGCCACTGTTAACAATTATTGAATATTCCCCATCGGTGGCTGAATTCATTTCAAGAATACTGCTGTTTGTCAAAATAAGCTTGCCATTGATGTTGATATTTCCTGTACAGTTGATGGTTTCTCTGTTATAGGTCTGGGTTCCATTGATCGTTTGGTCCCCGGTCCAGCTCGCGGCTAAGACCGGATTTACCATGATCATTAAGGTTATAATTGCTACTAAATGTTTCACGCGTTATAATCAAACTATGAAATTAATTGAGATCAAGAACGTTACAAAATATTACGGGAAAGTTCCAGCAGTTAACGATGTCAGTTTCACTATCGATCAAGGAGAAACTATCGGGCTGGTTGGCGAATCTGGCTCTGGTAAATCAACTCTCGCGCGTTTGATCTTGAGGTTGATCGAGCCTTCCCATGGGAAAATTATATATGAAAATGAAGAGAATATCCATAGGGATCACCAACTTGTTTTTCAGGACCCGCAAACATCGCTAAACCCCAGGATAAAGATAGGAGAAGCGATCGGGGAACCAGTTAAGCTCCATAGTAAAGGCGTAGGCGGAGGAAAAGGCAGAGGAGAGAGGGTTAAAGAATTATTAGAAATGGTGAAGTTGCCGGCTATTTACGCCAGGCGGTATCCGCATGAATTGTCAGGGGGAGAAAGGCAGAGGGTGGGGATCGCCAGGGCGCTGGCGACAAACCCCAAATTCTTGATTTTAGATGAGCCGGTCTCGTCGCTTGATGTGTTGATCCAGCTGGAAATATTAAAATTGTTAAAAGAATTAAAAGAAAGATTACAGCTGACTTATCTTTTTATCGCGCACGATCTATCGGTTATTAGCTATATGAGCAGCCGCATAGCAGTGATGAAAGAAGGGCGGATCGTTGAAATTGGCCAACGAGATGAAGTGATCAACCAGCCTCAAGACCCCTACACAAAAAAACTATTGGCAAGCGTTATGGCTTTGGATTAAAACCAGCTAGGCCGATGTATTTGGCTTTAGCACCGAGTTCCTCTTCAATTCGAAGTAGTTGATTATATTTGCAAACCCGTTCCGACCGGGCAGGGGCGCCGGTCTTGATCTGGCCGGAATTAGTTGCCACCGCCAAGTCAGCTATAGTTGAATCTTCGGTCTCGCCACTCCGGTGTGAAGTCATATAGGTATAACCGGCTTTATTAGCAATTTCCATAGCCAATAAGGTTTCGGAAAGGGTCCCGATCTGGTTAAGCTTGATCAGGATCGAGTTGCCGCATTTAGCTTTGATCCCTTTTTTAAGGATTTCAGGATTGGTAACAAATAGGTCATCGCCAACCAATTGGACTTTATTTCCCAGCCGCTCGGTCAAAAGTTTCCAACCGTCCCAGTCTTTCTCGGAACAGCCGTCTTCGATCGAGATGATCGGGTATTTATTGACCCATTCTTCCCACATGGCGACATATTCTTCAGAAGAGAGGGCGCGGCCTTCGCTCTTTAATTGATACTTGCCGTCTTTAAAGAACTCGCTGGAAGCTGGGTCGAGTGAAATATAAACGTCTCGCCCAGGGGTATAACCGGCCTTTTCGATCGCTTCTATGATAACCTGGATCGCTTCTTCATTTTTGGTCAGTTTAGGAGCAAAACCGCCCTCATCGCCAACTGTCGTGGCATAGCCCTTGTCTTTCAAAACTTTTTTGAGGGTTTGATAGACTTCGGCGCCGACCTGGAGAGCTTCGGAGTAAGTCTTTGCTCCGGCCGGGGAGATCATGAATTCTTGTAATTCATAGTTCCAACCGGCGTGGGCGCCGCCATTCATGACGTTCATGTTAGGAACTGGCAGGATTTCTGCTTTATCCCCGCCAATATATTTGAATAACGAAACGCCGTAAGAGATTGAAGCGGCTCGGGCGACCGCTAAAGAGACGCCGAGCAGGGCGTTGGCGCCAAGTTTGCTCTTAAACTCTGTGCCATCGAGCTCCAGCATCAGGTTATCGATCTTTAATTGCAGGTGAGAAGCCATGCCAACAACTTTGGGGGCGATGATCTCATTGATGTTCTTGACCGCGGTGTAGACACCTTTGCCGCCATAGCGTTTGTCGTCTTTATCGCGGAGCTCGAGCGCTTCCTTTTCACCGGTCGAAGCGCCAGAGGGGACTGCGGCTCGGCCGAGTGTCCCGTCTTTTAATGTAACATCGACCTCAACGGTGGGGTTCCCCCGTGAGTCGATGATCTGCCGACCGTGGATTTTTTCTATTCTGGCTCCAGATTTGGCTCTATCTCCAATAAAAAAATATTCTTCGCTTAATCTAACCATTTGATTTTCCCCTTTCAATATAAGAAGCTTGCTCTCTAAAGCTCGAAGAGCGAAAGAGAGCGGGCGACCAGGTTCGAACTGGCGACCTTCTCCTTGGCAAGGAGATGCTCTACCAACTGAGCTACACCCGCCTACGTCCGCCTTGGCGGACTTCGGCGGGCAAGCCCGCCAAAACGCCAAAAGAGTAGACAAATCATTCTAGCAAATAAGGTGAAATTTTTCAAATAGGGGGTCGATATAGATTTAGACGGAATAAGGTTTGAATTAATTATCAAGGAAAAAGGGGAATAAATAATGTCTGTACCAAGGATAATAGTAGCAAGTCAATCACCAGACTATATAAAAGCTTTTAAATCTGGAGATATTAATGGTGATGGAATAATTAATGATAGTAATGAAGCCGAAAAAGCGGCTGAAACATTTTGCCAAGAGAATAAAGGGGAGGAATGCAAGGAATTCTTGGATTATCTTGAAAAAGCCTCATATTATTCGCCGCGAATGAAAGAAATTAGTGAAAAGGTTGATCTTGATAAAGTTACTGATGAAATAAGTGATATTGCTTTAGATCAAACGGGAGAAGCGCTATCAACATTAAAAATGTTGAGTGATAGGGGATTAGTTGAAAAATTTGGAATAGACAACATTAAGCTTCTTTTTGGTGAGCTGGCAGAATACGACTCGGGTGTTTTTCCTGTAAGAGCATTTCATGGAGATATTAAAGAAAATATTGAGGCTGGAACAATAATATTTGGGAATAACGATTTTACAGTTAAGCGGCTTTGCCGGAAAATAATTGCAGATAATTATGGGATTCAAGTTAAACATCGAGCAAATACGATTGAATATTTGAACGAGCTATTAGAAACTCCCGCATTTTATGATGTTTGGGTTAAAAAAGGAAAACAAGTACAACTTTCTGCTGATATTGAGACATTAATAAAAGCTACAAGGGGCTATCGGGATAAATCTTTTGCTGAATTATTAGATTATCAGAAATCTCAAATTAGATTACTTAATAGGCTTATTTTAGAAGCAAGTTATCCTGAAGATTGTCCAACAATTAGTGGCTGGTGGAAGAGAGAAAGAGATTGGAATTGGCCTGGGTTTAATATATTAACTAGATATACGGCGTTACAGCAGCTTATAGAGGCTGGGATAGCAGAACAAATAGGGGTTAATAATCTTATTCAGCTTGCAAAGAATA
Source organism: bacterium (assembly GCA_043812655.1). Taxonomy (GTDB): domain Bacteria; phylum Margulisbacteria; class WOR-1; order O2-12-FULL-45-9; family XYB2-FULL-48-7; genus JBDRLW01. The sequence continues at coordinate 3,346 of JBDRLW010000021.1, read as the reverse complement.
CTGGGGATGGTACAACCTCGACATATTTACAGCTTAAATTAATGAGTGACACAGACCTCATGAATAGGATTGGATTGAATAAATTGGTTGAAGTATCCCGAATGGCTGGCAACGGGACTGATTACGCCTATTTATTTTTAATAGCACTTGATGAAAAAGGCTTATTAGGGAATGACCAGAAAATTGATGATGCAATAAAAATAATTAGTGAAATTGCCAAAAAAGTGGGATCTCTTGCTGTTAGAAGCGCTTACAAATCTTTTTCACGTTTAACAGAATTAGGCATAACGACTAAATATGGCATTGTAAAAATTAAAAACCTCCTTATTGAAATTGGGAAAGCGACTAGGAACAATGATAGCGTACCAGCAATGATGGGCGGGTCTGCTGGGGCAGGTGGCTCTGGGGCCATGGCTTACATATCTTTTCCTCCACAGGGCTTTCGTGAACTTGAAACAATGGCGGAAACTGGATTGTTTGAAAAAGTTGGGATTGAGAAATTAAATAGATTAGCGAAAATTACGGGGAAACAATTAGGCCTTGTATATGGAAACATGAATGAATTAAATAAGTCGGAAGAAGGGGAGGAAAATAATGAATTCGATGTTTTTGGAATAGATAATATTATAATGGTAGCTGAACGGTTAAAAGGCAATGCGGGCCATGCCCTTGATCTTCTTGCTGGGACAAACCTTGTTAGTAAATATGGGTCTAAGAAAGCGGCAAACTTTTTGATTGCAATTGGCGAAGGAGCACAGGAAGCAACAAATCTTGCCAACTATATAGCGTATAGGTTGTGTGCTTCTACTTATGCGCTTGATGAATATCCTCTGGAAAAAATTCAGGTTTTTGTGGTAGAAATGGCTAGAACCTTAGCAATATACTCCCAAAAATCAATTAATGATATTTGGAATGCTATTGAGGGGAATATGTTTGCTCAGGGAGAAGAAAAAATGAAAACATTTGAACTTGAGCAAATAAAAACTGTAAGTTTTGAGATTATTAAGGCGGCAGGAGGAGGGGCGGGAGAAGCATTTTTGACTTTTAACTCATTAGCCCAAAACGGGCGATTAGCTGAAATAGGTATTGGGCAAATAAAGAAATTGTTGGTTTATATTGGTGAAAATTCTGGGGGGGCAAAATCAAAGAAAGGGGCATATAAGGCGCTTAGGGAAATTGCCAGAAAAGGGCTAGTTAACCAGGTTGGGATTGATAAATTATTATCAATAGCTCAAAAGAAGGGTGATAGTATTTATAAAGAATACGAAAAAATTATTGCCGAATACCCAGAAGCTAAATATGAAGAGTAATAATAAGTTAAAAGGAGTAGAAAAATGTTAAAGGAATTCCGCTGCAAGTTTTGCCATCGTTTGCTGGCCAAGGTCGGCGACGGGAGCAAAGTGGAAATTAAATGCCCGAAGTGCAAGACCTTGAATTTGTACGACGAAGAAACTGTTATCGTCTACGAGATCCCGGAAAATAATGTGACCAAGAAAATTATTGAACGGGGCATGGTTAAGTACGATTTAATCGAACACTAAAATATTGTATAATGGGGGTATGAAAACAACCCCGGTATATTTATGCATCCTCGATGGATTCGCTATTGGCGCCAAAAATCAATATAACGCGATCAACGACGCGATCAACCAAGGGAAAGCCCCTTTCATCGCCGATCTTTTCCAAAAACACCCTTATGCCACGCTGGAATGCTCCGGTTTGGCTGTTGGCCTGCCCGCTGGGACGATGGGAAACTCCGAAGTTAACCACCTTAATATGGGCGCTGGCCGGGTTGTTTACCAATCGATCGAGCGGATCAATGTGGCGATCGATGACGGCTCTTTCTACACCAACGACGCGCTAACCCAAGCGATGAAGAATTGCAAACATAACGGATCAGCCCTTCATTTGATGGGAATATTGCAGGGTCACGGCGGAACTGTCCACGGCAGTATTAAACATCTTTTTGCTTTGCTTGAGCTAGCTAAAAAAGCTGAACTTCCCACTATTTACATCCATCTTTTTACTGATGGTCGAGATACCAATCCGAAAGCGGCTGGCGAAGTCTATTTAAAAATGCTCGAAGATAAAATTGCCGAGCTGGGATTAAAAGAAAAAGTTAAAATTGCGACGGTGATGGGCCGAGAACTGGCGATGGACCGTGATACCGCTTGGGAGAAAACTCTTTTGGCGATGAAAACAATTGTGACTGGTGTTGATGAATATAAAGCGGCCACAGCCAGAGAAGCGATCGAGGCGTCGTATAAAAGAGGGGAGACCGACGAGTTTATTAGGCCAACGATCGTCAGCGGCTACACTGGGATGGGGCCAAAAGATTCGATCATTTATTGGAACTACCGCCAAGATCGGACGATCCAATTAGCGGCTGCTTTTTGTGAAAAAGATAAAAAGTATTTTAATTACAAAAAGGGGACAACTCCGATCAGCGATGATGTCTACAACCAGATAGAAGCTCTCCATAAGCGGATCAGTGAGATGGTATTTGTCGCTATGACCGAATATTACCCAGGGATCAATGCTTTGACCGCCTTTCCAGAAAAAGAGATCCCGGAAACTGTGGGAGAAATAGTCTCAAAACATGGGCTAAAGCAATTAAGATTAGCCGGGCCGGAGAAATTTGCTCATGTGACTGGTTGGTTTTCTGGCCGGCGGGCTGATCCATTCCCCGGCGAAGACCGCTACCTAGCCCAAGACCTCGATCTCAAAAAACGGACTGAAGGGGGCAAACGATATGACCTCGTCCCTGAAATGACGGCGTTTCTGGAAACCGATTATGCTTTACAAGCGATAGCTAAAGGTGAATATTCTTTGATCGTCCACAATTTCCAAAATTGCGACATGATTGGCCACACTGGTAACTTAGAGGCGGCGGTTAAGGCAATTGAAGATATTTCTAAATGTCTAGAGAAGATCGTGCCAGCCTTTATAGCTAAAGGCGGAATATTCATTATTACAGCCGATCATGGTAATGCCGATGAAATGGAGCTAGATAGCAATGGTAAATTAGTAGTCAGTACTCAACATTCCCTTAATCCTGTACCATTTTGGGTTTTGGGGAAAGATGTGAAGTTGAAAGAAAAGGGGATCATCCCTGATGTTGGGGTGACGGTTTTAGATTTGATGGGACTGCCAAAACCCGAAATGATGACGGCGCAGACGCTGTTGAAATAACAGCCCTCACCCCTGGCCCCTCTCCCAGAGGGAGAGGGGTGATTCAGTATAAATCCACAATATCTATTGTAGGGCAACGGCTTGCTTGCCCACCGAAGGATGATCCATTGCCGTTTCCTCTGATATTTAAAGGTGTCGAATTCGAGACCATTAA
>JBDRLW010000020.1:0-47520 GCA_043812655.1 bacterium | reverse complement strand
GAAGTGGTTGGGCTGCTCGGGCCAAATGGGGCGGGGAAGACAACGACTTTTTACATGGTAGTCGGCTTAGTTAAACCAAATGGAGGGAACGTTTATCTTGATGACCATAATATTACAGGCTATCCAATGCATAAACGGTCGCGCCTCGGGATCGGTTACTTGCCGCAAGAGCCGTCGATCTTCCGTAAATTAACGGTTGAAGATAATATTTATATCTTGTGGGAGTTGCGGCCGGAAATACCCAAAAAAGAGTACGAAAGCCGGCTGGTTAGTTTGTTGGATGAGCTAGGGGTAACGCATTTAAGGAAGCAGAAAGCGTACTCACTCTCCGGCGGCGAACAGCGGCGGGTGGAGATCGCCAGGGCCCTCTCGACTGACCCAAAATTTCTCCTCCTTGACGAGCCATTTACCGGGATCGACCCTAAAACTGTCGCCGATCTCCAGCAGATCATCCGCCAATTAAAAGAAAAAGGGCTTGGCATCCTAATTACCGACCATAATGTCAGGGAAACTTTGGCGATAACGGATCGGGCTTATATTATCCATAAAGGGCAAATTCTGGTAGCGGGAAATTCAACTGAGGTTTCCCAGAGTCCCGACGCCAAAAAATTCTATTTAGGCGACAGCTTTGCCCTATGATTTATGTTTAAGATATTAGACCGTTATATTTTTAAGGAACTGCTTGAGCCATTTATCTTTGGCTTAGGCTCTTTTACCGCGATCTTGGCCTCATCGATGATCATGTTCGACCTGGTCCGAGCGGTAGTTTTAAAAGGGATGCCGATCATGACCGCCATGCAGATCTTTGTTTACCGTTTGCCGGCGATCGTCGTCTATATTTTCCCGATGGCAATGCTCCTGGCCGCCCTCTTGGCTTTTTCCCGGCTGTCGCACGATAGCGAAATCATCGCTTTTCGGGCGTCGGGGATCTCGCTTTTCCGGTTGATCATTCCGGTCTTGGCCCTGGGGCTTTTAGTCTCTTTTGTCAACTTAAGCTTTTCTGAGATCGTGGTCCCCGAAGCCAATAAAGCGGCAAAAAATCTATTGGTCGATACGGCGGTAAAGACCAAACCAAAATTACAAAAAAATGTTTTTATCCCCGAACTTGATCAAGGGGTGCTAAAACGGGTCTTTTATACCGAAAATATGGAGGGGGAGGTCCTCTCCAAAGTTGTGGTCCAAGAGTTTTCAGGCGGCAAGCTTTCCCAAATCATTAATGCGCAGGAAGCCCGGTGGAATATCGAAAAAAACCAATGGCTGTTTAAAAATGGGATAATTTATATTCTGTCTGATACCGGGGAATACAAGCATCTTATTAAATTTGACGAGCAGTACCTGACGATCAAATACACGCCGGCTGATTTTTATATCGGTGACCGGAACCCGGACGATATGAATATCGAAGGGCTCCGGCAGTTCATTGTTTTAAAAGAGAAGATGGGGACAGAGACGACAGACCTAAAGATCCAACTTAATATGAAGATGGCGATCCCCTTTGCTTCGCTGGTTTTTGCCCTGCTCGGCGCGCCTCTTGGATTGTCGCCGCGGCGAGCGTCGGGCTCGGTTGGGCTCGGGATATCGATCATTGTTATTTTCTTTTATTACATCGTGACTTTTATCAGCATGGCGCTCGCGGAAATGAAGCTGATCCCGCCGGGAGCCGCCGCCTGGCTGCCGAATATTTTAACCGCGATCGTTGGCTTCTATATATTAAAGCGGGCGGCGGACCGATAAATGTCCCAATTCGCCGGCCAAGTTATCATTCTCTTAATTATTTTAGGCGGTTTCATCGCTTATAGCGGTAATTTCGTCGGTAAGTATATCGGCAAGCGGCGCTTGGTCCTTTTTCACCTCCGTCCAAGGCACACGGCCAATATGATCACCGTTTTTTCCGGCATTATGATCGCTTTCTTAACTTTGATTATCCTGCTCACGATCTCGCAAGATGCTAGGATAGCGTTTTTAGGCTTGGAAAAAGTCAAAGCGCAAATAGAAGAAAAAAATAAAGAATTAAAGGTCGCAAATAAAAAATTAATGAAAATGGACCAGGAACTCGGGGTCAAACTAAATGAGCTGGAAAAAGCTAAAATGGAAATAGCCAAGCTAAATACAGCAAAGACCAGATTAAGCCGGGAAGTTAGCTTTACCAGATTAGGCGACGTAGTCATTAAAAATGGCGAAATTATTTCCGTCTCACTTATCAAGGCTGGGCCAGACCAGGAAAAGATCGAGGACGGTTTGCGGCAAGTGATCCAAAACGCGGGGGTTAAGGTGACCGTCGAGTCCGAAAACTTTGAAGCGGCGGTTTTTAAATTATTGCCGGAGAACAAATTATTCGTTGTCCGGCTAGTAGCCACGCGCAATATCTTATGGGGAGAAGCGGCGCCGGCTAAGTTTGAGATCATTGAAAATCGGTTGATTTATAAAAGCGGTGCAACGATCGCCAAAGGAGATATTCCTCCTAAGCTTTCTGCCGTCCAGCTTGAAAAGGAGATCACTAGTGTATTACGGCTTTCTCACCAGGCCGCCCTGAAAGCGGGCGTGCTCCCTGATACAGCAGGTTCTTTAGGGGGCGTCCCTTATTCGCAGATCTTTGACCTGGCCAAAAAACTAAAGGGACAGAAAAAAACAGTGGGACTGGAGATCATTGCCAGTAAGGATATTTATGCGATCGGGCCGCTTGAAGTTGGTTTTAAAACGGGGGATAAATGATCTTAGCTGTTGATCCCGGTAAAGAGAAGTGCGGTCTGGCGGTTTTAGATGAAAACAAAAAAGTTTTGGAGAAACGAGTTGTGCCCCGCCATGAACTAAGAGAAAAAATAGCCTTGCTCCACGATCAATACCCGCTTACGGCGACGGTGATCGGCCAGGGAGCTTTTGGCCGGCAGGTCGTTAAAGAATTGGGGCCAGCCGGTAACATTATTTTTATTTCCGAGAGAGAAACAACCAGAGAAGCAAGACAAAGATATTGGCAGGAAAATAAGCCGGCCGGGTTGTGGCGTATTATTCCGACTTCTTTCCGTTTTCCCCCTGTTCCGGTCGATGACTACGCCGCCGTGATCATCGGCGAGCGGTATTTGGCCGGTTAACCTTTTACTTCGCCCCAATTTTTGCCGACGCCGATGTCGACCTTTATCGGCACAGAGAGTTTTAAGGCGTTAACCATTTCCGTTTCAACGATTTCGCGGAGTGAGTCGACTTCGTTTGGTGAGCACTCAAAGACTAACTCGTCATGAACTTGGAGGAGTAGTTTGTAGTGTGAAGTTGGTGGTTTGGAGTTGATGCGCACCATCGCGATCTTTATCATATCGGCGGCGGTTCCTTGCACCGGCGTATTGATCGCCATCCGTTCGGCGGCGGCGCGGAAACTACCATTAGGGTTATTGAGGTCAGGGATGGGGCGTTTACGGCCAAGAAGCGTGGCGACATAGCCGTTGGTTTTAGCCTCTTTAATGGTTTTTTCAATAAAAGCTTTTACCCCCAGGTGGCGCTTAAAATATTTTTCAATGTAGATAGCGGCTTCAGTCCGCTTGATCTTTAATTGTTTGGCCAGGCCAAAGTCAGAGATGCCGTAGATGATCCCAAAGTTAACGGTTTTAGCGGCAGCGCGTGGAATTCCCAATTCGTCAGCTGTCAACTGGTGGATATCGGCATCTTTTTGGAAGGCTTCGATCAGGGCCGGATCGCCGCTTAAGTGGGCCAAGATCCGAAGCTCAACCTGCGAATAGTCGGCCGCTAAAATTACCCAATCTTTTTTTCCTGGGATAAAAGCGGGGTGGAGGCGTCCGGGAATATTTTGCAAATTTGGGTCAGAGCTGGAGAGCCGGCCGGTCGCGGTGATCGTTTGGTTGAACGAAGTGTGGATCCGCCCAGTTTTGGGTTGGACCAAAGTTGGAAGGACATCAACATAGGTGCTTTTTAGCTTGGTTAATTGGCGGTAATCGAGGAGTTTTTCGGCGATCTCGAATTTTTCCGCGGCCAATTCTTCCAAAACCTCGGCATCGGTCGATGGGCCGGTCTTGGTCTTCTTTTTTACCGGCAGCATGAGCTTGGTGAAAAGGATGTTGGCCAGTTGTTTGGGTGAGTTGAGGTTAAAGCCTTCGCCGGCGATACCAAAAATATTACGCTCCAAGTCTTTGAGCTCGATCTCAAGTTGCTGCGAAAGGTCGGAGAGGAGCTTGGTATCGATCTTTATCCCGGTCATTTCCATTTCAACCAGAATAGGGACCAGCGGCATCTCGATCTCATAGAAAAGTTCGGTGATCTTTTGGGCGGAGATAGCGAGTTTAAAAAGTTCATATAGGCTGAACGTTGCTTCGGCATCGGAAGCGGCATAATCGGTCGCCAGCTCGATCGGGACCTGTGAAAAATCTTGATATTTCCCGTCCTTACCGATCAATTCCATAAGGCTGATCATGTCTCGCCCTAAAAATTGTTTGGCTAGGTGCTTCAACCCGTATTTTCCCGCGACCGGATCAAGAACGTAGGCGGCGACCATCGTGTCAAAATACGGCCCCTTAACTTCAATTCCATTTTGTTTCAGGATCTCCAGATCGAACTTTAAATTATGACCGATTTTAAGTTTAGGTGAGATGAACACGTTGGAAACCAGAGACTGAACGTCTCGGTTTCCAAGATCGAAACCGCGAATAGGTAAATAATATCCCGTTTTTGCTTCTGTTGAAAAAGAAATTCCCACGATCTCGGCGGTGAATGGATCAAGCCCCGTAGTTTCCAGATCAAACGCAAAAGCTTCGGACTTTTCTAGCTTTTCAATTAGATCCTTTAGGTCTTTATCAGTTAAAACGGCTTTAAAGCCAAACTTAGCGATCTCCTGCCTCTTTTCTTCGATCATTTCCGGGGTTGCCGGCTTCCCATATTTTTTGACTAGACTATTAAACTCATATTTTTGGAAAAGCTTAACTACTTTTTCCCAATTGACCTCTTTTCTCTCCGCTTTAGCAAAGTCGACCTCGATCGGGGCGTTAGTGACGATCGTCCCCAGTTTCTTTGATAGTTCCGCCAGATGGAGATTGTTCTTTAAGTTCTCTTTTAAGGCCGGTTTTTTAATTTTGTCGAGATTGTTGTAGATGTTTTCCAGCGTTCCAAATTCTTTGAGCAACTCTTCCGCTGTTTTTTCGCCGACTTTGGGGACGCCGGGAATATTATCGGAGGTGTCGCCTTTTAAAGCTTTGTAATCGATCAATTGATTTGGTTTCAGTCCGCCATAACGAGCTTCAACCTCTTTTTCGCCGTAGAGGATCGTGTCAGTTATTCCCTTCCTGGTCGTTAAGACTTTTATTTTATCGTTTACTAATTGAAGGGGGTCAAGATCGCCCGATAAAATCACTGCTTCGTAACCTTTTTTCTCCGCTTCTATGGCGAGCGTGCCGATCACGTCATCCGCCTCAAAGCCCGGGAGCTCATAGATCGGGATATCAAATCCGGCGGCGATCTCTTTGACGTAGGGGATCTGTTCATGGAGAGTTGGCGGCGTTTTTTGCCGGGTTGCTTTATATTCTTTGTATTCTTTGTGCCTAAAGGTTGGTTCCGGCCGGTCAAAAGCGATGGCAACAAAGTCCGGCTTCTCGTCTAAAACCTTGATCAGCATAGTAGTGAAACCGTAAACGGCGTTAGTGGTAAGCCCGGAACTTGTCCGCATGGTATCGGGTAGGGCATAAAAAGCACGGTAGGCGAGAGAATTGCCATCAATTAAAATAACTTTGGGCATATAGGTATTATACTAGAATTTGGGGCTTGGTGCTTAGGACTTTTCGCCTAATTGGAAGCGGGAAAACCGGCGGATGACGACATTTTCACCGATCTTGGCGGTTAAACCGCCTAAAAGATCTTTAATTAACACTTTTTGGTCGCGGATAAATGGCTGGTCTAAGAGACAAATTTCACTGTAAAACTTTTCGAGCCGGCCTTGAACGATCTTTTCGATCGCTTTTTCCGGTTTGCCCTCGGCTTTTGATTGCGTAGTGATAATTTCAGTTTCGTGTTCAACTTGACTATCTGGAACTTCATCCCGGGAAACATATTGGGGGTTGGACGCGGCAATTTGCAGGCAAAGATCCTTGGCAAAGGCCTGGAAATCGGCGCTTCTGGCAACAAAATCGGTTTCGCAATTAACTTCGACCAACACCCCGATCTTTCCGCCTAGGTGGATATATGATTCAACCAAGCCCTGCGCGGCAACCCGTCCAGCGCGGCGCGAAGCGGCAGCGATCCCTTTTTTTCTTAAAAGGTCGATAGCTTGTTCGAGGTCCCCTTTGGTTTCGGCTAGGGCGGCTTTGCAATCCATCATGCCGCAGCCGGTTTTTTCACGCAGGGCTACGACCATTTGGCTGGTGATCTCGGCCATTAGAATCCGGTCCTTTTTTCCTCGTCTTCTTCTTTGGGGACTATTACTTGAGAGAGGACTGTCTCTTCGAGCTGTTGTTCCATGGTAAGAGCTTCGGCTTCTTCAACTTCGAGCGGCGCGGCGATCGCTTCTTCCCCGCCTTCGGCTCCTTCAACCGCTTGAGCGGTTTCCCGCCCGGCTATGACAGCCGAGGCCACAATGCTGGTTAATAATTTGATCGAGCGGATCGCGTCGTCATTGCCCGGCATTGGGTAGGTGACATCATCGGGGTCGGTATTGGTGTCGACAATGGCGACGATCGGGATATTAAGCCTCTTGGCCTCTTTGATCGCTGTTTGTTCTTTTAAAGTGTCAATAACAAAAATTGCTGAAGGGAGCGAGGTCATCTGGCGGATCCCGCCCAGTCCTCTAACTAATTTGCGGTGTTCTCTTTCTAGGAGGATAACCTCTTTTTTAGGCAAGCGCTCAAAAGTCCCATCTTCTTTCATCTTTTCGATCTCGTTCAAACGGGCGATATTTTTCTTTAAGGTCTTGAAATTGGTGAGTGTTCCGCCCATCCATCTCTGGTTGACATAGAACATGCCGCACCGTTTGGCTTCTTCTTCAACGGCTTCCATCGCCTGTTTTTTAGTACCGACAAAGAGGATCGAACCTTTGGCCGAGGCTTGTTTTACGAATTCGTAAGCTTGTTCGACCAGCGGGATGGATTTGTGCAGGTCAATAACATGGATACCGTTCCTGGCGGCATAAATATACCGGCCCATTTTAGGGTTCCAACGCTTGCTCTGGTGGCCAAAATGGACGCCAGCTTCAAGCAATTCTTTCATTGTGACAACAGCCATAGAGGTAATTTTATCACACGAGCTATTTTTTTGCAACTCGGGTCTCGGGAGGGCTTTCGGGTGGCCAGCCTTGCTCATCAAAGGAGAGGGAGAAGTAATGAGTGACATTGCCGCTAAAGCCGCCGTAAGTATGGTAAGCGTAATGGAAGCCTAAGCCGGCTGTTTTTAAGCTAACTCCCGCGGTCGGGTTATTTTGGTCAAGCCCGGTCCTAACTGTTAGCAGGTTTGAGGGGCTAAATTCAATCCCCAAACGTGTTCCGCTTGAATTTGTTTGTGATAAACCAAGGCTAAGATCGAGAGCAAGCGATAATTCATAAGGAGAGACAATGGCTGAAGAAAAACGGCTTCCCATTAAATAAAGATTTGTTCCGGCGATGATCTTAGTAGAGCTAAAAAGATCTTTCCCTACCAAGCCAAAGTTGACCCAATCGAGGCTTTTTTGCATCAGCCCAAGATCGGCGTTCCAAGCAGAGCCATTACCTGAAGCATCCTCCGACGCTTCAACGTAATTATATTTGACGCTTAGACCAAGAGAAAAAGACTCGGTCAGTTTTTTTCCATAGGCGGCCAGGAAAACGCCATTGGTATAATTTGCCGCTTTGCCTAAAGAAATACCGCCGCTGTCATAACGTTCGATCCCTGGGACGCAAACACCACTGTAACCTATGCCAAAGGCGGCCTGACTGCCAAAAGGATAAACTCCGTCAAGAAGAGAAAAAGTGGCTTCTTCCATAATTGTTCCGGACATTGAGTTCATCCTAAAAGAATCGATCTCGCCTAAACTGGCCGGATTATTAAAGACGGTATTCCCTTCTCTTACAGCGGCGACCGCCGCTCCCCCCATGCCGAGGGCCGTTGCGCCTTGGGCGATGGTGAGGGGGTCAAAGGCGTAGGCAGAAAGGCAGAGGAATAATGACCAATATCCAATGACCAATGTCCAATTAATGTATTTAGCAACCAGCGACTGAAAGTCGCGGTTCCTTGGGTTTTTGGAACCGAGAATTTTATTCTCAGGTTCCAAAACTAAGCTATGGTCATTCATCATTTATTGATAATCCAGGCTTTGCCTTTTGCTAAAGAAGCCTTGCTGGCTTTATCGATCAAGCGGTAGAGATAGACTCCGCTCGAAACCCGTTCGTTGCTGTCGGCGTAGCCATTCCAGGAGAGCGAATTTTTTGCCCCGCCTTGCAGATTCCAGTCTTTTTGCGCTATCAGCCGGGCGCCAAGGTCATATATATATAGGTAGGCTTCACTGGTCGAGGTTGGGGTGCATTCAAAGGTCGTTACTTCCCCGGCTTGGGGATCAAAGGGGTTGGGGTAGTTAAAAATGGAAATAGCCAGCAATAGCATGGGCAGCCAAGAGAATTTTTTCATCTTAATTCATAATGGTCAATTTAAATTTACCCAGCAGTTTGCCTTCTTCCTTAGCGATGATCGTGCCAAGGTAAATAGCATTACCGGCTTCATAACCTTGGTCGGTGATACCATTCCAGAGGACTTTATTTATGCCGGCCGAGCCCCCCTCGGTCCCGGACAACAAGAAATATTTCTTTACCCTGGTCCCATCCGCGCCGATAATGGTCAGGTCGATATCGGTGTCGTTCGAGAGCCCGTATTGGATCGTAACATTGCGATGTTTCTTAACGCTGAAGGGGCTGGGATAGGTTAAGGGTATGCCAATTAGACGGATCGGGCCGCCGGCAACTTCGACCGACACGACTTCACTGACAAAAGCCGGGGTCCCAAGATCACCGCTGGTTTTAGCTGTAACGTTAAAGGTATGGCTGCCGCTTTTTAAAGGGTCAGGCATAGAATAATTTAAGCTAAAGGCCTGTGTTTTCTCTAGGGTTTGAGCTTTGGGGCTTAAAGATAGGCTATTAACTTGGCCGGCATCGACATTGATCTTATAATCATCGGCATTGGTCGATAGGGTATAAGGCTGGTCAACAGAAACTTCAACTTTAATTTTTGGATTTTTAGCTACAACCATTGTTTGGCCTTTCTGGACCAAGGCTTTTTGGTATAAACGATTACCGAACCAAACCTTGATCTTGGGGCTAGCTTCTTGTTTGGCCACAGCCATGGTTTTTGGAACGGATAAGGTGGCGGCGGAGGAAAGCCCTCCATCAGCGGTAAGAGCGGCAGGGGAAAGGATCTCGATCCCTTTACCGGTAATGGTAACATTGATCGGGCCAACGCCAAAACCGTTGATCCTTTCGGTATAAACCTGATAAGTCTTGTTGGTTTCTAAGAGCACCCCCGCTTCGCCGGCATTGATGATAAATTCATTTGGCTTCCCAGAGGCGCCGGTTTCGCCGATAATGTCCCAGGCCCGGTCATTTTGGAAATAAATTTTAAGGCCGTTGGCAGTTTGGCCGGGAGGATCTTCAACCGTCCCCTTGATCCAATAAATAGGGGTAAAAGGTTCTTGCGACAAGCTGGCTGGAGATAAAAAAAATAAAACAAAAAAAATAAAATAATATTTTTTGTTAAACATCGTATTAATATTGCGGCTGTGGAGCAATGTTCTTTAAAATAAAAGTAAAGGGCTTGGAAATATTGATTTCAAAGGCGCCGCCCTGGACCACCGGTTGGGTAGGGCTTACTCCCTTGGTCGTTAAATATCGGCTAGGGCCAGTTTTCGTATAGTCTATGGCGATGATCCCTTCGGCTTTTTGCTCGACCTCGTTCCAGCGGCCAAAAGAGTTAACGACGTTCCCACCGGCTTGCGCGTTCAGCTCGTCGATCAAATTTTCCCAGTTGGAGATGTCAACGACTTTCCCGTCTTTATTGGTAATCCGGTCGGAGGGAAAAGGAACGGCAAAATGATTGATCCCTTTTTGGAAATTAAAGGTGTAGGTGAAAAGCTCTTCTTCCTTGCTGACGAGGAGAAGGAGCGAAGCGGTTTGGCCGCCGCTAAAGGCATGGGCGGCCATGCTTTCTTTGTTCTCTGGATCAAGCGGTTCGTTGGTATAATTGTAGGCAAAGGCCTTAAAGTAATAATTAAAACCGGAGGGGATAGGAAGATAGGCGTAATCGGGTTGTCCAGGCCCGGAACTGAGAGGGATAATGCCTGCCAATTTACCGGAGTTCTCGTCCCTCAAGTCAGAGAATTTTTGTTTATCATCGGTTGAATATTTAATTATGATGCCTTCGCAAAAAGGATCAGGAGAATTATCCCAAGTGAACAAAACTTCGCCGGGGTATTCCGTTTTATTAGCGATAAAGTTGCTGATCGGTTTTGGGACAACGCCGGCTTTAGCCGAGATCTCAACTCCCTTTGAATAATTGCGGCCAAATTCTTTCGGTTCCCAGTCAATTGCCCGGTCGTAAGTAAAGATTTTATATTGATAATCTACTCCATTTTCTACTTCGTTATCTTCATATTCTGTTGAAAAATATTCCTGGGGGCTAACATATATAACCGTCCCTTTATCTGGGCCAAAAGGTTCCTCCCCAAGTTGATATATCTTGCCATGGCCGGCAGACGTTGCTCCCTCCAAGCTGTCAGGGGCGACCGGGTTGCCTCTATTCCTCATAATTAAAACACCGCCAAGGTCAGCGTCGGTTGGGTTAACCCACTTTAAAGTAATTTTACGGTCATCGCCAGTGGCTGAAAGACCAGTGATCTCTCCTGGTGGAGTAAAATCATACGGTATTCCGGAGACAGGCGGATTATCCTTGGTCTCATTAGCATCCGGAGAGGTATCATCAGCAGCGCTTATCCTATAATAATAGGTTGTCCCATCGCTTAGGGGATCACTGCTTGGCGGCCCATCCTGGTAGACGTAATCATCATTTTCGATATTGCTGGTGGGAGGATCTCCAATAAGGGGAAGCTCGGTAGCTCCTGCAAAATCAGGATCGGTGCTTCTTTCAACCTTGCATTTTAGCTTGCCGTTGGGAAAACGGGAATATTCAAGCGCGCCGGCCCCTTCGGTTTTCCAGTTAAGGGTCAAAGTATTCCCAATATCCTTTTGGCCGAAGGAATTCCCCGACCTAACTGAAGCCTGTCCCTTAAACTTTGGCGGCGCAGAATTTTTTAGTGTTACTTGAGGCAAGGCCGCTACCCCTTGGGTAACGTCATCTAAGCTGTCGATCACTTTGCAGCCGTCGGCAGAGATCGTAAACAACGGCAGGGAACTTGTGATCTTGGGAACTGTTTGAACTAAATGAAAATTTATAGTTGCCAGATCAATGGTCTTACCTGGCTTGACCGTAAAATTAGAGCGGGGAGGTGGCGGTGCTGGCATGACCGGTGAAATTTCTATCGGTTGAGAAGGATAACTATCGGGTAAAGCTGGTTTTCCGGTCGGTGTTTCCATTGGTGTCCCAGCTGGTGGGCCGAAAGAAGGGGGCAGTTTTTCTTTGGCGAACGAAACTGATTCTAGCTTGTAGCTTATTTTCCCCGGAGTTGAAGTGTCAGAGAGCCTTTCTACTAATTTTCCTTGATTGTTATTAGTTATGCTGTTGATATAATCAATTATGGCGGGATTGTATTGCAGGTTTAAGTCAACCGAACTGATCGCGATCTCATTAGCGGAGGAGTTCCTGTATTTTATTGTAACCTGTGGGGAGGAACCAACTTCTACTGCCTTTGTTTCTTGCCCGCCGATAAAAGGACGGGAAATAATAAGTTCTCCCCAGGCCGCGCAGTAGGCTATCGCAATAAGAACGAGCAAGCTCGTGATCTGCCGCCGCATGATGAACAGAATAGTAGCAGAGTAAAAATAAAAATACAACAAAAACTTGACTAAATATAGGAAAAGCGTATCATTTTGCCTTAGAAGCATTTTTATTAGTGGGAGTTAAGGAAAAATGAAAAAGAAAACATGGCTGGGCGTGATGTTTTTAGTTGTTTTTTGTTTAGCTATCAAGGCTTCTTATGGGGATGCATATCAATTTGAAAGATCGTGGGGGAATAAAGGAGAAGAGAATGGCCAATTTGACAAGATCATTGGCGTAGCGCTAGATCCAGCCGGAAAGATATTGGTTGGCGACAGCTTTAAAATACAAGCATTTGACCAGAATGGTAATTTTATTGCAAAGGTCTATGAAGGTGAATTGCGCGGGTTTACGGTGGCTAATAATAAATTACACGTTGCTGATTGGTGTAAGACAAAAGTTTTATCTTTAAACGGCCAGACGGAAACAGAATTTGGGACAATTGGGGAGCATGAAGGGCAGTTTAATATTCCCGGTGGAATAGCCGTCGATCCTTCAGGCTGTATCTATGTGTCGGAGCCGGGAGATGATCCGGCTAATCCAAAGCTTAATCACCGGATCCAAAAGTTTTCGGCTGATGGGACATATGTTAAACAATGGGGAAGTTTCGGGCGGGGAGAGGACCAAATTTATCATCCGTTATTTTTAGCCGTCCACCCGTCGGGTGTTTTATTCGTCAACGATGAGTCAGCGATCAAAAAATATTCCTTGGAAGGAGAATTAATAGGAGTCATTCGGCAGGTTAAGGTCGCAAATAAGGCAAACCGTTTTGTCGCTCGAGGGATTACTTTTGATCACCAGGGGAACTTGTTCATTGCCGATAAAGGAAGTTTGGGCGGTATATATAGGACCGACGAGAACGGCGATAACGGCATTAAGTTTGGCGGTTATGGTGAAGGGGACGGCCAATTTGCCAGCGCTGGCCCACAAGGGATAGCGGTTGACTCAGTGGGCAATGTCTACGTCGGAGATCCTGGACATTATAAGGTCCACAAGTATAGACCAGCCTCACTAGCGACCACTCCAGCGCTAACGAAAGGGACTGAATCCCCTGGCATCTTAAAGGACTTACAAAAGCTAATAAAACCATTCACAACTAAGGATAAACAGAAAAAAATTACAGTTAAATCTCCGGCACCGACCGTTAATGATCTCCCGAGCGGATTGTATTGAATTAGTGTCAATCAAAGAAAACATCGAAAAGATCCGCGCCAAGCTTCTCCCTGGGGTAAAGTTAGTCGCGGTGATCAAGAATGTGCCCCTACCGCAAATCTTTGAGGCGATCGAAGCGGGGATCACTGACCTGGGTGAAAATAAGATCCAAGAGGCCGTCTCACGAGCCGAAATTATCAAGAAAAAATATCCAGCAGTTACGTTCCATTTGATCGGCCACTTGCAGACGAATAAAGTTCGACAAGCGCTTGACACTTTTGCTATAATACAGTCGGTTGATAGCCGGCGATTGGTCGAAGAAATAAATAAACGGGCAGAAAAACCCGTCCCCATTTTAATAGAGGTAAATACATCGGGTGATGAGACAAAATACGGAGTCAGTCCGAGCCAAATTGGGGGTTTGGTCGCGTTCGCTGCTAAACTTGAAAAAATAAAGATCCAAGGTTTAATGACGATGGGTCCCTTGTCCGGTGGGTTAGAGGGAGCGAGGCGAAGTTTCCGGCAGTTGAAAAAGTTAAGTGAAGAGATCGCCAATGAAAAACTGCCGGGAGTGGAGATGAAATATCTCTCCATGGGGATGACAGACGATCATGAAGTGGCGGTTGAAGAAGGTTCGAATTTAGTTAGGATCGGTCGCGGAATTTTTGGAGGATAAAATATGGTAGAGAGCATTTTAATGAGAGCCAAGAAGTTCATCGGACTGGAAGAAGAGCTGGAAGAGAGGGGAAGCGGGGGGCAACAGCTCGATATTACCTCGATGCTGCGGAGTAAAAAAGAGGCGCCGCGCGTCGCCGAAGGCAGTAGCGCGATCATGTTTTATGAGCCTAAGATTTATGAAGATTCATTGAATATTTCAAGCGACTTGAGATCAGGTTCGCCAGTGATCGTTAACCTCAAACACCTTGATCCGACAGAAGGGACCAGGTTGATCGACTTTGTCTGCGGGACGGCTTATGCTATTGAAGGCCACATGATGAAGATCGGCGAATCGATCTTTTTATTCACTCCTAATTCGATCGCGATCACCTCGTCAGAAGACCGGGCCTCTTTGGGTGAAGAGGTGGAGATCGATCGGGGGAGAAGAGAGACTTTCTTCTCACGATGAAAATCGTTTTTTTAGGCGCAGGGAAGATGGCTGAGGCTATCTTCTCTCGTTTAACTTCCGGCAACACTATCATTGTCTCTGACATTGACAAAAAACGTTTGGCTACGCTAAAGCGTAAATATAAGATCACGGTCGCGAGTGATAACGCGGCGGCTTTTAGCGCAGGCGAGGTGGTTGTTCTCGCGGTGAAACCACAGCAGATGGGCGAAGTTTTGGGAAATGTCAAATGTCAAATGACAAATGACAAATTAAGGAAAGTAATAATATCGATTGCGGCTGGGGTGCCGACCAAATATTTGCAGGATAAATTGCCCGGTTGCCAGATCGTTAGGGCAATGCCGAATAATCCGGCGCTGGTTGGGGCAGGGATAACAGCGATCGCCAAAGGTTCCCGTATTACGCATTACGCGTTACGCATTACTAAAAAGATCTTTGCCTCCGTCGGCGAAGTCGTTGAAATTCCAGAAAAGATGATGGATGGCGCAACTGGTTTATCCGGTTCCGGACCAGCGTATGTGTACCAAATGATCGAAGCGATGACGGCGGGCGGAGTGAAAGTCGGCTTACCGGCCAAAATTGCCGCGAAGCTTGCAGTGCAAACGGTTTTTGGTGCGGCGGCGGCAGTTAAAGAGACAGGGATCGAGCCCAAAGAACTTCGGGCGATGGTCACTTCTCCCGGCGGGACGACGATCGAAGGTTTGAACGTTTTAGAAAGGAGAGAATTTTCGCGCGCGGTGATCGAAGCGATCGAAAGCGCAGCAGCTAAAGCGAAGATCTTAACGGAAAAATGGGGAAAGTCTTAATTGTCGGGACGATCGCACTGGACTCGATCAAAACTCCTTTTGGCGAAAAAAAAGATATTTTAGGCGGCTCTGGCGTTTATTCGGCCGTTGCCAGCAGTTTTTTTACCGACACAAACCTGATCGGCCCGATCGGGAACGATTTTCCGGCCGAGCATGTCGCTTATCTTGAATCAAGAAAGATCAGTCTGGAGGCCGCGCATAAAATTGACGGGCCGACCTTCCGCTGGGGCGGGTTTTATGAATACGACATGAACCAAGCCCACACGCTCGAGACAAAATTAAATGTCCTTAGCCAGTTCGACCCGAAAGTGCCGGCCAATTTACAATCTACGCCGTATGTTTTTCTGGCCAATGTCGACCCGGAACTCCAATTAAAAGTTATCAGCCAAATGAAACGGCCAAAACTTTTAATTGCCGACACAATGAACTTTTGGATCGAGAGTAAACGGGCGGCGCTCCATGAATTAGTGAAAAAAGTTGACTATATGGTGATGAACGAAGGGGAGATCCGCCAATTCATGGAGACGCCAAACATTCCGCTGGCGGCCAAGCGGTTGATCGAGCTTGGGTGCCGCGGGGTCATTGTTAAAAAAGGGGAACACGGGGCTTTATTTTTTACGGATTCGACGTTTTTCGCGGCGCCATCGTATCCGCAAGAGATGCTAAGGGACCCGACCGGGGCGGGGGATACTTTTGGAGGTTCGCTCATCGGCTATTTGGCCAAGACAGACGACCTTTCGCCGGAAAATTTCCGCAAAGCGGTGATCATCGGGTCGGTGATGGCGTCGTTTAATATTGAAGATTTTAGTTTGGAGAGGATGAAACGGTTGAAACACAAGGAAATTGTCGATCGATTTGAAGAAGTCAGGAGATTCTCATTGTTTGAAGCGCTTGAGGAGGAGAAAATGCATGCTGGAAGAATTTAGACGGATAGGCGAATTAATGTTTCGGGAAGGGCTGGTCGATTCCCATGGCGGGAATATGAGCATCAAGAAGGACGACAAAATTTATATTACCAGGCGAAACGCGATGCTGGGGGATCTTAAGGAAAATGATATTGTCGAAGGTGATGATGAAAACGCCTCGCGGGAAATTATTGTCCACCGGGCGATCTATAAAGAGACGAAGGCCTTGGCGATCGTCCATACCCATTCAGCCAGTGCGATCGCCGTTTCCATTACCGACAATAAAATAATCCCGCAAGATTCTGAGGGCCAATATCTCTACAAATCAGCGGCGATCGTCCGGGCGCACCAGTCGATCGGTTCGGAAGAAGTGGCCAGGCTTCTGCCGACCTTTCTCCAACCCCCTAACGTGGTGGCGGTGGTTAAAGGGCACGGAGCGTTTGCTATTGGCGAGAACCTGGAAGAAGCTTATAAATATGCTTCCTCGCTCGAAAACTCGTGCAAAGTTTTGATCGCGATCCGCTCTTCGGGCGGCCAGAAGCCGCAAGTGCCGCCTCCCAGGGACAATGTTCGCAGGCAGCCGGACCATCGCCGGAGCGCCATCCCGCCGGGGATAGGGGTGATGGACCGCAGCCGTTATAAACGATGACCGACCCATTAGTAGAAAAAGCTTACGAGTTTGCTAAATTAAAACATGAGGGGGATAAGCGGTTGTCAGGCGAACCGTATATCACCCATCCCATGGCTGTGGCCAAAATATTAGAAGACTTAGAACAAGACCCTAAAACTATTGCTGCCGCCTACCTCCACGACCTGGTTGAAGATGCCAACGTTACTATCGAAGAGATCAAAAAGATGTTTGGTGAAGATGTGGCCAAGCTGGTCGCCGGGGTGACCAAGCTGAGCCATCTGACTTTTGTCAGCCGGGAAGCCAGGCAAGCCGAGAATTTCCGCAAAATGTTCGTGGCGATGGGCGAAGATTACCGGATCATCGTCATAAAACTTGCCGACCGCCTCCATAATATGCAGACCCTGCAATTTTTACCGACTGATAAGCAGCTAGAGATCGCGCTGGAAACCCGAGAGATCTTTGCTCCCTTGGCCCATAGGATGGGGATGTGGCGGCTAAAGTGGCAACTTGAGGACCTATCTTTTATGTACCTAGAACCGGCCGCTTATGAAGAGATAAAAAAGAAAGTAGCGGAAAGCAGGGAAGGCCGTGAAACTTTTATCAAGGATTTTCTTGCCCAGGTCAGGGAATTACTTGATAACTATAATATCAAGGCCGAGGTCAATGGCCGGGCGAAACATTTTTACAGCATCTACCAAAAAATGTTGAGCCAGCGCCTTGGTTTTGAAGATATCTTTGACCTGACCGCGGTCAGGATCATTACCGGGACGGTCAAAGATTGTTACAATGTTTTAGGTTTTATCCACGATTCCTGGAAGCCGATCCCCGGCAAATTTACCGACTATATCGCGATGCCAAAATCGAATGGTTACCAATCGCTCCATACAACCGTATTTGGCGCGGACGGCCGGCCGGTCGAGATCCAGATCAGGACGCGCGAGATGCATCGGACCGCTGAATATGGCGTAGCGGCGCATTGGCGATATAAAGAAGGGGGAACCGATAAAACTCTCGACCAAAAAATGTCTTGGCTCCGGCAGATGCTGGAGTGGCAGAACGAACTAAAAGACGCCACTGATTTTATGGAGAGCCTTAAGACCGATCTTATCATGGACGAGGTTTTTGTTTTTTCCCCCAAAGGGGATGTTTATGGTTTTCCGCCGGGAGCAACGCCGCTTGATTTTGCCTACCGGGTCCACACCGAGATCGGCCACCGCTGTGTTGGCGCCAAAGTTGGCGGGGCGATCGTCCCGCTCGATTATAAACTAAAAAATGGCGATATTATTGAGATCATTACCGGGAAAAAAGACAACCCGAGCCTTGATTGGCTCCTTTTGGTGAAAACCGCAGGTGCCCGGGTGAAAATAAAAAATTGGGTCAAGAAACACAAAGGTGAGGTCAAGGCGGAAACGGTTCCCATAATTATAAAAGAAACAATAGTTAAACCTTTGCCAGTGCCACAGCGTAAAGGCAAGTCAAAAATGCCGATCAAAGTAGCGGGGCTTGAAAATATTTTAATAAAGATCTCTAAATGTTGTTTCCCGATACCAGGCGAGCCGATCATTGGCTACGTGACACAAGGGCGGGGGGTGGCGATCCACCGGACGACCTGTAAAAATGTCATTGGCAAGAAAGCCAATAGCGAGAAACTGATCAAGGTTGAATGGAACGAAAATATAAAACAATTGTTCCCGGTTGAGGTGGAAGTGGAAGCCTTTGACCGGGTCGGTCTCATAAAAGACATTTTGGCCCAGATCGCCGAGACCGGGACCAACGTCGCGGCCGCCAAGGCGACGACCAAGCGCGGCAGTTCCGCGATCCTGCGCATTTTAGTCGATGTCTACGACGCCGCCCATTTAGCCCGCGTGACGGCCGCTATCCTCAAAGTTTCGGATGTTTACAACGTGAGAAGGAAGTAATATAATTTTAATATGAAACCGTGGGAAGCTGAAAAAACTAGAACGAAAATGAAAAAGCTCTCCGGAGAGAAAACTGTTCGGCTTTTCTTTGACCTTTACCAGGCCGCGCTGAAGATCACCCGGGCGTCGATGGGCGCAAAATTATCGTCTAAGCAGTTTAAAGCCAGGTTAAATAAACTAGCCGAATCAGTCGGCAAGATATGAATTTTGATAAGCTGTTAGCTAAAATTACCGCTCTTTTTAAAACAACTAAAACCCCTTATATGTTAGTTGGCGGTTTTGCTGTTGCTTATTGGGGATATCCGCGGCAAAGCCTGGATATAGACCTGGTCGCTGATTTAAACAAGGGGGGGCTCAAGGACTTTTTAACTGCGGCTAAAAAGCATGGATTTTTTTATAATGAAAAAGAAATTGCTACGATCCTTAAAGTTGGGAACCGTTTTGCCATGGAGCTTGACGATTTTAGGATCGATTGCTGGCTGCCAAAAACCAGTTATGACAGAACCGCTTTGGAGAACCGAAAACAAAAAAATATTTTTGGCCAAAAACTGTCTATTATTAGCCCAGAAGACCTGATCATTGCCAAATTGAAAATTGGGCGAGCGAGGGATTATGAGGATATTAAGACGGTCTTAGCCCGTCAGGGTAAAAAGTTGAAAAAAGCCTACTTAAACCGCCAAGCCTTATCCCACAATGTTTCCGCTGAATTGGAAAGGCT
Source organism: bacterium (assembly GCA_043812655.1). GTDB lineage: Bacteria > Margulisbacteria > WOR-1 > O2-12-FULL-45-9 > XYB2-FULL-48-7 > JBDRLW01. Next base: position 28,332 of record JBDRLW010000020.1, on the reverse strand, counting down.
TATTAAAGAAGTTTAATTGTTCCCGCGTGACTGCCGCTATCCTCAAAGTCTCTGATGTATATAATGTAATCCGAAAATGATATAATGTTTATGTGCATCCTGTTTTAGAGAAGGTCAGGCGCGTGGCGTCGGGATACCTCTTTGTCGGCCCGCCGGGTTCGGGAAAAGAGGCGGAAACCGACGAATTTGTCGCCAAATTGGGCGTGACCGGGGTTGACCAGATCAAAGTGAAACCCGATGGCGCGTCGATCAAGATCGAACAGGTCCGGGAACTCCAGCAGGTGGTCCGTTACGGCCCGACCAAGAGCCCATATTTTATCGCCGTAATTGAGTCGGCCGAAGATATGACGATGGAAGCGGCCGGCGCCTTTTTGAAGACGCTGGAAGAGCCGCCGCCCAAAGTTGTCTTTATTTTGTTGGTAGCCAAGCCGGACAAGATAATGCCGACGATCGCGTCGCGCTGCCAGAAGATCTTGTTCGGCGAGAAATTGGTCAAATGGGAGCCGAAGCCCGAAATGGTTGAATGGTACGAAGAGATCAAGCAGGTCAAGAAGAAAAACGTGGTTGAGCTCTTTGCCTTGTCGGCGAAGCTGGAAAAAGAGAAAGAGCGGATCGAAGCGGTTTTATATGATCTAGCGCTTTTTGCGAAAGAAAGTTTAGGCGATATAAAAATCACCAGGGCGCTCCTTGACGCGGTTAAGAATATTAAGAAGAGAGCGAACTTTAAGCTGGCTCTTGACGTTGCTTGTTTAAGGATGAATGAAACATGACAGAACATCATATAAAATTAGGGATCAAATTGCGCAAGTTCAATCGGGTCTGCCCGATCACAGGTTACAGGGAAGAGTCGATCAAAGTCGGCGCGCCTGTTATCGTCCAGACCGACCGGGGCGTGGAGTACGGCGAGATCGTGTCTTTGCTGAGCGGCGTGACCAGGGCCCTTTCCCGTGATATACGGCTAAAAAAAGTTATTCGTTACGCGACATCGGAAGACCTGGCCAAAGAAAAAGAGATCGGGGAATCAGAATGCAAATATTTAGAGATCGCGGCGCAAAAAGTAAAAGAACACGAGTTAAAAATCAAGATCATTGATATCGAAGTCATTTTTGACCAGAGCAGGATAATTGTTTACTACCGTTCAAGCGCCGGAGAGAAAGGGCCGAATGTTAGGGATTTATCGCGGGACCTGTCGGTGACTTTTTCAGCTAGGGTTGATATGCGCCAGCTTTCGCCGCGCGACGAAACGCGGTTATTCGGGGGGATGGGGGCGTGCGGACGGTCGCTTTGTTGCTCGGTTTGGCTGAATAAACCGAAACACGTGACGGTAAAAATGGTTAAAGAACAGGGACTGGCGATGTCGCCGACCAAAACGGCCGGTGTCTGCGGCCGGCTCATGTGCTGCTTGGAATACGAACACGGACAAAAATAGGAAGGAGGGAAAAAATGCCAAAGATCGAAATTCGCAAAGGCGAAGACCTGGAAAGGGCGCTTCGCAAATTTAAGACCAAATTGCGCTACGAGGGGATCTTAGACGAACTTAAAGAACGCGAGTTCTATGAAAAGCCTTCACAACGCAAGCGGAAAAAGCTGGAGCAAGCAAAGAGACGAGAGATCAAGAGAAGAAAAGAAGCGGAATAATGAAGACTCTGGACCGCTATATTGCCAAGGAAATGCTTGGGCCATTTTTGGTTGGGGTTATTGGTTTTATTTTGGTCCTAACGGTCGACTTGCTTTTTACCATGGCGGACCTGATCATCAACAAAGGCATCCCTTTTTGGGCGGTCCTCAAGCTTTTAGTCTATAAATTACCGTCGCTTTTAGTCATGACCTTCCCGGTCTCAACATTGTTCGGGACCGCAATGGCGCTCGGCCGATTATCGAAAGACAATGAGATGATCGCGCTTCGGACCTCTGGCGTCAGCATTTATCGGATATCCAGGCCGATCCTCATGATCGGCCTGGTTGTCAGCCTGATCTCGTTCGTGACTAACGAAAAGATCGTCCCTCACGCCAATTATGTTTCCAGCAATATTATCCGCCAGATCATCTATCGCCAGCCACTCCCGGAGGTTAAGGATAATGTCTTTTTTAAGGACGCCAACAACCGCTATTATTACGTCCGCCACGTCAACTTAAAAAATAAAACGATGGAAAACATCATGGTCTATGAATTGACCGACGAAAAATATCCCAGGGTGATCACCGCTGCGTCGGCGACTTTTGCCGATAAAATGTGGGGACTAAAAGACGGGGTGGCGCATAAGTATGATGAAAAAGGCTTTCTTAATTATGAGGCGGAATTTAAAGAGATGAAATTAAATGTGGCCGAAGATCTGCTGGCTTTTACCGAGCAAAAAAATTATACTGATATGGATACGAAAGAATTGACCAAGATGATCGGCAGTTTAGGCAAAGGCGGCGCGGAGACCAAAAGCCTTTTAACCGAGCTGTTTATGCGCTATTCCGTCCCGCTCACTTGTTTTGTTTTCGCGTTCGTGGGGATCCCGTTCTCGCTCTCGTCCCCGCGGTCAGGCCAGACCTGGGGACTAGTGATGACGATCGTCCTGATGTTCACGTTCTATGTTTTTGCTTCGGTCTTTCGGTCGCTCGGGCGGGGCGGGATGCTCCCCCCGGTGGTCGCGGCTTTTACGCCGCAACTGACTTTTATGATGATCGCGGCGGTGATGATCTATTTTGAAGGGAAATATCGATAAAAGATGGAATTAGCGGAAGCCAGAAAAAAATTGCGCGATGATCCAAATGATCCTTTAGCCCTGCGGGTGGCGGCCAGACATTACCTCAAAGAAGGGTCTTATAAGCAGGCGCAAAATTGTTTTGTCCAAGCGGTTGAGACCAATCCTCATTTACTGCCGGAAATATTGCTTGATTATGAACGGGCGATAGTTAAAGAGGCGGAAAAAGTTGGGCCGAGGTTATCTCTTTCGGGCTTTTATTTGCAGGCCGATGATACGGAGAGCGCGGTGATCGAGCTAGAAGAGTTGGTCGAGGTTGACCCAAAAAATGTGGAAGGTTATAACATATTGGGTCGGATCTATATTTACCAAGAAAAAATTGATGAAGCTATTACGCTGCTTGAAAAGGCGATCGCCTTTGAAGTAAAAGACGTGCGACTAACCGAGACGCTGGCCGGAGCTTACTTAGGCAAAGGGCGGCTAAAAGACGCGGTCGCTTTTTATGAAGAACTTTTGAACCATAAACCGGGCGACAAACAGACCCTGCGCATACTTGGCGAGCTTTATACCAGGCTGGAAGAATATAACCAGGCGGCGGAAAAATACGCGGCGATGTTCTCGGAAGATCCCGAAGTGGTAAGGGAAGTTATCCAAAGGCTCGAGGAACTGCTGCGCCGGGTTGAGGGGAACCTAAACATCCGTCTTATTTTATCCGATATTTATATGAAGACCTTGAATCCCGACGCGGCGGTAGCAAAATTAAACGAATTAATTAAACTGGAACAGTCGATGTTGGGAGAGGCGATCAGCCGGCTGAAGAATATCTTAAAGAATTACCCGGGACATCCAACGGCTTCGCTCGCTTTAGCTGAAGCTTTGGCCCGGCAAGGGAATTACAGCGAAGCCGTGGAGAATTATCGGTTGCTCCTTAAAGGGAAACCAGACTTGATCGAACCGGTCATAGCCGGCTACAACGCGGTCCTCGAAGCCTGCCCGGAGCAAGTCTTGGCCCGCGCCTATTTAGGAGAAGCTTTCTTGGCGCAGAATAAATATCAGGAAGCATTAACTGAATTCCATAAGATGATCGAAGCTGATCCCTCGGGTGCCGACATGGTGATCAAAAAATGCCGGGAGATCTTAAAAGCTAAGCCGAAGATCCTTTTGGCCCATGTTGTGCTTGGTCAAGCGTATTTGGCAAAAGGGGAATTCCAGCGGGCCGCCGCCCACGCCGAATCAGTGATCGCCAGCGATAAAAATTTCACCGCTGCTTATCTTTTGCAGGGCGAAGCTAATGTCCATCTTGGTGTCTTGCGTAAAGCTTCCCAAGCGATCAAAACCGCACTGGTCATTGAGCCCCATAATCTTGGGGTCCATGAGAAATACCGTAACATTAAAGAGAAGGAGCTTGAGCTTGATATTGCCAGCGAAAAGGACCATTTTGTCTTGACCAAGCTCTATTGGCAAAAGGGGGATAAGGAAAAAGCGATCAGGGAGGCGCAAGCGGCGCAAAAAAACCCGATCACGGCCGCGGCCGCGTATAATTTTCTGGGTAATATTTTCCGGAGTGAAGGGCGGTTTGATCTGGCGGCTGAACAATATAACCTGGGGCTGGAGAAAGCTGATGTCCTCCATTCAAAAATAATCCGTTTTAATCTGGGTACGACTTTTGAAGCGCAGGGCGAAGTAAAAAAAGCGATAAAAATATATGAGACGATCATGCAGGAAGACCTTGATTTTGGCGGGCTCAAAAAGCGGATCAAGCAGTTAAAGGGGACGTCAATTATCAGCATGCGCGACCTGCCGCTGCAAGCGGTGCTAGCCGCGCCAGGCAGCCAGGAGATCGTTGCCCTCTGGGGGAAAGAGCCAAGGCCCGCCCGCTCGGTGGCAAATGAAGAAGTGAGCGTCTCTTTTGGCCAGGAGCATAATACTTCTGGCTTTGAATTTTTCATGAAAGGGATGCTGGCGGCAGCCGAAGAAGAGTTTCGCTTGGCTGTCCAGCTCGATTCGCAATTTGCCGCGGCGCTAAATAACCTGGGAGTAGCCTTACTTAAAGAAGGGAAGATCGACGATGGACGGCTCCGTTTTGCGGCTGCCGTCCAAAATAATCCTGGCTCAAGTATTTACCAGAACAATTTAGGCGCAGCCTTATTTTTAGCTGGCAAGGTTGAACGGGCGCAGGAGGTCTTAGAAAAGAGTTACGAGCTTGATCCCGAGGCTTCGGCGACCGCCCTTAATTTGGGCGATGTTTATTATTGGCAAAAAGAAGTAAGCAAGGCCATCTCCCTTTACCGCCAGGTTGGCGACTTTGACCCCCTTTCTGACCTGGCTCGCCAGAGGCTCCTTCATAAAACTCCCTAATGAGTAAGTTTTGCTCTGCCTGCCTTTTACTCATGTTTGTTCTTTCTTTTCAAGTTAATGCCTTGCGGGATGATATTACCGTCGACATTAAAGCCGATAAATTAAGATTTATTGAAGACACCGGCCAGATAGAGGCAGCTGGTTCGGTTCAAGTGACGATCGAAGGGGTCATGATCATGGCCGACAGCCTGAAAATGGACCAGGCGACCAATATCGCGACCGCCGAAGGGAATGTCCGGTTGATCAATCAAGAATATGATGCCAGTGGCCAGACCCTGGTTTATAACACTAATAACCAGGAGGCCGACTTTGCCGATTTTGGGGCCGAGCTTTCACCCGCTACGGTAAAAGGCAAAGTCTATGTTACCGCCAAAAAGCTTAGCGACAAGAAAAAGCAGCTGACCGGAGGCCCGGGCACGGTCACGACCTGTGAAAAAAACCAACCGCATTATTATCTTTTAGCCGATAAGATCGCTTTCTTCCCCAAAGATAAAGTCGAAGGGTGGAATGTCACCATTTATGAAGGCGTGATCCCCGTCCTGTGGCTCCCTTATTTATTCTACGACTTAAAAGGACAACAAAAACAGAATTGGACGTTTGGCCATAACGATGTTGAGGGTGATTATTTAAAAAGCTCTTGGGCTTTACCGATGGGGCTTGTCTTGCTTGATTATATGTCTAAAAAGGGCTGGGGTTACGGGATACAGCGGGGTTATGGTCTGGGGAAATATGGCAACGGTGAATTAACTCTTTATTACGTCGATGAAAAAGATACCGGCCTGGCTGACTGGGTGGAAAAGATCAAACACGAAAAAAAACTTAACCAGTGGACGACTTTAAAGCTAAAGCAGGAATATATCTCTACCTACCGCCTGCCGGGCGGTCGTATCGACCAGACCGAGCTGGGGTTGAACTTAAGTTACGCCAATAAAGGCAATTGGGGGCTTGACCTTAATTCTTTTGACGATCGGGCTAGCCAATACCAGAAATTCGCCCTGGGTTTTAACCAAGCTTCGGGGAGTGAAAGCCTTAGTTATAATTATAATTATGAATTTGGCAAAGCGGCGCCGCAGTGGCTGCGCAAGAGCCAGCGTTTTACTTTTCGCACCCCGCTAATTTCCGACCGGCTGACATTTAGCACGGCGACTAATTACAACCATAACTCGACCGGGCCGGGAGACCCCGGAGAAGAAAAGATCGAACCGCAAATTGAATTTGCCGGCAGGGAACAAAACTTTTCCTGGCGCTATTATCAGAATTGGTTCATTGACCTGCGGCAAAATTTATCGCCAGGGATACCACGTTATGAATTCTTGGAGAAACAACCGGAGATCGAAATATTCCCGCAGGCGCTCGACCTCAATTATTTTAGGCTCTCTCCCAGCTTTGGCGTTGGCACCTATCGGGAAGTAAAAAGCGTCCCGCTCCTGACCAATTATCGTGATTTTACCGCTAGCCGCTTTAAAACAACTTTAAACGCCGACAAAGCGATCACGCTGGGCCTTAGTACCTTAACGCTGGGAGCGGGAATAGACCAATTTCTATATACTCCGGGCGACCAACTTTACGCTTTGCGGGAGAGCGCGGGGCTTTTTACCAATGTTTCGCCCTGTATCCGCAACGAGATCAACTTCCGCCACGGCTATACGTCTGGCAATACGCCGTTCTTTTTTGACCAGCTGGGGACCCGCTACCACGATATTTCCGAGAAACTGACCTTTTATTTCCAGAACCAATTCAATTGGTCGTTTGACAGCGGCTACAATTGGCAGACATATAAATGGTACGACGTAATGACGCACCTGCGGGCGGCGCCAAATGAAAAGCTCTCTTATGGCCTTGATACCGGTTGGGACATTGAGAATCGGCAGTATAAGGACCTGATCTCTTCCGCCCGGTTCGCTCCGGCCAGCTGTTTCGCGCTGACTCTGGCTTTTAACCAGAACATGAATCTCGGCCAGCTCAATTCAGCCAGCGCTTTATATGATATTTACCTTTTAGAAGGGGCGGTCAACCAGCTTTATTTAAGGATCAGCCAGTCCTATGACCCGGTCAGCCGGCAGTTTAAAGTGCGTGATATAATGATGACCAAAGATCTACACTGTTTTGAGATGCGCCTGGCCTATTCTGATTACACTAAAAATATGAGTGTGACCTTTAGCTTGAAGGCGATTCCGGGCGAGCCGGTTAGTTTTGACTCCAGTCGAGGATTTTCGTACGATGGGATCGAACGAGGGCTGCAGCAAATAAATCCAGCAGGGCAGGTGACCAGACACTAAAAATGAGAAACTCCAAACTTCAAACTTCAAAAATCCAAACAAACATGAATAATAAAAAAATAAATTCAAAACTACTTGGTATTTTTGATTTAGCTTTTTTATTTTGTTTTGTTGTTGGAAGTATGATGTTTGGATTTCTTCCTGCCGGTTGTGCCAGGCAAGTGACGCAGTATGTCAATTACGGCAGCCAGATGGAAGTGGAGATCACGCTGGCGGGGACGATGGAAGTTAATGCGAGCCGTTATTTTTTGGTTTTGGCTGGTGTTCCAACCTTTAAGCTGCCTCTGCCGCCGCCCGATAACCCGAACCAGGACGAAATGATCGAGCCGGGGACGACACCGCGCAATGGAGTGGAGGCTGATTATTACACCAACTATTTTTCAACCTGGAGCGGCTATTGTTTGGCTGAACCGGCCGGATATTTTACGGTTGCCGGCCCGTTCGTCCAGGGTGTGGCTGCGACCAGGGAGTCGCTGGGCGTGATCACGACTTTAAGCAATACCGTGAAATTCTCCTTTGCTTTGGAAAAAATATTCGGCAATAATATCCCCGATAAGATCTACTTTGACGTGGTAACCGTTGATTGGCCAACCGCGACAGCCAGGCTGCCAATGGACCACATCAACACCACTGATGCTTATATCTCAAAAGTTTCGGGTTCCAATAAATCGATCGACGATGAAAGCAGTCCAGCCTTGCCCCCGGCGCTTGATATTATAAAATGTTCAATTACTATACAATAAGTCAATTTAGGGGCCCTGCGACTGGCCTGCCGGCAGATAGGGCCATAAGCCGTAGTTACATTTTAGGATCGACCTTGTCGGGTTTACTCTTAGCCCTGGCTTATCCAAACTTTAATCTTTGGTGGCTAGCTTGGATAGCCTTAGTCCCCTTCTTTTATTTTTTATATAAAGTAAAAGGTTGGAAGCAGGCAGGGTGGTGCGGCTTTGTTTTTGGAGTAACTTTTTTTAGTATCAACCTGTTTTGGATAACAACTCTTTTCCGCTTCGTCGGCTGGTGGGCGGTTGTTGGCTGGGTTTGTTTAACTGTTTTCCAGTCCATCTTTATTTCCCTATTCTCTATTTTCTATGCCCTTTTTTCCAATAAACAAACTAACAGGCTAACAAACTTTTTGGTTTTGCCCACGCTCTGGACCATCACCGAAATTCTCCGCGCTTGGGGTCCCTTTGGCCTGCCGTCGGGAGTGGTCGGTTACACGCAAGCCTCTTTTCTCCCTTTGATCCAGATAGCTTCATTTACGACTGTTTATGGGGTTAGTTTTATTGTTGTGATGGTGAATGCAGCCCTCACCCCCGGCCCCTCTCCCAAAGGGAGAGGGGGGGTAAGAACTTTATTTATTGTTATTTTATTAATCACGATAGTGATAGCCTATGGGGATACCACCATTCGTCATTCGTCATTAGTCATTAGTCATTTCCCCAAGCTTGCCTTGATCCAGCCCAATATCGACCAGATGGATAAGATGGATCCAAGAAAAGTGAATGAAATATTTAATATCCACGAAGAATTAACGCGCCAGGCGACGAAAGAACAGCCGGCGATTATTATTTGGCCGGAGACGGCGATCTTTTCTTATTTGCTAAGAGATCCAGCTTTACTGCCAAGGATCCAAAGTTTGGCCAAAGAAAGCGAAGCTTGGCTGATCATCGGGACGCCGCATTATACTGTTGACGGCAACGCGTATAATTCTTTGGTCTCTATCTCGCCATCGGGCGAAGTTGTTTCTCGTTATGATAAGCAGCGGCTCGTCCCATTTGGCGAGTACCTCCCTTTTAAACCGCTCCTTTATCCATTCTTAAAAGGGACCGGCTTTTTTGACCAGGGATTTGACGTTAATGGTAATATTTCGCCGGTTATTGCCGGCAACTATCAGATCGCGGCGGCGATCTGTTTTGAATCGACTTTTCCTGATACGATCAAGGCCAGGGTAGGGGAGAAGACCGATTTTATTTTAACGGTGACCAATGATGGCTGGTTTGGCAGTTCTTCCGCCCCTTATTTCCACTTTAACCACGGGATCTTTCGGGCGATCGAAAACCGCAAATATTTTATCCAGGTCGGTAATACCGGCATTTCCGGGGTGATCGATCCTTATGGGCGGGTGTTAAGACGATCGACTTTGGGTAAACGTCAGGTTTTAATTTACAATTAATAATGACTAAACTAATGACTTTGTGCTCGGAAACCAGCGAATGAAATTCGCGGTTTCCTCGCAATTGAGGGAAATAGGAACCGCGACTTTCAGCCTTGCCTGCCGGCAGGCAGGTCGCAGGTTCCTCTGAAACTACAAAGCCTTTAAAGCCCTATCCAATCTTTCAACAACCTTCTCTTTCCCCAATATCTCCACCACATCGTACATGGGCGGAGTTTCGGAGCGGCCGGAGAGGGCGAGGCGGCAGGGGTGGATGACGACGCCGAGCTTAACGTTCATTTCGGTAGCCAGGGATTTGAAAACTGGTTCGATGTTTTCCTTGGTGAAAGGTTCAACCGCGGCTAGCCTAGTTTTTAACGCTTCGAGAACCGGCTTGGCGGTTTCGGTTTTAAAATGTTTTTCGACTGCTTTTTGATCATATTCAAAATCATCCTTAAAAAAATAGGTTGAGAGCTTGATGATGTCAGGGATCAAGACCAAACGATCATGGAAAGCCAGAACAACTTTACTGATATAAGGGAAGCCGTGTTTGCCGTAAGCCTCGATCAACAGCGGCTCGCAAAGATCGACCAGCCGTTCTGGCAGGATCTTCCGAATATATTGGCCGTTGAGCCAATTAAGTTTGTCCATATCAAAAATAGCCGGGTTTTTACTGACGCCGCCGAGAGAGAACTTCTCAATTAACTCTTGCCTCGAAATAACCTCGTCGTCACCATGTCCCCAACCGAGCCGGGCGATATAATTGATCATCGCTTCCGGCAGATAGCCGATCGCGCTGTAATCGATGACCGAAGTGGCGCCGTGGCGTTTTGATAACCTAGCTTTATCTTTGCCCAAGATCATGGGGATATGGGCGAATTTAGGGAGCTGCCAGCCAAACGCCTGATACATCAGGATCTGTCGGGGAGTATTGGACAGGTGGTCGTCGCCTCTAATGACGTGGGTGATCTCCATTAAATGGTCGTCGACGACGCAGGCGAAATTATAAGTTGGGAAACCGTCGGATTTCATGATCACAAAGTCGTCCAAAACCTCATTTTTAAAAGTAACGCGGCCGCGGATCAGGTCATCAACCACCGTTTCGCCGGCGGAAGGAAGCCTAAACCTAATGACATAGGGTTCTCCAGCGGCAAGTTTTTTATTGACTTCTTCTTTGGTTAATTTACGGCAGGTATTATCATATCTTGGAGCTTCTTTCCTGGCTTCGGCCGCTTTTCTTCTTTCCGCGAGTTCGGCGGCAGAACAAAAACAGCAATAAGCTTTCCCTTCGTCAACCAGTTGATCGGCATATTTTTTGTGGATATCAAGCCGCTCCGTTTGAAAGTAGGGGCCATGTGAGCCATTGACTTTTGGCCCTTCATCCCAATCAAGCCCTAACCATTCGAGGCCTTCAAAAATGGCCTTGTTCGCTTCAAGGGTCGAGCGTTCCCGATCGGTGTCTTCGATCCGCAGGATGAATTTACCCTTATGATGGCGGGCAAAAAGCCAATTAAATAAAGCGGTTCTGGCTCCTCCAATATGAAGGGCGCCGGTCGGTGATGGGGCAAAACGGACTCTTACCATAACATTAGTATATCACGGAACATAAGTTACTCGTTCCGGGTAGTGCATGCCTAAACGCTCTTTGGCGAACTTTTCGATATAGCCCAAGTCCTCTGCCTGGGCAACGAAGCAACTGAGTTCCTTGTTTTTACCGGTCAATTCGGTGAGTTTAATTTTAAGGTCGGTCAGTTCGTATTTGAGACCGACATTTTGGGCGAAAATGACCAGATGGAGGCCGGCCAGGAGTAAAAAGACGACTAAAATAAAAACCGCTAAGCGAAAACTGGTAATTTTATTCATATTTTTTCCGCTGCCCGAAGCTTGGCGCTCCCGGCCCGGGGATTGGCGGCCAATTCTTCGGCCTGGGCGAGGAGCGGTTTCTTGGTTATCCTTTTTAGTATACCACTTTGGATCCCGGCCCTGAAAGTTTGTTTTACGATCCTGTCTTCCAACGAATGGTAAGCGATGACGACGATCCGGCCGCCCGGATTTAGCAGCTCGATAGCGTCATTTAATGCCTTTTTTAAAGTTTCCAGTTCGTTGTTAACAACGATCCGCAGAGCTTGGAAAACCCTGGTGATAGATTCCCTCTTTTTCCAGGTCGGGATCGCTTTTTCGATGACGATCTTTAATTGTTCTGTTGTTTTTATAGGATTTGTTTCCCTGGCTCGAACGATCGCTTGGCTGATCCGCCGGGCAAACCGTTCCTGGCTGTATTCTAGGATGATAGCTTCTAGTTCGGTAGCGGAATAGGTGTTGATAATGTCGAAAGCCGAAAGAGCTTGGGTTTTGTTCATTCGCATATCGAGTGGCCCGTTTTGGCGAATAGAAAAGCCGCGCTCCGGTTCGTCTAATTGGTATGACGAAACGCCAAGATCAAAAAGAAAACCGTCGGCCTTGGCAGTTAAGTGTTCTTTTAGGCCGGCAAAGTTAGAATGAATATAAGTTATATCCGAAAAAGGCCTTAACCGTTCTTTAGCCGCGGTGAGGGCTTCCCCATCTTGGTCGAACGCAATTATTTTGCAGTTTGGGATTTGCAGTTTGATTTTCTCGGTATGTCCTCCTCCTCCGAGGGTGCAGTCGACGATCGTTTTGCCTGGTGCCAGGTTTAACGAATTGATGACTTCAACCGGCATAACGGGGGTGTGTTGATAAGGCACTTTCTCCATGTTAATATTATACAACATGATTCTTGACGAAATTGTTTTTCAGAAGAGGCAGGTCGTAACCGCGCTTAAAGTTCGAATAAATCCTAAAAAGAAGAGGAAAATAAAAGTTCGCCCCTTCCTTAAAGGTAAAAAGTTCGCTTTAATTGCCGAAATAAAGAAAGCTTCTCCTTCGGCTGGCCTGTTGATTAAAAAACTTGATCCGACTGCTTTAGCCAAAGCTTATGCCAAGGCCGGCGCGACCGCGATCTCGGTTTTGACCGACGAAAAATTCTTTCAAGGGAAGCTGGCAGACCTGAAAACAGCCAGGGCGGCGACAAACCTGCCGGTTTTGCGGAAAGATTTTGTGATCGACGAAGCACAAATATACGAAGCTAGCCAAGCCGGAGCCGATGCCATCCTCTTGATCGTCAGGATCCTAACCGAGGAGCAATTGATCGCTTTTATTAAGCTAGCTAAATCGTTAAAACTGGCGGCATTGGTTGAAGTTCATAATGAAGAAGAAGCCAGGAGAGCAATTAAAGCTGGGGCGGAAATTATTGGCATCAACAATCGTGATCTCGATACCTTAGCGGTCGATGTTAAGACAACCTTGCGGATTTTAGATAACGTTCCCGAGCTCAAAGATAAAATTGTTATCTCCGAAAGCGGGATAAATTCAAATGAAGAAGTGCGCGCGCTCAAGGCGTGTGGGGTGCGGGGGATACTGGTCGGTGAAAGTCTATTGCGAGCGCCTGATCCCGCCGCGAAGATAAAGGAACTTTTATTATGAAAAAACTGGCGCCGTTGTTTGTAGCTAGTGTTTTGTTATTTGTAGTTTGCCGCGAAGCGGCGGCGATGGGCGAAGTTCCCAAGACAACGACGCTGGTCACTCCGACGCTAGAGTTTGTGAAAGAGATCGGGATGCCTGGCTCGGGGGAGCGGCAGTTCTATTATCCGCAAGATATAAAAGTCGCGGCGATCGGTGATATTGAGACCGGATTGGGCGATCTTTTTATCGCCGATACCGGCAACAATAGGATCGAGCGGGTAAGCGAGGACGGCCGGTTCGTCTACCAGTTCGGCGGGTTTGGGATGGCGACCGGAAAATTCAATACTCCCTGGGGTGTAGCGGTTGATTTTAATTATCGCCTTTATGTTTCAGAGCGGGACGGTGACCGGGTCCAGCTCTTTGATATCCGGGGTAATTTTCTTAATACTGTCGGGGCCGGCGAGTATAATTTTAAAACGCTCCGCGACCCGGCCGGCATGGATGTCGACCAATTGGGGAACCTTTATTTAGCCGATTCGGGGAACGACCGGGTGTTAAAATTTGATTCGAGCGGTAATTTTGCCGCTGAAACCGGCGGGTTTGGCCTTGGCCTGGGCTTTCTCAACCGGCCGATGGACGTGGCGGTTGACCGAGACCGGAGTTATTTTATTGCCGATACCGGCAACAACCGGATCCAAAAATTCGACCAAAATGACCGGGGAGTTTCGATCATTGGCGACGGGATCTTGAACGCGCCGCAAAGCGTGGCGCTCGACGAACAATTCCTTTATGTGGCCGATACCGGCAATAACCGGATCTGTATTTTCGCCAAATCAGGCGAATTGGTTTTAGATTTTGGGAAAAAAGGATCTGGGCAAGGGGAATTTAACGCGCCGATGGGAATTAGTTTAGGGCCAAAGGGGAGGCTATTTGTCGCTGACAACGCCAACCATCGGATCGTGGAATTGAAAATCAGCTATTAGCCCTCACCCCCTGCCCCCTCTCCCAGGGGGTAGAGGGGGGGAAGTGAACATGGAAAACTGTATCTTTTGTAAGATATTAAAGAAAGAGATCCCGGGAAAATTGGTTTATGAGGATGACCAAGTAGCGGCGTTTAACGATATCGCGCCGCAGGCGCCGACGCATATTTTAATTATTCCCAAACAGCATGTGGACTCGTTGGCTGACTTGGCTGACGAAGCGATCATGGGAGAACTTTTTCGGGTAGCGATCAAGCTAGCTAAAGATTTGGGGCTCGACAAACAAGGGTTTCGGACGGTCATTAACAATGGTAAAGCGGCCGGGCAAGCGGTCGATCATCTCCATGTCCATCTTTTAGGCGGACGGGCGTTTGATTGGCCACCCGGATGAGGAGGTAAAGGCAATGGTTTTTGGCAACATCGGAAAAATGGGCGAGATGATGAAACAGGCGAAGCGCTTGAAAGACGAGATCGGGCGGGCGAGGTATGAAGGCGAAGATAGCGGGGTCAAGGTCATGATCAATGGCGAATTGGAAATCAAGGAATTAAAGATCCCCCAAGAACTGCCGCTAAATAAGGTCGAAAGTATCGTTAAAGATTTGATCAACCGGACGCTCAAGAACGCCAAGAACGACATGGCCCAGAAGATGCAAAAGATCACCGGCGGCCTTAACCTCCCCGGGATGTAATGCCGGTAATTTCCAAAAGTAAATTTATCGAAGGATTGCAGTGCCCCAAGCTGTTGTGGTACGAGTTTAATCGCAAGTCAGAAATTCCCAAACCCGACGCTATGGCCAAAGCGGTGATGGATGAAGGCAATAAAGTTGGCGCCGTGGCGCGGCAGGCCTATCCCGGCGGAATCCTTCTTGAACGCGACTGGAATTTCCAAAAAATGCACGATAAATCGCTCCAGGCTTTATCGGCCCGCCAGCCTCTGTTTGAAGCCGGCTTCCTTTATAACGATGCCTACGCGATCGCTGACATCCTTCTTCCCGTTGAAGCTGACGCTTGGGATCTGATCGAAGTAAAAAGCTCGACCAATTTAAAAGCCACGTATTATGACGACGTGGCGTTCCAAAAATATACTTACCAAGGCGCTGGCCTAAAAATTCGCGGGACGTATCTGATGAACCTTAACCGCGATTATATTAAGCGGGGCGCGATCGAGCCGGCCAAGCTGTTAAAGAAAGAAGAAGTTTCCGAGCGGGTCGGTGAAAAACTGGGCGGGATCGAGGCTAAGCTGGCTGAACTGCAAAAGATCATCGCCGGCAAAGAGCCGCCGGATATCCCGCTCTGTCCCGGCTGTCGCGATTGCCGGTTAAGCGAGGCTTGCGGTTACACCAGCCCGGTTTCCAGCCGGAAGGCGCAATTTGATAAAGAGGCGATCAAAACATTTTTACGGCAGATAGAATATCCGGTCTATTATCTTGATTTTGAGACGCTTGCTCCCGCGGTCCCGATCTACGACCTGACCCATCCTTATGAAGAGGTCCCGTTCCAGTTTTCCCTCCATGAAGTTGCCGGGGAAGGAGCGGCGCCGATCCATTATTCATATTTAGCGCCGGGTGATGTTGACCCCCGGCCCGAAGTTTTGGCCCGTTTAAAAGAACTATTAAAAGATAAAGGTTCGATCCTGGCTTACAACGCGACGTATGAGAAGAATTGTTTGCGGCGGATGGCCGAGGCTTATCCGGAATATCAATCATGGCTGGAAGCGACCGCCCCCAGGTTTATCGACCTTTGGCTCCCATTCAAGAATCGCCATTTTTATGATCCCCAGCAGGCCGAAAGCACGTCGATGAAGGCGGTTTTACCGGCGCTTGTCGGGACCTCTTATGACGGCCTGGAGATCAAGGAAGGGTTTACCGCCCGGACCGAATATCTGCGCGTTGTTTTTGGGACAGCGATCGAGCCCGCCGACCGGCAAAAAGTCTTTAATGCTCTCGAGAAATATTGCGAGCAAGACACCCTGGGCATGGTCCAGATCCTGGATGAACTTAAAAGGAGGATATAATGGATATTTTACACGCGATCATTATGGGGATAGTGGAGGGGATAACGGAATTCTTGCCAGTGTCGTCGACCGCCCATATGATCTTAGCGGCCAAAGTGATGCACATCCCGCAGACCGACTTTGTGAAAAGTTTTGAGATCATCATCCAGCTTGGGGCGATCTTATCGGTCTTTGTTTTTTACTGGCGCAGGTTCCTGGTCGACTTTGAAAGCTTAAAACGGATCATAGCGGCTTTTATCCCAACCGCGATCATCGGTTTTCTCCTCTACAAGGTGATCAAGACCTATTTGATCGGTAATGGGATGATCATTGTCTGGTCGCTTTTGATCGGCGGCTTGTTTTTGATCTTCTTTGAATTATTCCATCGTGACAAGGAAGCGGCACTGGAAGATATTAGCCGGATCCCTTACGGCAAGTGCGTGCTGATCGGCCTTTTCCAATCGCTGGCCATGTTCCCCGGAGTTTCGCGCTCGGCGGCCACGATCGTGGGTGGCCTTATTCTCGGCCTTAAGCGGACAACCATTGTCGAATTTTCTTTTCTCTTGGCGGTGCCGACGATGCTGGCCGCCTCGGTGCTCGATCTCTTGAAAAGCGGGAGTTCTTTTTCCCGTTCAGATTTTGGGGTGCTGGCGATCGGGTTCGTGGTCTCTTTCTTGGTCGCGCTGCTTAGTATAAAATTCTTCTTGAATTTCATTAAAAAGCACACCTTTATCCCCTTTGGCGTTTATCGGGTGGCCGCGGCGCTTGTTCTAATGGGGTGGTTATTTTTCCGTCTTTGAGACGATCAGCCGCCACTCGGTCCCGTGCAGGCTAATGGTCGTCCATTCGGTAGTTTTGGCGACTGGGAGTTGCCCGAAACCGGCGGGAAATTCGTAGGTTCCCGTGCCGCTGTCTTGGAGAGTGACCTGTTTGGCCATCTTTAATAGCTGGGGGTAATTTTGGTAGAGCGGGTCAGAAAAGGTGAGCTTGCCGATCTGCATGATATCCTTATCGTAAATTATCAGCCCATCTTCCTGGATCGCTAAGACTTCCACTCCTGGCGTATTGGCCAAATAAGGATTAATGATGTTGCCCATCATTGTGTCCGGACGAAAAACAACGCTAAGATAGCCAGCTGTCTTCCCGCCGGCCGAGCTGATCGGGTAGGCGAGCGAAATAGCGTAAAACCCTTCGACCGTTTTAAAGAGGGAACTTAAAACCGGTTTACCGGTCTTAAAAAGTTTAATGATATGGTCCTGCCCGCTTAAGTTTTCGCCGATAGAACCCTGGTATCTATCTTGGCCGACCGCAATGATATTGCCTTTTAAATCAACGATCACCGCGTTGACAACAAAATTATTATCATTGTAGAGGCCCTTAAGGAGGGCATTGGCATCAGGTCCCGTCAGGTCAAGCGATCCGAGCTTCTCAGCGGTTTGTTTGGTATCATTATCTAACCTATTTAGATCGGCATTGATTTTTGTTTGCAACTCGAGAATGCCGGGCAAATGGGGAGCGGGTCCCATGGCGAAAGCGCAGGTCGCGGCCAGCAAAGCCAGGAACGTTAAAGCCAAGAATTTGTTTTTCATAATGCCGTTATTTTACCTTATCTCTAGAGTTAAATCTAGTTAATATGCGAAAATGGTATAATATATAATGAAAGCGAGGAATATACTATGGCAGAACAGATGACCAAAGAAAATTATGAAAAGCTGAAAGAGAAGCTGGAAGAGCTGAAAAAGAAACGGCCGATCATTTCTAAAACCATAGGGGAAGCAAGGGAGGCCGGCGACCTGCGCGAAAATTCCGCTTACCACGCGGCCAAAGAAGAGCAGGGGATGAACGAGATGCGGATCAAGGAGCTGGAAGCCAAAATTGAAAATGCCAAGGTTGTTGATAAAAGCGAACTTATGACCCGCGGCCAAGTTTCACTTGGCTCGACCGTCCGGATCATGGCGCTTGATACCGAGAACGAATCGGAGTATATGCTGGTCTCAGAAATGGAAGCGGATGTCTTGGAGAATAAAATTTCGACCGCGTCACCTATTGGCGGAGCGATCATCAACCAGAAGGTTGGCGACGTGATAGAAGTAGAGCTCCCCCGAGGACTCGTGAAGTATAAGGTCCTCGAAATAAAATAGGGTGAAATTTACTTGCAATGCGTCCGATACTAGTGTAGAATATAACAGTCGAGTTAAATGGTTGAGTGAGTTAAAAGTTCCTGCAGCTTTTTTCTTTTGAGTGTTCCCGCCTAGTTCGGGTCCCTCCCACCAGTTAATCCGCAGAAAAATAAAATAAGGAGACACACAAAAAACATATGAAAAGCATATTCGTAGGCAACCTTCCGTGGTCTGTTACTGATGCCGATCTTTCAGCAAAATTCGCTGAATTCGGTAACGTAATTTCAGCCCGGATCGTTAACGACAAATTCTCGGGTAAATCCCGCGGATTCGGATTTGTTGATATGGAAGACGCTGACGCTGCCAAAGCTATAGCCGCATTAACCGGTTATAAATGGGGCGATCGCGAAATTACGATCAATGAAGCCAAACCAAAGTCTGAAAGCCGCGACCGCGATAGAAGCGGCGGCGGAAGACGCGATTTCAACCGGTTCTAATAAAAAGAACCTTTGATAAAAAATTAAACCCCCGGAGCGATCCGGGGGTTTTTTCTTGTATTTTCGGCATAAAAATGGTAAAATTGATGCTGTGAGTAAACTAAGACATAAAGCCCCGCCAAAGTGCGAATGCGGCAATGAAGTAGCCGAAGGGAGCGTTTTTTGCCCCTTTTGTAAAGCCGAGATCACGCGTAAAAATGCCAAGACGATCAAAAAAGAAGAACTCCATTACCAGCAACAGATGAGAGGCAAAGGGAAAAAATAAGTTTTTGCTCTTGCCGTTGATTGTAATAACCCCCCAAAAAGCGTAAAATTTTACTTAGCATGAAGCAGCTTAAATGTTTTTTTATTGTTATCCTATTATTAGCCTTAGTTTCAACCACCCACGCTTTGCCCTCTGCCTCCGCCTATTTTTCCCCCAATGGTGGGATTAGAGACAAAATAATCGCTAAAATAAACCTCTCCCAAAAAAGCATAAAGCTGGCGATCTACAGTTTTACGTCGGGCGAGATCGCTTGGGCGCTAGAGAATGCCAAGGATCGGGGCGTGGCTATCCAGGTTGTGGCCGATAAGGGCCAAGCTAAAGGCAAAAACTCGGAGATAAATTTTCTTCTCTCCAAAGGGATCCCTGTTAAGCTCTTGCAGGGGAAGGGGCGGGGGATCATGCACCATAAATTTGCGATCTTTGATGATAAAGAAGTTGTGACCGGCTCTTACAATTGGACCGAAAACGCCGAGAAGAACAACTACGAAAACGCGGTGTTTATCTCCGATCCAGAAGTTGTTAAGAGTTTTGGGGAGGAGTTTGGGAGGTTGCTTCAGTATTAGCTTACCACTGTAAATTTTTATTGATATAATTTGAAAAATAAGTTCAAACAAGCTAAAATTTTACAATGTTCGAACAGTCATTCAAAAATATCGACAATATCCTCAGGAAAGACGCTGGGGCTAGCAGTGAGCTGGATTATATTGAGCAAACTTCGTGGATTCTCTTTTTAAAATATCTTGATGACCTGGAGAAAGACAAGAAGACAGAGGCCGAACTGGCGGGTAAAAAATACGATTTTATTATCGATCCAAAGTATCGTTGGGAAGTCTGGGCGGCGCCCAAAACTGCCGATGGCAAAATAAATCACAATATCGCCCTCTCGGGTGACGACTTAAAGGATTTTGTCGATCACAAGCTTTTTCCTTATCTAAAGAAGTTTAAAGCAGACGCTGACAGCCCCGATACCATTGGGTATAAAGTTGGAGAAATATTCAACGAACTCAAAAACAAGATCCAAAGCGGCTACAATCTCCGTGAAATATTAAATATTGTCGATGGGATGCATTTCCGCTCCCAGAAAGAAAAGCATGAGCTTTCGCATCTTTATGAAGGCAAGATCAAGAACATGGGGAATGCCGGTCGGAACGGCGGCGAATATTATACTCCTCGTCCGCTGATCAAAACCATTGTTAAAGTTGTGGCTCCGAAAATTGGCGATAAAATTTATGACGGTGCCGTTGGGTCGGCAGGTTTCTTAGTTGAGGCGTTTGAATATCTCAAGGAGAGCAAAGACCTCTCGACTAAAGATATGGAGAAGCTCCAGGAAAAGACCTTTTATGGCAAGGAAAAGAAATCGCTGGCTTATATTATCGGCATTATGAACATGATCCTGCACGGTATCGAAGCGCCCAATATTATTCACACCAATACGCTGGCCGAGAATCTCGCCGATATTCAAGAAAAAGATCGTTATGACATTGTCCTGGCCAATCCGCCGTTTGGGGGAAAAGAGCGAGGCGAGGTCCAGCATAATTTTCCGATCAAAACGGGGGAGACCGCCTTTCTTTTTCTCCAGCATTTTATCAAGATATTGAAAGCGGGTGGCAAGGCGGGCATTGTGATTAAGAACACTTTTCTATCTAATACCGATAATGCCTCCGTTTCACTGCGCAAGCTGCTTCTTGAAAGCTGCAATCTCCATACGGTGCTTGATTTGCCGGGTGGGACATTTACAGGGGCTGGGGTCAAGACGGTTGTTTTGTTCTTTGAAAAGGGGGTTCCGACCAAAAAGGCCTGGTATTACCAGCTTAATCTGGATCGGAACCTAGGCAAGACGAATCCTCTCAACGAGAAAGACCTGGCGGATTTCCTAAAACTGCAAAAGACCAAGGCGAAATCGGCGAACTCGTGGTCAGTAAGCGTGAAAGATATCGATCAAAAGACCTTCGATCTGTCGGTGAAGAATCCGAATAAAGGTGGGGAAGTGGTGTTGCGTGAGCCGAAGGAGATATTGGAGGAGATGAGGGGGTTAGATGAGGAAAGCAAAAAGATATTGAGTAATATTATTAGGAGTCTATAGGCCAGATGTTAACGACTAATCAGAAGGAATTTGTCGAGCGCTTTAAGAAACTTCTCAATTTATTGAAAAATATACCAGCATCTCAATTGCGCGAAATTGAATTGAACCCTCAATTCAATCCCCGCCTAGATCCCCAACCTTCCGATATATTTGCTACTTGTTTTGATTGGTATCTTGCCTTGCCTCTAATCCCAGGTGGTAGTTATGGCCCATTTTATCGAGTTGATGGCGATCATTTTTGGCCTCAAGATAGTGATGGGGCAAACCCTTTTAGTGAAAAAAAATACTTTTTTGGCCTTGAAGAACCCAAAAATCAAAAAGATGCGCAAGAAAAGTACAATATGAGAAAGGAAACACCGAAAGATTATGTTCACGAATTTACTGTTGATGCAGATGCAATCGGCGATTATTTTGGCGCTGAAATCTATGTTGGCCCAGTTAAGGGCGGAACCGGTTATCAATTCAACGCAAACAAGTTGACCGCACATATTATTAGAGGTCTTATTGTTAAAAATAAAATAAAAAAACCGAAAAAGTTGCCTAAAATAACTAGTTGAAATGCTCATGAAAAATAACTGGCAAACAAAAAAGCTTGGCGATCTATGTCGTATTGAGATTGGTAAAACACCATATCGAGGAAATATAAAATATTGGGATACAGAAAGACAAACTAAAAATGTTTGGTTGTCTATTGCCGATCTTTTAAACACAGAAGGGAATGTCGTTTTAGATAGCAAAGAATACCTTTCCGATAAAGGGGCCGAATTATCAAAAATAGTTAGAAAAGGCACTCTCCTTGCTAGTTTTAAATTGACCCTGGGCAGACTTGCCTTTGCTGGGAAGGAATTGTACACAAATGAAGCTATTGCTGCCCTAAATATTAAAAATGATAATGAAATATCAAAAGACTATTTATATCATTATCTAAGTTATTATGATTGGCATGGCGCCGTAAAAGGTGATGTCAAAATAAAAGGAAAAACCTTAAACAAGGAAAAACTGAAAGAAATTGAAATATTTTTCCCCAAATCCATTTTTGAACAAAATTACATCGTAAAGAAATTAGACAAACTCTTTGCCGGCATTGAAAAAGCAAAACAGAACGCCGGAAAAAATCTAAAAAACTCTCGCGAGCTTTTTGAATCGTATTTGCAGGATATATTTGCTAATCCGGGAGAGGGGTGGGAGGAGAAAAGTCTCGAAGAAATTGGGAAAATAACATCCAGTAAAAGAATTTATAAGAAGGAATACGTTAAAGATGGCGTCCCTTTTTATAGAATTAAAGAAATAAAAGAGCTTGCTCATGATAAAGAGATTTCGCTAGAATTATTTATTTCTAAGATCAGGTATAAAGAGATAAGAGATGTCTTTGGCGTTCCTGCGGAAGGAGATGTCCTTATGACAGCCGTTGGGACTATAGGGGAAATCTATGTGGTGAAAAAGGATGAAGAGTTTTATTTTAAGGATGGGAATATTCTTTGGTTTAAAGACTTTCATGCTATTGACCCTTACTTTTTAAAATATGTTTTAATGTCATTTGTTGAACAGATAAAAAAAATATCTAAGGGCTCTGCATATAGTGCTTTAACTATTGAAAAAATAGAAAAGCACCATATTTTTATCCCAAAATCAATTACGGAACAAAAAGCCATCGTCAAAAAGCTCAATGCGCTGGCGGGGGAAACGAAAAAGCTGGAAGCGATCTATCAAAAAAAGCTGGCTGATCTGGAAGAGCTGAAAAAATCGGTGCTTAAGAAGGCGTTTTCTGGGGAGTTGTGAATGTCAAATGTCCAATGACAAATGTCAAATGAAGGGACCGCTTAGCGATGTAATAGTATCGAATTCGAGCCCTTGGTGACCGGTGATAGGTATAAAATAGGTATAGTATTGGTATAAATATACCTATTGGGCTAGTTTAATACAAGAAACCAGCATAGAATACAGCTTAAAACAGGCAAAAAATGATAGCCGTGTGTTTCTAGTATATTATAATATACTAGAAAGATATGTTTGTGGTATAGCCTGGCACATTAGTGATTATCGTTAAGGGCGTTGAATTTGAGGTCTTTAAAAAATAGGTATAAAATAGGTATAGTATATGTATAATTATGCATATAACTCAAATAAAATAGCGTTATAACGCTAAAAAATAGCTGGCACGTATTTATGGTGGCTGGTTGACAATATGTATAAAATATGTATACTATATGTATAATTATGCATATATATTTTAGGGGGTTGATATGAAATATAAATTAGAAAAGCTGGATACAGCAAAAATAAACCGGACACAGGCGATTAAGGCGATCATCGGTAATAAAAAATCGGAAATCTTTGATTTTTTGAAAAGAACCGGCTCGGAATACTTATACTGGGATGAGCTACGCTATAAGGAGCCATCTCCGAAGGGGATATCCAAAGAAGAACTGTGGACAATTGTTAAGCTTATCCGGGAATCGAAGGCAATAGAAACCGTGATCAGCGATGAAAAGGGCAATGCTTTTACCTGGTCAAAACTGGATTATTTTGAGGAATTCTTCCATGAACTGGATATGAATACCGGAGGAGAGATGTTTGTCGAAAAAGATAAAATCGACAAAACTAATAAACAGAAGCTGATATCCCGCGGAATAATGGAGGAGGCGATCGCTTCCTCACAATTGGAAGGCGCGGCTACCAGCCGATTGGAAGCCAAGAAAATATTGAGAGAGGGAAGAACGCCAACCAATAAATCTGAACAGATGATAGTGAATAATTATAATTCCATGAAAGCAATAGAAGAAAATTATAAAAAGAAGCCAATGAGTATGGCCCTACTGCTGGAACTTCATGCCATGACAACTAAAAATACATTTGATTCGGCAGGGGAAACACCTCGAATGAGAAAGTCCGGTGAGCCAATCTTTGTAAATGACGATATCCAGGGAATTATTTATCATGAAGCACCGGATATCGAATTTGTAAAAACCGAATTAGAAAAACTGATAAAATTTGCGAATGACGAAAATAGCGGGAATGGTTTTATCCATCCCGTGATCAAAGCGATAATGCTCCATTTTTGGCTGGGTTATCTGCATCCTTTTACGGATGGCAACGGACGCCTGGCGCGGCTATTGTTCTATTGGTATCTTGTGAATAAGGGGTATTGGGCCTTCATTTACCTGCCTATTTCGAAAATAATAAAAAAAGCTCACAAACAATACATAATGGCGTATGTTTACAGCGAGCAGGACGACAATGATCTAACCTACTTCATAGATTATAATCTGAAAAGGATCAAAATGGCGGTTAAGGAATTTGAAAAGTACCTGGAAGAACAATCTGGGAAAAATGTTCAAATGAAGAATAAGTCTGAAGTGCAATATGCTCTTAATATCCGGCAGGTACAGTTGCTCCAGTATTTGCATAACGCCCCGGATGAATACACGACCTTAAAAACGCATATGAATATCAATCAGGTAACGCGCATGACTGCAAGTAAAGACCTTAATGACCTAGTAAATAAAAGTTTTCTGACTTCTAACAAACAAGGTAGGAATATTTTTTATTATGGAACTGATAAAATCAAGCAATTATTTGTAAGTTGAGTAATCTATGAACGAAGCAGAAACACGAGCTGAATATATTGACCCCAAGCTTAAAGAGAGCGGATGGGGTGAGGTCGAAGGGTCAAGAATTTTGCGCGAATATCGGTTCACCGATGGAAAGATCCAACTCGGCGGCTTGCGCGGCAAACCCGAGATTGCCGATTACATTCTTGTCTACAAAAACCAGAAATTAGCAGTGATTGAAGCCAAGCAAGAGAGCTCTCCGGTCACTGAAGGGGCGGCCCAGGCTAAATCCTATGCCCAAAAGTTGAAGCTTGATTACGCTTATTCAACTAACGGCCGCGAAATTTATGAAATGCCGATGACGATCGGCAGGGAAGGGCCAATTGACCGGTTTCCGACCCCAGAAGAGCTCTGGAATAAAATAAATTCCAGTTATAGCGAATGGCAGGCAAAGTTTGCGGCGGTTCCTTTTGAAGATTTGAATGGGACCAAAGTCGCGCGCTATTATCAAGAGATCTCTGTCAATAAAACCGTTGATGCCATAGCGGCCGGCAAACAACGGATCCTCTTAACCCTGGCGACAGGGACTGGTAAAACCTATATCGCTTTCCAGGTGGCGTGGAAACTATTCCAGACAAGATGGAACCTCCGGCGCGACGGGAGCCGCCGGCCAAGGATTCTTTATTTAGCTGATCGTAATATCCTGGCCGATCAAGCTTTTAATGCCTTTTCAGCTTTTCCCGAAGAAGCGCTTATTCGTATCAACCCAGCGGAAATCCGGAAGCGAGGGCATGTCCCGACTAATGGCAGCGTCTTTTTTACGATCTTTCAAACCTTTATGAGCGGGCCGAATAATACGCCGTATTTTGGAGATTATCCTGCTGACTTTTTTGATTTCATCGTTATTGATGAGTGCCATCGTGGTGGTGCCAATGATGAATCGAATTGGCGGGGGATTTTGGAATATTTTTCTCCAGCCGTCCAACTCGGTTTAACTGCTACCCCGAAAAGAACGGATAATATCAATACCTACCGTTACTTCGGAGAGCCAGTCTATATTTATTCGTTGAAAGAGGGGATCAATGACGGTTTTTTGACTCCCTTTAAGATCAAACGGATCAAAACTACTCTTGATGAATATATCTATACTTCCGATGACCAGATTATTGAAGGCGAGGTTGAAGAGGGGAGAATCTATGATGAAGATGATTTTAATAGGATAATCGAGATTAAAGAGAGGGAAGCAAAACGAGTTAAAATTGTGCTTAGTGAAATCAATCAAAGTGAAAAGACAATTATTTTCTGTGCTACCCAGGCTCATGCCTTGGCTGTGCGCGATTTAGTCAATCAATACAAGGAAGGAACCGATCCAAATTATTGTGTGCGGGTGACGGCCAATGAAGGCGCCCGCGGCGAACAATTTTTGCGAGACTTCCAAGACAACGAAAAGACGATCCCGACAATTTTAACGACCTCACAAAAACTCTCTACTGGCGTTGATGCCCGCAATATCCGCAATATCGTGCTGATGCGCCCGATCAATTCCATAATTGAGTTTAAACAAATTATCGGTCGTGGAACCAGGCTGTTTGACGGCAAAGAATATTTTACTATCCTTGATTTTGTTGATGCCTATAAACACTTTCTTGACCCGGACTGGGATGGGGAGCCGATAATTGACATAACCGAGACGCCAGATGAACCTAAAACACCTAAAAAGCCAAAGGAAAAGATCCTTAGTAATTCGGAACCTCCACGTGAACCGATGAAAAAGCTCAAAATCAAACTCCGTGATGGCAAAGAACGGGAAATCCAGCATATGGTGGCCACTTCTTTTTGGAGCGCGGACGGGAAACCGATCTCGGCGGAAGAATTCCTGCAAAACATGTTCGGGGCCCTGCCGGCGTTTTTTAAGAGTGAGGCGGAGCTGCGGGCGATCTGGTCAAATCCCACCACCAGAAAAGCCTTTTTAGAAAAAATATCTGAACTTGGTTATGACAAGGAAAAATTGAAGCTCTTGCAAAAAATGATTGATGCTGAAAATAGTGATCTTTTTGATGTGTTGGCTTATGTTTCTTTTGCCATTCCCCCTATTCCGCGGAAGGAAAGGGCAGCGGAAGTCGAAAACACGTTTTTTAAGGAATTAGAGGCTAAACAAAGGGAGTTTTTATCTTTTGTCCTATCTAAATATGTTGAGGTTGGGGTTGAAGAGCTTGACGAGGAGAAATTACCCGATTTACTCAATTTAAAATATCATGCCGTTTCAGATGCAGTAAGAATTCTTGGGGACGTTAAAAATATTCGGATGATATATTTTAACTTCCAAAAGAATTTGTATGCTGTGAAGTAAGCTTTGCCTTTTAAGCCTCCTTCCTATTCAACACCCAAACAATTGGAAGGATCTACGAGGAAACAAAGTCAAGAAGTGATCCGATACGATCATTTGCCTCCTCACTTCTGATGAACGAATTGCATTCTTCGCAATGATATGAAGTGACTGTAATGTGCTTTATTTTACCTTGCTTGTCTTTTTCTTCTTTAATGGAAGCCAATTTCTTGCACAAGCTGTGCAAGTTTTTCATTGGTAAAACTGCAACCAAGAGGGGGAGTGACGAAGAATGGGTGAGGAGAGAAGAAATCCTAAATCCTAAGTTCTAAATCCTAAATAAATTCAAATTACCAAAACTCAAATGATTAAAAGCAATGACTCTTCTGTTTGTATTTATGGTAATTAGTCATTTGGTATTATTTAGAATCCCTCGATTGAACTCGGGATGGCGAGCGCCTCGACGTTGCTCGGCGCCCTGAGTATATCGAAGGGCTCTGTCGAGCCATTTAGAATTTAGTGCTTAGAGTTTATTGTTGCATCCCGTTCTTTATCCAATCCATCCAACTCCGCGATCAATTTTTCCAGCTCGGCATAACCAGCATCAAGTACTTCCTGATGCCCATGCGCTTTGATCTGGAGCTTTTGGATCTCTTCGCCGCTAAGTTTGCCGGCCGATTCGGCGAGTTTTAAATTGGCGGCTTCTAAGGCGAGTTCTTCATCATCGATCATCTTTTCAACGGCAGTGGTTCTGGTGATGATCGTAGTCCGTTTCTTGTTATAAGCCGCTTCTAATTTTTCTTGGGCTTTGCGCGCTGCCGCGGCGGCTTTATCTTTCTTCTGCTTCTTAACATCCGGTTCCCAGCCAACCTGATCCAAAAATTCCTGGTATGTCCCTTCAAAGACGAAAACCTTGTCCTCATTAAAGACGATCAACCTGGTCGCCAAATGGTGGAGGAACATCTCGCTGTGAGTAACGATCAAGACCGCGCCGGGAAATTCATCAAGGGCCGCGATCATCGAATCGCACGATTCCACGTCCAAATGGTTAGTCGGCTCATCAAGCAGGAGCATGTTGGTGGGGGAGAGGAGAATTTTGCCGAGCGAGACGCGGCTCTTTTCACCACCGGAAAGGATACTGATCTTTTTTAAGGCCAGGTCGCCGCTAAACATCATCGCCCCGCAGGTCTTGCGGATGTCGGTATAATTTAAATCGGGCCGTAAAACGGAAAATTCTTTCTCGATCGTGAAGTCGGAATTCAACCGCTCAATATTCGTCTGGCCAAAATAACCCATTTGGCAGAGGGGATGGCGCTTGATCTCGCCGGAATTCGGCTTTAGTTCGCCGGCCAAAAGGCGAAGAAGAGTTGATTTCCCTTTCCCGTTCTTGCCGATCACGCAGATCCTGTCGTTCTTGCCGATCTCAAGCGAGAGATCGTCGATCAAAGTCCGTTCCTCGGTGTAACCAAACTTGATGTGACTGATCCGCATTAGCCTTTGGGCTTCGAACACGACCGAGTTGAACCGGAAGCCTAATTCGGTGATCTTGGCTAAT
>JBDRLW010000019.1:0-23769 GCA_043812655.1 bacterium | reverse complement strand
CCGCCATCTTTTCCTTTACGTGATCCGATGATCTTATTTTTAACCAGCGTTTGGACGATCTTGGCCCAAAAAACCGGCGGGACGCGCAGCTTTTTGATCAAAATAGAAGACGGGATCCACTCCCCCTCTTTTTGTCCGGCCAGGTAAACCAACCCCCGGAGCGCGTAATCTGTTTTCCGGCTTATCACCTTAAACCCTCCTTAATGGGACTATTTTTGTCCTATTATGTAACAAGCCACTGCTTTTGTCAAGTATATTTTTATTGTTGTTTTTTGGCGACGGTATCGGCTAGTTCTTTGAGGGCGGTAAAATCAGCTTGTTTCGGCACTCCCCGGCAAAGGACCGGATCTAATATCTCGGCCTTGATATTTGGCAAAAGCGCTTGCAGTTGCTCGACCATCTTCCCGCCCCAGCCAAAAGAGCCGATCACTGAAAGATATTTGGCCTTAGGCCGGAGGGCATTGACTAACGCCGCGGCATAAAGCGCTTTGGGGTGGGCGCCGGCCAAAACCGTGGGGGTACCGATCACGATCGTTGACGCGTCAACCAGCGCTTTGGCTAATTCTCCAATGTCGGCAGTCGTTAAATTGAACGGCTTAACCGTTATTCCCTTATCGAGCAAGAGCTGAATAAAATAATGGACCATTTCGGCTGTACTCCCGTGCATTGAGACATAGGGCAAAACAACTTCAGGCTTAACCTGGTCAGAAGTCCAGTCCTTGTAGGCATCGATAATTAAGCTCGGCCGCTTATAAACCGGACCATGGCTGGGAGCGATCATTTCGATCGGCAAACCTTTGAGCTTCTCGATATTCCCTTTGATCGCCGCCCGGAAAGGCATCATGATCTCGGCATAATATCTCTTGGCTGAGTCATAAACTTTGGCCTCATCAACGACAAACAGGTCTGAAGTCGCCAAGTGAGAACCAAAAAAGTCACAGCTAAACAAGATCTTGTCTTCTTTTAAATATGTCACCATTGTTTCCGGCCAATGGACCCAAGGGGTAAAAATAAATTCTAATGCCTTATCACCAAGCGACAAAGTTTCCCGGTCACTAACCACTACAAACCTCTCTTCTGGTATTAATAATAGATCCTTCAGCATCTCTTTACACTTGGCATTCGTCACCACTTTTGCTTCTGGGTGGAGTTCAAGGATTAGTGGTAAAGAACCAGAATGGTCTTGTTCAGCATGATGAGCAATAATATAATCGATCTTACTAACCCCTATCCCGCTATCCCCTATCCCCTCAACCAAGTCTTTTTCTTTGGTCGGGTCAACCGTATCGATCAGGGCGGTTTTTTCTTTGCCCTTAATTAAATAAGAATTATAAGAAGTCCCATCAGGCAGTGGAATCAACTCATCAAACAACCGCCGATCCCAATCGATCGCCCCAACAGAATAAATATTGGGTTTAAGCTGTCTCTTCAAATTGGTCCTTCCCTACCCCGCAAACAGGGCAAACCCAATCGGCCGGTAAAGCTTCAAAAGAGGTCCCAGGAACCGCCCCAGAGACTGGATCGCCTACCACCGGGTCATAAACATAACCGCAAACCTTACAAATATATTTTTTCATTACGCGCTCCTCCATAAGCCGTGAAGGTTACAATACGCCCGGGCAACTGCTCCCTCGATCGAAACCGCAAATTCAGCTTCGGGCTTATCTCCTGGCTTCAAATATTGGCGATAAACTTTCCCGCCGGCTAAAACTTCGATCCACTCGATATAATGCTTCTCTTCCATCGGGTGAGGGATAGAACCGATCTTCACTAAAACACCTTTAGACGATTTTTCGACCACCGGCACATGTTTTTCTTTGGCCGCGTCAACTGAATTGGCGACCAATAATTTCATCGGCTGTCCGCAGCAAACCAATTCTCCTCCCCCCACATGGACAACTTCGACCATATTCCCGCAAACTCCGCACTTATAAACCTCATTCAATTCTTTTACCATATTAGCTCCCCCCCTCTTTTACCATTAATTATACACTATGCATTGTATTTATGGCCTTTACTTGATATCATACTGCCATGATAGACCTAATAACCGAAACAAAACTGGCGATCGAATTAGAAAAAAAAGGGTATGACCTGTATTTTAAGGTCGCCGCCAAGACAAGCAATCCCCTCGCCGCTTCAACTATGTCCAGTTTGGCCGACCGGGAACTCCTCCACATCGAACGGATAAGAAGTTTTTATTTGGATATGACCGGCGAAAAGAAACTGCCCAGCGACTGGTTAAAGGGCGTTGAAGTCTCCCCGACCAAAGAAGAGCTTTTGCTCCCGATCTTTAACAAACTTAAACTGAACTTAAACAAGAAATTCGAGACCCAGGCCGACATCAGCGAAAGCTACGTGATCGCTGAAGGTTTGGAAAGGGACAGCTACCATCTCTATGATAAACTATCAAAAGGCAGTACAAATGAGATCGCCAAAAAGTTTTTTGCCGCTTTAGCCATTGAAGAAAGGGAACACTACTCTATTTTAGAAGATACCCTGCTTTATTTAAATGATCCGGGAGAATGGTATCGTCTGCAGGAGAGATGGATCGTCGAAGGCGGTTAGTTATACCACTTTAAGGTCAGTTCCAAACCCTTTTTCACTGGTACTTCCGGTTTCCAACCCAATTCTTTTTCCGCTTTTTGGCAATTAAGGATGCTCCGGAACAATTCCCCGCTTCGCGGCGGCGCGTATTCAGCTTTACCCTTGAACGCCAAAAGGTCTTTCAAATAAGAAAATAACTCATTGACCGATGTCCCCTTCCCCGTCCCAATATTGACAAATTGGTTTGTCCCCTTTTCTAGGGCCGCCAGATTGGCTTTGGCTACATCGCCGACATAAACATAATCGCGGAGTTGTTCGCCGTCGCCATAGATCGTGGGATCTTCTCCCTTTAACATCTTGCCGCAAAAGATCGCGGTCACTCCCGCCTCACCGAGCGGATCTTGCCTGGGGCCAAAAACATTGCCGTAGCGAAGGACCGTAAAATTTAAACCATGCAAGGCTTGATAGGCGTAAAGATACATTTCGGCCGACCGCTTGGTGATCGCATATGGGGAGATCGGCTCTTGGGGATGGTCTTCTTTGGCTCCGGCTTTATCTTTGATCTCGCCGTAAAGCGCGCCGCCGGTCGAAGCAAACACTATTTTTTTGATCTTTGCTTGCACCGCCGCCTCGAGAAGGTTTAATGTCCCTAATTCATTAACGTCGGCATTATAAATTGGGTCAAGGACTGATTTACGGACATCGATCTGCGCCGCGTGGTGGTTAATAATATCAGGCTTAAATTCATTAATAATCGCAGAGATGTTTTTATCGCGGATATCCGCCGCAAAAAACTTGGCTCGGGGATTAAGATTGGCCTTTTTCCCTGTCGTCAGGTTATCGAGAACGGCGACTTCTTGCCCCGCTTCGATAAACGCATCGACAACATTCGACCCGATAAACCCAGCGCCGCCGGTAACTAATATCCTCATCCTTTTTTCTTGGCCAAAACTTCCTGGTAAATATCGGTTACTTGTTTAACGATCGTCTTCCAATTATATTTAGTTTCGACGAGCTGGCGGCCTTTTCTCCCCATCTCTTTGGCTTTTTCCGGATCGGATAAAATTTGGATGATCGCCTTAGCTAGTTCATCTGGATTTTGTTTTGGCACCAGGAGACCTGATTGGCCAACATCCATGACCGCATTGGGGCCCGGGATGTCAGAGGCAACTACTGCCGTGTAATTGGCCATCGCTTCCAATTGAACAATGCCAAAGGCTTCCAAGCGGTTGATCGACGGAAAAATGTAAGCGATCGAAGTGTAATAAAGCTCGACTAACTTATCAAATGTCGCCGTCCCGAGGAAGGTGATCGCTGGGCCAATATTAAACTGGGTCACTAGGTCAAGAATATGCGCCTTTTCTTCTCCATCACCGCAAATAATAAGTTTGGCATCGGGGAATTTCTCCAAAACCTTCGGCATCGCCTTGACTAAATAATCGCACCCTTTATTACCGGCCAATCTACCTAAAAATAGGAGTTGTTTTGGATTCTTCTTTTCTGGGGTTAAGTTTAATTTTTTCTGGATCTCATCAATTTTATTTGAGAAAATCCCGATCGGGATCACTCGGTGTGGTATATGCTTCATGACCGGCGAAGATTCCGCGTAAGTTTCGGTCGTATTGTAAACCACATCGGCCTTGGGAAGGAGCGTCTTGGCATAGGCATTCGAACTCCCCTCAAAAAGAGGGACAACCCAGCCGGGGACCGGTATGCCAAAATATTTTTCTGACACGGTGACGTCACAATGGTAAGTGACGACCAGCGGTTGTTTGATCTTTCCGGCCACGGAGCGCAAGAAACTAAATGCCGGCACATGGACATGAACCACATCAAACCCATCCAGCATCTTAAGGTTAAATTGGTTGCTGACCGGCAGGTAATTAAACATGTTGACCGCGTCAAGCCGGATCACTTTTATCCCTTCAGGAAGCGTTTCATGGGCCGGAGCATTTTTCTCTTTCGGCAAGTTATTGGAAATAACAGTCACTTCGTGGCCTTCCTGGATCAAGGCCGTTGAAAGATCACGGACGTATTTCTCGGTTCCACCTGTGTGCGGGTAAAAATAGGGGCTAAGCATTACGATCTTCATGAAATTTTCCTCCCTTTTAACCAGTCTGAATAAAGATTCAGCCAGAAGTATTTGTCTACCCCTAGCGAAAAAGATGGTAGCATATACGGCCAGCGCATGCAAGAAGAACAAACAGCTTCTTTCCCTTCTCTCCCGCCCCGGTTATAAAAACAGGGCGCAACACTCGCCCCATCAGGCAAAAGAGTAACAGTTTGCTCTTTCGCCCGGCATCTAGGATAGAGTACTCTGTTGCCCCCGGCTTTAATGAACTCTAGCGCGGCCAAATCCCCTAATACATTCTTTTTCCCACTATAATATTTAATGTGTTCAACAGAGATCGGTTCAAACCCTTGTGTCCCAAAAAAATCATAAACGGGGTTTAGGTAAAGGAGAACATCCAGCTTCTCGGCCAAGTCGACCATCTCGGGGAGGAAGCGCAGGCTGTCCCTGGTGATCGTAAAAATAATGCGCGGTTTTTCTCCTAGTTTCCTAGCTAGCTTGATCGCTTCGATCACATCAGTAAAACATTCCAGCCCCCGGCTCCGGTCATGTTCCGAGTCGATCGGGTAATCGAGCGAGAAATATAAGCTATCAACCAGCCCTTTAAGCTTTTCACCCTTTTCCGCATATAGAAGGCCATTTGTCGTTAAGGTGATTTTAAACCCAAGTTGTTTCGCGCCATTTAAGATCTCCGGCAGATCATCGCGCAAGAGCGGTTCGCCGCCGGTAATATTCAACTCTTTGCAGCCTTTGATCCTGATCTCTTTTAGCTTTGGATAGACTTCCGGCCAGGGAGCTTCATTATGTTCCTGTGTTTCTGCCTCCCGCCAGCACCCGCAAAACTCGCAAGTAGCGTTGCAGCGGAGGGTTACATAGTAGTGGCATACTTTGGTCATACCGTCTTAAACTTCGGCAAAAAGAGCCCCGCTATTCCCATAAAGAGGACCAACCAGCCCAAAACCGCGATTGAAAAAAGTATCCCGCCAAGATCGGCGATGATCCCAAAGATCACGACCGGCAGAGTAAACGCTGAATTGACCAACATGTTCTGCACCCCAAAGACCCGACCCCTGATCTGCCTCGGGACCTTGTGCTGCAAGATCGTTTGGATCGTTGAGGTAATATAAATATTCCCTAATCCCAGCAAAAATATTAAACCAAGAGCCGAATACAGGTTGTAGGTCCTAGCCATTATAATAAGCGCGACACCAGAGACCAAGAAGCTTGCCACCACGATCGTCCCTTTTTTCAGATAGCGGCTAACTTTCTCCAGGCTCCACATCCCGACCAACATCCCAAAACCGACCGCGATAATTAAATAACCGAAATTCCGCCCGCCGATCAGCAAGATGTCGTTGGCGTAAGAGATCGCTAATACTGAAAGGGTGGCGATCGCCATTGAAGCAACAAATAATTTATATAGTGAATACCGGACCACCTGGTTGCGCCGGATAAATTCAAAACCAACCCCCAGGTCTCCCCAAACATGGCTTTTGGCGTTGGCCTTAATTTGCGGCGGCCGAAGCGGTAAAAGGAGGATCGAAGCGGCCGAGATAAAATAACAAGCGGCCGAAGCGATCAAAGTCCCCCTTTCCGCCAGTAAATTCAGGAGCGGCGCCCCTAACCCAAACCCCACGACCGAGGACGCCATCCAAGTGACCATAAAAAGAGAGTTGGCGACAATTAAATTTTTCCGGTCTACTAGCTCTGGAATAGAAGATGTTTCAGCCGGCGCAAAAAATTGCGCCGCGCTATAGATCAATAAACTGACCAAGAAGATCATCGCCACCGATTTGGCGATCAACGGGATAATCAACAAGATCAAAAGGCCGCGCAAAACATCGGTCACCACCATGATCCATTTCCGGTCAAGCTTATCGGCCACTACCCCCGCCCACGGGGCGACAAGGACCGACGGAATGCCAAAAGCGAGCAGCGGTAGTGAAACGCCAAAGTTTGATCTGGTTAATTGATAGACCAGGATCATTAAAACATAAACAAATATCCGATCAGCCAGCTGTGAGGTCAATTGCCCTAGCCACAGGAGCATAAACCCTAAATTTGAAAAAACCGGCAGGAATCCGCCGCTATGACCGTGATCTTGATGCTCTACCATTTGCGTAGATCTACTCCTACATGTTCGCTTAAATAATATTTTGGGTCGACGCCTGGCTTGTAAATCCCTTCTAATTCCATAAAAACCCGCTCAAACCTCTTTTCGACCGCGCCTGGATCTTTTTTTATCTTGAGCGCCATCAAAGCCTTCAGTAAAAGATCGAACAATTCCGAATTTCTTTGGCCCTCCGACGTTCCCGCCGAAACAACCTTAATAAAATAAAGCCCAACCAGCAGGGCCGACTGGTCATCGCGGACGCCTTGGAACGTCTCGATCACTTCGCATTGGGAAATAATATCGAGCGATTTTCCTTTAGCGATAAAATATTCGCCATAACTAAAGGTCTCAACCCGTCCGCCTAAGCGCGATGGGACACGGCGCGCTCCCTTGGCTACCACGGTAATTTTACCATGTTCCCTGGAAAATAATGTCACCAGTTTATCAGCTTCGGCAAATGGCCGCGTCCTTAAGCTGATCGCGCGCGTCTTGTAGGCAGGCATATCTTAAAAGTTGTCCCTTCACCCTCTTGGCTGGTAACCACGATCTCGCCGCCATGTTCTTTAATGATCCGGTAAGTCACCGACAACCCCAACCCGCTCCCCCGCTCCTTAGTAGTATAAAACGGATCAAAGATCTTTGCCAACTTTTCGGGCGGGATCCCTGCGCCAGTGTCGGAGAGCTCGATCGCAAGCTGAGGTTGGTTAGTTTGTAAGTTTGTTAGTTGGTTAGTTCTGATTGTTAATGCCCCGCCTTTTGGCATTGATTGAACGGCATTTAAAATGATATTAAGAAAAGCTTGAGTTAAACGTTCTTCGTCGGCTTGGATCGGCGGGATCGGCTGGTAATCCCTAATAATTTCAATATCGGCTTTCCGGCATTGGTTCTCTACTAATCTCACGACTTCATCTAATATTTTATCCACCCTAACCTCACTGACCGCCAAATTTTTCGGCTGGCCAAAGGCTAAAAGATCTTCAACGATCCGGTTGATCCGGTCAAGCTGACGCGGGACAATGTCATTATATTTTTTGATGAATTCTTTGTCGTCAAGATTTTCCGGCAAGATCTGGGTCAAGCCTTTAATTGACGCCAGCGGATTTTTTATCTCGTGCGCCATCCCCGCCGCGATCACCCCCAGCGCGGCCATTTTATCAGCCTGTTGCAGGCTTTGGTTCAGGTCATTAATGGTCTTTTCGTAATAATAGTTGCCGCGGAAAAAGAGGCGGTCAACCCTCCCCTGGATCTGTTCTCTAAGCGGTTGAAAAACCAGGACAGAGATAAAAACAACCGCGATCGTGACCATAAAATCATTTAGCCCGGCAATATTCTGGAATAAACGGTTAGCAAACACGATCGCCAGCGCGTAAAACCCGGCAAAAAATATTGTCAGTCCAGAATAGACCAGCCCTTCACGGATAACTAAATTAAGAGAGATCAATTTATGCCTGACGATCGCGTAAGTAATGATAGTTAAACAGAGCGGAATGGTAAAATTGATCAGGATCGGGACATCGAACCCAAAGATCGGGAAAAAAGCGGTCCCTCCACCAAGGAACCCAACCAAAGAAGCCAGAAAAATATATTTTATCTGGTTGTTTTTCTCCCCCCTACTCTCTTTTAATCCCAAGTAAAGTTTAATTACTCCGACAAAAAAGAGGGCAAAAAAATAGATCGGGAATAAAAAATAAGCCGGGCCGGCAACCGGATAAAAACCAAGGTCAAACCGCGGCGCGACATCAGCTACAAACAGGGAAGTCAGGTCAAGCACGAACAAAATGAGCGCCGCGCCATAAGCCAACGCCAAAAGCCAAAAGCTTTTTTTTGTCTGGCCAACCAGGTCAATTACGAAATGGAGATAGAAGATCGGGATCAGGATCGCCGCCGCTAAATTTAGCCTGGTCCAAAAAAGGACCGCCCCCTTATCCGGCAAGATCCCGCCGATATATTGGGCAAAACACCAAAGGCCAATGCTTAAAGTTAACAAAGTTAGAAGGATATTGGAACTTTTTTTAGGGCCATTATAGATTGCCAACACCCCTAACACCACTGAAGCCAGCGCCGTAAACAAAAGCGGCCAACCATTTAGATTCATTTGATAGTATTTTAACATAATTTTTGACCCTTCTTTCCAATTATGTTAAAATTTATTTATGCCCAGCCAAAAACCACTGATCCTAGCGATCGATGATGAAGCTGATGTCCTCGAAACTTACCGTTCCATTTTAACCAAAAAGTATGAGGTTCTAACCGCTACATCCGGCCAAAAAGGCCTTGAATTATTAAAGGATAATCCCGTTGCCTTGATCCTGCTGGACATGAAAATGCCCAAAATGGATGGGTTAGAGACCTTAAAAGCCATCAAAGCTGCCGACCCCAACCTTGAAGTCATTATGATCACCGCGACCAAAGATGTCGTCTCCGCTGTTGAGGCCATGAAGCTTGGCGCCCTCGATTACCTGACCAAGCCTTTTGACGTTAAGGAATTAATGGTCGTGATTGAAAAAGGCCTCGAAAGACAAGCGTTGGTCAAAGAAAATGTTTATCTAAAAACCACCCTGAAGGAAACAACCGGTTACAGCAACCTGATCGGCAATTCCCCGGCCATGAAAAAGCTTTTCCAGGCAATTGAGCGGATCGCCCCGACCGACAGCACTGTTTTGATCAACGGCGAATCGGGGACCGGTAAAGAGCTGGTGGCCCACGCCATCCATAACAACAGTAAGCGCGCCAGCAAGCCTTTTGTGGCCGTCAACTGCGCGGCCATCCCGGAAAACCTCCTGGAATCAGAACTCTTTGGCCACGAGCGGGGTTCTTTCACCGGGGCACAGGAGAGAAAGCTTGGCAAGTTTGAACTCGCCGATAGCGGCACACTTTTTCTAGATGAGATTGGTTGTATGCCGCCAGCGATGCAATCTAAGCTCTTGCGGGTACTGGAAGATAAAATTATCGAACGCGTTGGGAGTGAAAAAGGCCTGCCGGTTAACGTCCGGATCATCTCGGCCACCAATCTTGACTTCAAAAAAGCGATCGATGACGGTAAATTTCGGAGCGACTTATATTATCGTTTGAACGTTATCCCCCTCAATTTAGCGCCGCTTAGAGAAAGAAAGGAAGATCTGCCACTACTGATCAGCCATTTCCTAGAAAAGTTCAACAAAGAATTAAATAAGCAGGTAAAAAAGATCTCGCCCGAAGCGATGCGATCACTGCTCGAATATGACTGGCCGGGCAATGTCCGGGAACTGCAAAATTTGATCGAACGCCTGGTAGTCTTGGCTGCTGGATCAATTATTACTGAAGACGAACTCCCCTTTGGCTCCACTGAAGAAGCGGCGGCGCTGGAAAATTTGAACGTCTCGCTCGAAAAGCACGAAAAACAATTGATAGTGAGAGCCCTGGCTGAAAGCGGTAACAATCACTCTCAAGCCGCTAAAATATTAGGTATCCCCCGCTCTACTTTGAATTCAAGGATCGAAGCGTTAGGGCTGTAACTGGTTTGATCTTAAACAGAGATTGCCTAAAAAAGCGCCAAATTCAAGGCTGCCATCAGTGACTGCTCTGGCAAACATACCAGTAGCCATGATCCCGCCATTTGTCCCTGCTCCAAAGGCTGAAACCACATAACGGTCACTATTTTGCGGACTCATTAGATAAGTAATATAGCTTCTTTCCGCCTGAACTATCCCTTCAGAGGTTACATCGTAAATGTAAGAAAAGGCAAAACGTCTATCCTTCGCTCCCAAGATAACTCCACCATCAAGCTTGGGGTAGATCGAGTTTAATTCGAAGCCATATGTTGAAACCTGTCTCGTAAATGAACTTTCTCCTGTAATGGAACCATTTTCATTTACTTTGGCCATCGAAAAAACGGCATTGTTGCGCTCGTCTACTACCTTGCCACTAGCTAAAAAATATCCTCCCAACAGATTTTTCGCGGCAACATCGATCTGCAATGTAGCCCCCGAAGGAGAATATAGCGATTGATTAAATGTCTGTATCCCCGTTTGGTCGAACTTTCTCATCCAAGCAAGTTCGTCTGCCAAGCTCGAATTCCTGCTTGTGCCCAAGGCCACATATTCTCCATTACTCCCCTGGCCAACAAGGGCAGGTGAACAAAATTCTGATCCAAAATTAAATCGCCAATTTTCTTCTCCCGCCTCATCCGTCTTGATAATAAAGCAGCCATGGCTGTCATTTACATTCGCGCCAAAAACATAGCCGGAAAAAACATACCCGCCATCGCTTGTCCCATCAAGAGAGGTCACGATATTGAAGTAATATTGTTCTTGCTCCTCATAAATAGTATAGTTTTTTTGCCAAACAGCCTGGCCATCGGAAGTAAACTTCGCCAAGACAACTTGCTGTAAGGGAGAAGATTGCCAATCAAACCCCCGACCAACAACCGTATAACCAGTTTCATCGGCAATTATTTTAGCTGGTTCGCTCCGGAAACTCATTGATCGAAAATATTCGGGAAATAGATTGAACCAAATAATATTTCCAGATTCATCGGTCTTTAAGATCTTGGCGTCAGTTTCACTTAAGTCATCGCCTTCACTATAAGCTATTCCTGCTTGGTTGGTAACAGCCAACACATACCCGCCATTTATCTGTTTAAGATCAACGACTTGCCGATATCTTTCATAATTACTAACCGGCCAAGCTTTTGTCCAAGCTAAGCCTTCATCGATATTCCCATCACAATTATCATCCAGGCAATTGCAAATTTCCGCTCGTGGCGTTATTGGGGCAAAATATGGCTCCCAATCACCTTCAGCACAACGCTGCGTTTCGGCGCGGCAAATCCCAACACCCAGAGTCCCTTCTGGCCCTTCGTATTCTAACGTCCGGTTAAAACTGTCGACGAGCCCATCACAATCGTCATCAATATTATTACATTCTTCCTGTTTTGGGATAATTTCATTTTGGATTTCGGCCCATTCCCCATTTTTACATTCTTCAATTTTGGGGCGGCAAGGCCCTCCAGATTCAAGATTACGTTGACTGCCACTATAAGATTCGCGCTTGGTCCCACTAGCAACTTTACCGTTTTCACTATCGCATTGGTCGCTTTCGAGGTTAACATATTCATCAAGACAACTAAATAAAAATAGCGCTATGGGGACTAAGAGCGCAGTCATCCCTGTTACTGCGGGAAAAGCCATAAATGAAGGGCCTGTATCTCGAACATTATTTATATACATAATTTAATCCTCCTGTTAAACCAAAATCCTCTGGCTTATTATCAGCCGATAATTACAATAATTTCACTTTTTATTGATGTTTATGCTTTGGAACTGTAGGAAAAAGAGGTTTTTTCTATCGAAGCTTTAGGGCTTTAATCTAATGGGAAATAAAAAGCTTGGTTATCTTATTAATTATATAATTTCAAGCCAAGAGACCTTATTCTTTCCCCTTCAACCCCTAACAATTGATCAATAACCGCCTGATATACGGGTTCAAGTCTTGCTCTTAATCGCCAAACCTCATCAATATTTTGCTGCGCATATAAAAAGTTGCTTCGATAACAATCCTGCTCACTGCCTTGATGACCATCAAGATACTCTAAAGTATCCAAACAAGGAGTAATCTCTAAAAGCGGCTCTAAAACGTGTCCAATTCCTGGAAAACCCTTTGGCTCGGGTAAATCTCTAACCGGATCAAATAATCCTGCCAAATATTCCGCATAATGAGACATCTCATGATAAATTGTCACTTTTAGGCATAAATCTGAGTTCCCAAAAGCCGCCCTAACGCTATCAAGATTAATTATCATTAGTCCCGTCCTATCGCTTAATGGAGTTGATGATTGTCCCAGATCAAGCTTGAATTTATTGTCTCTCCTCCCCCTACCATTAAATAATTGTCCTGCTGCGGCTCCGTTAGCCACATTGCTATGTTGGAGTAGAGCCTGATGTTCTTGTAACTGCCCTATATTTTTAACATTAACAATCCAAAGAGCTGCTTCCTGCAGATAATAGATCTCGCCTCTTTTTAGAGTCTCTAAGGCCGGATCCAAATATTGTGACAACTGCGACAAGAATTTCTGTTTATCTTTCATGGCGTCCAAATCATTTATTTCTTTGGGGGCAAATTGAGTGACTCTAGGAAATTTTGCCAAAGCAGCGCGAGCCCTTTCTAATCTTTCAGCTCTGCTTCTTGCTTCAAAGAAATGATTTACTCCAACAACACATGCAGTCGCACCAGTAATTGTGACAGCCGTTTCCACCGCTAATAAACCCCCGATTCTCAATAAATCCCTTCTTGCTCCATCTACAGCAGCTCCTCTATCTTTGTTCCCTTTCTTACCTAATAATTTTTGGTATGCGGTTTTTGATGCCGAATATTTACGCGCCGCTTCAACAAACGACACAATCTGCCTTTTTATTACATTAGACATTATTATCCAACCTCCTGTTAGCTTATAATCATCCTACACTTATTATCATTAGATAATGTAAATAATTTCATTCTTTTTGATGTTTGTGGAAAAAAAAGGAGGCTTTTATCGAAGCCCTAGGTCTTTAGAGATCTGGTGGAGATGTCGGTGCGCGGCAACTTCGCCGGCGGTGA
This sequence comes from bacterium, assembly GCA_043812655.1. Classification (GTDB taxonomy): domain Bacteria; phylum Margulisbacteria; class WOR-1; order O2-12-FULL-45-9; family XYB2-FULL-48-7; genus JBDRLW01. The sequence continues at coordinate 10,462 of JBDRLW010000019.1, read as the reverse complement.
TCAATTTTTTCGCTTTATGGAGATCAATGTGCCAGATATCTTCTTCCATTTCCAGTTCGATCAAGACATCTGCCAACTTTGCTTCCTCACAGCTTAATTTTTTAAAGATCAAGTCAAGCGAGCGGCCCAAGACCTGCCCCGGATCATGCGGCACGCTATGGACTGCTTTTCTTAAGATGACATCGGAAGCGATCACATACTCCGCGCCCATTTGTTTAGCGGCTTTAACTGGAACGTTGGCCGCGATCCCCCCATCAATAATGATCTTCCCTTTAAATTCCCCCGGGGCGAAAAAACCGGGAAAAGCCGCGCTGGCAGCAACTGCCGCGGCAATTTTCCCTTCGCTTATTACTACTTGGTCGCCATTTTTAATATCAGTCCCGACAGCGGCAAAAGGGATCTTGAGCTCGGAAAACTTGAGGTCACCAATATATTTAATGACAAAATCTTCGATCGCTTGGCTGGAGATGAGGCCCGGGCGGAAGAAGGAAAATTTAAAAAACTCGCCCCAGTGGATACGCAAAGCTATCTGCTCGATCAAGGCAACATCCATTCCCGCGGCAAATGCGGCGCCGACAAAACTACCGGAAGAGGTCCCGACAACATAATCGATCGGTACTTTTCTCTCTTGCAAAGCCTTCAAAACACCAATGTGGGCGATCCCTCTGGCCACCCCGCCACCTAAAACCAAGCCAACTTTTCGTTTCTTTTGGAACCAATTAAATCCGAACAAGTTTGGCCCCGGCGATCCCTTCGATCTTGGTAATTTCAGCGAGGAGCTCATTTGATAACGGGCTATCGACATTGAGGACCATGACCGCTTTTTCACCGATCTTTTGACGGCCAACATCCATGGCCGCGATATTAATGTTATGTTTTCCCAAGAAAGTCCCGATCTTACCGATCATCCCCGGCTTATCAATATTGGAGAGGATCAGCATATAGCCTTCTGGGACAGCGTCAACCTGATAGCCGTCGATCGAAACCAAGCGATCGCCTACCCCAGCAAAAACCGTCCCGCCAATCTCCCTGGTTTCTTGCTCTGTTTTGATCGTCAAGGAAATTAAATTCGCGAAATCTTTGGCGTCTTGGTTTTTGCTTTCAATGATCTCGATCCCCCGCTCTTTGGCTACGAGTGGCGCGTTAACAAAATTTATTTTTACGTCCATCATTGGGGTCAATAAACCTTTTAAGACAATGGTCGTGAGCGGCGAGACATTTTTTTCCGCCACTTCACCAAAATAATTGACTTCAACTTTGACGACCGCCCCCTTAACCAGTTGAGCAGCCAGGCTTCCCAATTTTTCGGCGATCCCCATAAAGGGCCGGACGGGGGTGATCAATTCCGGCTTCATCGACGGGATATTGACTGCCGATCTGGCGGCCCCGCCTTTCAAGACTTCAACGATCTGCTCTGCCACATCGACCGCCACGTTAACCTGGGCTTCAACGGTTGAAGCGCCAAGGTGCGGAGTAACGACAATATTATCTAATTCAAACAATGGGCTTTTATCGCACGGTTCTTTGGCAAAGACATCGATGGCCGCCGCTTTGACCTGGCCGCTCTTGAGCGCGTCGTAAAGGGCTTTTTCGTCGATGATCCCGCCTCTGGCGACATTAACCAGCCGCACGCCTTTTTTCATCTGCGCGATCTTTTCGGCGTTAATTAAACCGGCCGTTTCTTTTGTTTTCGGAATGTGGAAGGTGATAAAATCAGCTTCTTTGATAACTTCGTCAAAAGTTTTCAGTTCGATCCCCAGGCTCTTGGCATAATCGGCATTCACAAAAGGATCGGAACCGATCACCCTCATCCCCATCCCCAAAGCGTAAGCGACAACCCGGCGGCCGATCTTGCCAAGCCCAACTACGCCCAAGGTTTTATTTAATACTTCTACCCCTTTAAAAGACTTCTTGTCCCAAACTCCTGTTCTTAATTTGCCGTGGGCTTGGGGGATCTGCCTCGCCATGGCAAGAAGCATCGCCCAGGTATGTTCGGCGGCTGCCACGGTGTTCCCTTCCGGTGAATTAACGACGATAACGCCATTTTTAGTCGCGGTCGGCAGGTCAACATTATCAACACCAACGCCAGCCCTGGCAATAATTTTCAGGTTTTTCCCGGCTTCAATTATTTTAGGGGTGACCTTAGTTTCGGAACGGACAATTAAAGCATCGTAAGCTGGAATAATTTTAATTAATTCATCTTCTTTCAGCCCCGCTTTTGAATCAACCTCGATCCCCGCATCTCTAATTATCTTCAATCCTTCTTCGGCGGTCTTATCCATTGCCAATACTTTCATAACAGATCTCTCCTTGCTTTAAAAATTAACAACTCTATTATATCTTGTAAGGGAGGCTTAGTTCAACTGAGCAACGACTTTTGCCCTGATAGTCAGCGCGGTTATCAGGCGGCGAGGATCGTTGCTGTGGAGATAGATCTTTTTTTCGACTTCGCCGGTCGTCTTTTCGGTAAAAGTCATTTCAACCATTGTTGCCTGGCCCGGCGCGACCTGCGCCGTGGAAATATTGACTGTTGTACAGCCGCAAGCTAACCTGATTTTATTGATCGTCAGAAGCGCCTTCCCTTTATTTTGAATGACAAAGGGGCGGACATAGCTTTTATTTTTTTGGATAACACCGAGGTCGATCATAGCCGGTAGGATTTCTATTGACGGCCTGGGGTAATAAATTTGGCTCAATAAAAATACTAAACCGCTGACGGTCAAGACCGCCAAAAACAAATAAACCAGGGCCCTTTTCACTTTTACTTTGCTTTAAAGGAATAGGTGCTTGGATAAGAAGCTTGTGAAGAGTTGCTGACCGTCCACTGGTAACAGCCATCAGTACTAGTCACTCCCGCGTTAGCCAGATCAGCGGCCTGCAACCACAACGCCCCGTTATTAGCAGTAATATAGCTTCCGTTATCATAAGGATCAACATAGCCAACAGATAAACTCCATGTCTTTTCAGTCCCCCCCTGATTGCCAGGAGGATTCCCGGTGATTGCAAATTTATAAGGCGTGGTACAGCCGCCGTTGGTAGTCCATTCAAAGCGGTAGGGCAAAGTTACTTCTTCTCCATTTGCGGGCTTTACCAGCGTGATGCTACAGCCCCCCGCGGTAACTCCAGTGTAAGTCGTGCCACAGCCGGAAGCTGACCCGCTTACTGTACCGCACCCCGCTAACCATAAACCAGCACCCCATAAGCCTACGGCCGCCAGAAGCCAAACCGCGATCAAATACTTTTCAACTTTTTTATTCATAATTTCACCTCGCCTGGATTTTATCATAACGAAATGCGATTATCAAATTATCTAAACAACAATAAAACCCCTAAGCTAAAAAATAAGGCCGCGGCCAAAAGCTTTATCATCCCCAACCGACCTTTCATTAACCGGCCAAAACGATCTGAAGCAACGCCAAAATAAGTTAAGATAAAGACAATGACCAGCGGCAAAATGAACATTAGGTTATAAAAAACCAGATACCCAAGAGCTTTGGGTTCAAAGCCGGGAGCTTTGACCAGCCAGACTATTGTCGGCAAATAAAGCTGGCCGGTACAGACCACTTCTAATAGTGTCACGCTAAAACCGGTAACCAAAGCGGCCGCCGCTATCCGCTTTGAGGTCGCGTTGGCCCTGATGACCGAATGGATCGCCTTTTGGATCCCCAGCGGCAAACGCAAAATAATCCCCTCTCCTCTCCCCACCCTGACCCGGTAATAATCGTACAGGCTAATACACCCAAAAACTATCGCTAACCCTCCGACAGCATAGTAAACACTCCGGGAAAGCCAGGAGAAAGAGCCGAGGCTCCTCAAAAAATTAAAAGCGCCAAGGCCGATCAATAAATAGGTAATAAAGACCGCGACGGAAAAGAATGATCCGGCTAAAAGGATCTCTCTCTTTCTCCTCCCGATAAAACCCAAAAAAGAGATAAAAAAAACAATGGTCGCGAAAGCGCAAGGATTGATGCCGTCAACCAGTCCCGCCGCCCCTACTACCAAAAGATCGAATGAGTGGAAACGCTCCTTGATCTTTTGTTCCGAGTTTATCCCTCTAAGCCCAGCTTCCGGCCACGGAGCCGCTCCTTTGGCAATTTCCGCTTCTAATTTATCCGAGATCTCTTTTTTTCCGCTTAACAGCCGGTCCCGGATAAAGATCACCGGGGATTCTGGACAAGTTGTCTGATATTTTTCTTCTAGTTTAACCAGCAGAGCGTAATTGGCAGGGTCATTAATATCCAAGCGGCGGAATTCGAGCGGGTATTTTTGGGCCAGCCGTAATATTAAGCGATCGACCGCGGCGCACTTTTCACAACCGGGAGAAGTAAAAAAATAACCGTGGACCATTTCCCTATTAACGCCCTCTCCCCTTGCCGGCAGTCCATAACCCCAACCTTCAACTAAGGCCAGGATCAATAGCAGTAAAACCCAAACTTTTCCCCTAGCTATCGCGCTTCCAGTTGACCCGGACAAACTTTTCCCCTTTGGAAAATTTATATTCGTGTTCGCCTTTGTAAGCGTTAACCAGCGATTTGCCAATGTGCATAGTTAAATTATGATCGGTTATCTGGGCAACCATGCCGCCATCAACTTTTTCTATTTTGCTGACTTTATGGTCGGGGTTCCGCTGCTCCGCCAACTTTCCCTCATGATTGATCAGATTAACGATCTCATTTTCATGGTCAAGTAAAAACGAACCGGACAGGGAAATAATCCCACCTTTTTCATTCCCATCATCGATCCTAAAATCCTCATAATGTCTTTCAACTTTCATAATAGTCCTCCTTGTGCCGAGCGACCCCGAGCCTGTCGAGGGGCTTTACCGAATTGATATAATAATTATAGCATATTAAAGTTTCGATATTTTGTGAAATTTATCGCCGTTTTAACGATAAATATGTAGATCAATTTATGCCCTGTTTCCTTATTAGCCTAACATCAGGTCTTACTATTATAGGAGAACATTAATGGATGGGTTTAGCCTGGCTCCAAGAAGCATTAGTTTTCTTGCACATGCAAGTTGCCAAATAAAACCGCCCGGACAATCATTACCAAAAAGAGCAACTGAAACAAATTCACCAAGAATCCTAGCAACGTTACTAAAACAAAAAGGGACTAAAATATTAATCATTGTAAAGGAGCCGGCTGGAATAGGTTCAGCCAAAACATTAGTTAATGCCCTTCAAATTGACAAGGATCTAGTAATTATCGGATACGCTAAGGAAATTGATCACGATTTAGCCAGGCATAGATTCCCCGGTTATCCACATTTTAGAGATTGTTCCACCGATTATACTTCAGGCACCATAGCTAGGGTTCAAGGTTGCATTAAAGTTTATTTTGTTGATACAAATGGACAGGGGGGTTGTGTCTCTTATGAAAAAGACCAAGAACTTTTAGTTGAATATGCTCCTTTTAAATATGGTTTAAATGAAGGGATTTCAAAACAAAGCTTATTGCAAATTAGAGCTGAGCTTGGGATAGGAAAAAGAAGAATTGTAGTGTTGGGTTGTCCTTTAACTGGAGACATAAAAGAGTTTTTGAATATTTATCACCTAGCTTTTTCAGGCATTCCATTTGAATTAAAACCCATTGTTATTATTGCAAGTAGGACAGCTATGACAGGCAAAGAAGATTTTCTTAACCCTTACACTGTTGTTTGTAGGAATAGCTCAATATATCCCGACAACAGAAGGATTCCATTTGAAAGCCTAAAGGGAGCCAATATTCTCCTGCTTAATACTCAAGGAGAATTAGCCTCGTTATATGCAATTGGAGATATTACTATCGTTGGATATAACCACAATATCATTGAACCTGCCGCCCAAGGAAGAGCCGTATTATTTTTTGGAGGGGAACTCAAGGCCAATCCTGATTATCGTTGGACAAATAATTATCCAGCAATTAGAGCCTTAACTTTGGCAGGCGGAGCAAAACCTTTCACACAGGAATCGTTTGTCCAATTACTAAGCAATCCTCGAGTCGCAGAAACAATGGGTCAAGCCGGACTTAGAGTAACTGAAAGATTCGTTACGGAATATATTCCTCGAGCCGCAGAAAAAGTTGCTAGTTGCTTGATTGAGATGATCGCTTCTTAGCTCTTAGGGATCGAGCCAACATATTTATCGGCGGTTTGGTTGACGTAATCAGCAATTATTGTTTCAAATGGTAAAAGATCGCCTTTTTCGGCTGTTCTTATGGCTGAATAGTAACTTTTTCTCTCCCCCGTCTCGCAGGCCACAATAGCAATTGGGTAACCATATTTCATTAAGATCAGATTCATCAGCAATCGCGCTGTTCGGCCATTGCCATCAATAAAGGGGTGAATTGCCACAAATTTATAATGCGCTTGGGCCGCCAACCTGACTGGATGCAAATCGTTTTTTTCCTGTCGCTCCACCAACCACTTCGAAAATTCCAGCATTATAGATGGAACAACTGCTGGCTTGGGTAAAACGGTATCCGTTCCGGAAATATAGACCTCAACATCACGATATTTACCGGCATAATCATTCTTAATCCCTTCTAAAACCAAATAATGGATCTTTTTAATGTCCTCTTGGGTGATCGGTTCAAGTTTCTTCAATAACTCCCCTAAATAATCGATCGCATTTTTGTGGTTGGTCACTTCCAGATGTTCGCGCATGCTTTTACCGGAAATAGTTAACCCCTCTTTAAGAATCAACATCGTCTCCCGCAATGTCATCGTATTTCCCTCGATCGCATTGCTGTTATAAGTCCATTCGACATCGAGGTAATCGGTCAGTTTATCGAGAATGATCTTAGGCAGCGGCCTGGCTTTATCAATTTTCGCCTTTTTTTCGTCAATTTCTCTTAGCAAGTTTTCTAATATCATGTATTATATTTTAACATGTAGGGCATGGGCTTGTCCCCTGCCATCAATATTTTACCCGCACCAAACATAACCCCTGCGCCGGAGCCGTTCTACCGGCTAATCGCCGGTTCTTAGCTTTCAATATCTCTTTAACCGTTTCCGGTTTAGTTTTTCCCAAGCCAACATCAACCAGCGTCCCTACTAAATTCCTAACCATCTTATAGAGAAAACCGTTGCCGGAGAACTTACAACTAACGACTGACGACTTACAACTAGGGAAAATGACCAATTTCCAATGTCCAATGTCCAATGAATGTAGAATCCGGATAAAATTAGAATCGTCACCGCCAGCCGCGCAAAAAGAAGAAAAATCGTGTTTGCCAACCAGATATTTCGCTGCTTTTTTCATCGCCGCTAGATTTAACTTTGGCTTCACGTGCCAAACCAGTTTTCGCAGGTGCGGCGGTAAAACTTCCCCGTTATAGATCAGATATTCGTATGTTTTTGATTTAGCGTCAAACCTCGCGTTAAATTCTTTCTTTCCACCTATTTTGCTACGGCCTATTTCGCTACCGACTATCCTGATATCGTCCGGCAAAACCGCATTCAAAGCTTTCTGTAAGTTAGAAGGTGGGATCGATGACTTTGTAGTAAACGAGATGACATTCCCCAACGCATGGACACCTGAATCAGTCCGTGAAGAAGAATATATCTTTACCGGCTGTTTGAAGATTCTGTAGAGGGCTTTTTCAACTTCTCCGCGAATGGTCCGCTTCCCCGGCTGAAGCTCATAACCGGAAAAATCAGAACCGTCGTATGAGAAGGTAAGTTTATAATTGGGCATATGCCAACCGTGGGGTTAAAACTCGTCTTTTAAGATCTTTTTGATCTCGTTTTTGAGGCTAGGCAACTTTTCTTCCACTGTGTCCCAGACTATTTCAATATCAACACCAAAATAATCGTGGATCAATTTGTCCCTCATTCCGGCAATGTCACGCCAGGGAACCTGTGAATGTTTAGTTTGCAATGCTTTGCTAACTTTTTTTGCCGCTTCGCCAATAATTTCAAACGCTTTTAATACCGCGTATTGCTTTTCTTTGTTGTTAAAAAACTGTTCGTAGCTGATACCCCTGACAAACTTCTGGACATCTACAATAGCATCTAAAATGTCTTTTAAATAAGCCTCATCTTTCCTCATAAATGACCTTCATCTCTTTTTTTACCTGGCCAACAACATGTTTGTTAATACTGCGGAAAAGCCCAATATCTATTTTCCTTTTAAAAACTTTTTTCATTTCATATTCCAAATTAACCAAATCAAACAATGTTTTCTTGGAATTTTTTTGGAACTTAATGGCTAAATCAACATCGCTGGTCCTTTTCTGCTCTCCCCTGGCAAAAGAACCAAACATCGCCATAAAAACGATCCCATTTTTTTGGCAAACCGCCTGCAGTTGATCTTCTATTTTGGGCTTATTGAATGGTTCCGGTAAGTTTTCATGTTGGATCATCTCATCACCTCAATAATATTATACCATACATCCCCACACCAAAAATCCCTATTACTTTTGGTGTGGGGATAAAAAAACCGGCCTCTTAGAAATTTCTCCCTAAAAGGCCGGTCATAGGATACTGAAATTTATTACTACTTAGTTATTTTCAACTCCAAAGCTCCCGTGCCGGAAGTCGGGGTCTTATAAACAACAGGGGCCGGTTGTGAACTCAAGACTTTACGGAATGCTAAAACTGTCGCCACTGCTTGTATCTCCCTGCCCGGTTTTAGGCTAAAGGTAGCCCGGCCAGATCTATCCGTTACTTTATAAATAGGCGCCGTCGATAACTCCCCCTTTCGCGGTACTAATTGCACTTTTACTCTCGCGCCACTAGCCGCCACACCATTCACTTTAACGGTAACAGTAACATTAACTGTAGAAGAGAGAGTGGTGGTAGTAGAAGCAGCTTGTCTTACTAGTGGATAAAATCCTACCTTGCTAAATGTGCCAGAATTATTTACATCACTTATCTTTATGTATACTAATTTTGGTTGGGTAACTGAATAAGTCCAATTATAAAGATGTTGAGAAGCTGGAACAGAGCGAGCAATTTCTATCCAATTCACCTGGTCTAATGAATAATCGATCCTAACATTCTCAACACCAGATGAAGACCAACTGATTGGAATCGTTGCAGCGCCCAACTGATTCATGCTTCCTGGGTTATTAATATATATACCCGCATTTATATTCGGTTGTGCAGGAGCATTATCATTGCGGTAAACCATTATAGTTTTTGACCCTGGTTGAAGCAGATAAATAGTATTATTATCCAATTTATCAACCACCAAGCCTGAAATGTTAATTGTGTTCATTCCAGAAGCTGAGGTTAAGTTGATGTGCTCCTCAATTGTACCGTTTAAAGCTGTTTTATAAACCTTCTGTTTACCATTGTCAACAATATACAGCTTATTCCCGCTAACAGTGATCGCCCCTATTGACCCAAAATTCCCTTCTCCCGGCAAGCCAGTCCAAGTACTGGCAATCCTTGTATTTCCGTAACCACTACTATAATCAAGAACATATATTTTTGTCTTCGTAGCCACAAAGCGATCATTAATATCGACTAATTCTTGTGCCGGACCAAAATCAAGCTTAATAAACTTATATCCTACTCCATCTCGAATCTCCCAGATACCGACCTGTTCTTCTACAACAGCAATAGAAGAAGAGAAAAATTCTTTCATTTGATCATAACGTCCAGAAATTTTTCTCCAGCCCAACACATATTTGCTTGAGCCACTTACCCACAATCCATACCCTTTGGTTTGTATTAAATCAACATAATTTAAATGATGGCCTTTGGCATTTTTATCACTCCCGTCATCCTGATAACCAAAAGTGTTTTGCCCTCTATAACAATCACCAAGAATTGATGGAGAACTTAAATTGCTTGGCGAAGTCGCTAGCATATTTGCCGTATAAGCAAAATGTTTAACGCGTAGTTTTTCACCATTATTATCATCCCTATCCAAGGTATAAAAGTTTGGAATATCATTTCCCTCTATACCCAATGAAGTCCCCGTATTATTAAAGTGATAACTACCCGATCCCGAAACGCCTCCGATCGTATAGGCATTTCCTACAGAACTGCTAGCATGAAGTGCTGCATCTTTATCAATAATTGCTATCTTACCCGGATTCGCTTCATCAATTATAAATAAGTAACGGCCGTCTATTCTCATTTTAGTAGGATTTGTGGTTCCGCTTAGGCTAACCGTCTTTCTCCAACTATAAGGATCAGCATCTCCTCGGCCGATCATGATTCCTAACGTTATGCCCAAAACAATAAACAACAGCTTTTTCATCTCTAACTCCTTTTTTGGGTGTTTTTAATTACCATACCCAATTTGCTTAATATGAAAGGATTATATTCCTCCTAAAAAGAATGTCAAGCGGAAATAATTTGAGGCTTAAACGCGGCTTATAACAATTCCATCATCGCTTTGACGCCGGCGCCAAAGTTGATCTTGGCTCCCAGCCGTTTAAAAAGGATCTCCACGGCCGCCCAAGCGCCGATCAGGTCGAGCGAGTCGACATAGCCAAGATGGCCGATGCGGAAGACCTTCCCTTT
>JBDRLW010000018.1:0-59595 GCA_043812655.1 bacterium | reverse complement strand
AGGCCCCTGCGCGCCTGCCGTTTTGCCGCCCAGTTGAATTTCCAGGTCGAACCAGCCACCATGGCCGCGATCAGCCAAACCTTGCCGGTTTTCCAAAAAGTTGCCGCCGAAAGGGTCCACGATGAGTTGATAAAAATGCTCTCGGCCAATAAGCCTTCGGTCGGCCTCGAACTGATGCGCCAGTCGGGTCTATTAAAGATCGTCCTGCCAGAGCTTGACGCCTGTTTTGGCGTCGCCCAGCCGCCGGAATTCCACCCTCACGACGTCTATTGGCACAGCTTATATTCTTGCGACGCTGCACCAATAAATAATCTTAGCGTCAGGTTGGCGGCTCTTTTTCACGATCTGGGCAAACCAAGCTGTAAAGTCGATCATACTTTTTATAATCATGATCAGGCCGGAGCCAAAATGGTAGAGAAGCTCATGAAACGGTTGAAATTTAGCGCCAGCGATACAGATAAGGTCGTCAACCTCGTTGCTAATCATATGTTCGATTATTCAAATAAGTGGAGCGACTCGGCGGTTCGGCGCTTTATTCGGCGGATCGGCGGAGTAGAAAACGTGGGCGATCTATTCGCCCTGAGGCGGTCCGATACCAAGGCGATGAAGTTGACGGTCGGGAGCGATTATTTGGTCGAGTTACAAAAGCGGATCGATAAGATCATCGCCGAAGAGAACGCGCTCCATATCCGCGACCTAAAAGTCAACGGACTTGATGTCATGGAGGCCTTAAAGGTCAAGCCAGGGCCCAAAGTCGGCGAAATTTTAGACGCGCTCCTCGAAAAAGTCCTCGATGATCCCGCACTCAACACAAGAGAAATACTTCTGGCCTTAATAAAGAAGCATGAATGATTTGAAACCCTCACCCCCTGCCCCCTCTCCCAAGAGGAGAGGGGGAGTATTAACAATCGAAAAAGAAAAGACTACCCCTCTCCCTATGGGAGAGGGGCTAGGGGTGAGGGCTTTTGTCTTCCTTATATTACTAATCATTAATTCGTCATTGGTCTTTAGCCATTCGTCATTGGCCGAAACAGTTTCCCTCACCCAGGTCGAACACACGATCGACCGCGGTTACGACTATCTTGATGTCTATACCACTGGCTGGTCTGAAGCCCAGGGAATATTACTTGAAAATAAATTGTATATCGATTTTCCGTCAGCTAAAGCTAGCCCCAAGATCAAAGTCATTAAAAGAAAGTCAAATCGGATCGCCGCGATCAAGGTTACCAAAAAAGACGCCAACACCACTCGCTTAATTATTACTTTAAAGAAAAAAATTGATTACGATATAGTTAATGTTTTTGGCAAAGGTAAATCGGTGATCGAGATCGGCGACCGCTTGGATGATCTCTCCAGCCGCCAACTCGCTTGGGAATCGGTTGAGGTAAAAAAACGGGGTTTACCGCTAAAACCGGTGAAATTCTCTCCGCTAAAAGGCCAGACGCTCCGCGGCAAAAAAATAATCCTCGATCCGGGCCATGGGGGAGACGACCCAGGCGCCCTTTCTTGTTCAAAAGTTAAGGAAAAGACTTTAACTTTAAAAACCGCCCAGCTGGCGGCCAAATTTTTCCGGGAAGAAGGGGCAACTGTCTATTTAACCAGGAACGAAGACCGGCGCGGGAGGCTCCAGGAGATCGTCAAATACGCTAATAGGTCGGGCGCTGACATTTTCATCTCTATCCATTATAATTCTAATTACAGCAGTAAGATCGGCGGAACAGAAACGTACTATTATAACCTGACCAGCCAACGCTTTGCCCAAACTATGCACAAAGCGGTCGTCCGGGGAATTAGACGGCGTGACCGGGGGCTCCATCGGGTCCCATTTTATGTCGTAAAAAACATTGATATCCCGTCGGTCTTGCTGGAACCGGTCTACTTGACTTATAGCGATGAGGATTCACTGGCCTGCTCCGAACCGTTCCGGCAAAAGGTGGCCGCCGCCATTGTTAAAGGAGTAAAGAATTATTTCCGAAATAAGTAGTATCAGAAAGATCGCCACGGGCAGGATAACCGACAAAGCTGCCGGTGAAAAACCGGAGGCGAATAAAGTCGCCCCTTCCTCCCCTATCGGCATTTTTGATTCCGGCGTCGGCGGCTTGACCGTCTTGGCCGAGATCATGCGACAGCTCCCTCATGAGGACATTATTTATTTCGCCGATACCGCCAGAGTTCCTTATGGGAACAGGCCACCGGAGGAGATCGTCAAAATCAATGAGGAGATAATTCCGTATCTGATCGATCACGGCGCCAAGCTGATCGTCATGGCCTGCGGGACTTCATCAGCGATCGCTTATCCGGTTTTAAAAGACCGCTATAAAGTTCATCTTATAAATTTAATTATGCCCGGATCAAAAGCGGCGCTCGAAGCAACTAAGACCGGTAAGATCGGGGTCATGGCTACGGTCGGAACGGTCAATTCCGGCGCTTACCAAGAGATCTTAAGATCCCTCCGGCCTGACCTCGAAGTTACCGCCGTCGCCTGTCCCCTTTTTGTTCCACTGATCGAAAGGGGTTTGACCGAAACCGACGAAACCCGGCAAGTGATCAAAGAATATTTAAAACCTCTAAAAGCAGCCGGGGTTGACACGATCATCTTAGGCTGTACCCACTATCCTCATTTAGCTAGATTAATCCAGGAACAAGCTGGCCAATCAGTCAAATTAGTCGACCCGGCCGAAGAGACCGCCCGGGAAACAAAAAAACTTTTGAAGGACTTAGGAACACTTAAACCCTTAAATTCCATAGCTAAGCACGAATATCTGGTCACCGGACCGCTCAACCAATTCCTCGAAGTCGGTTCGCGCCTTCTTGGCCGTCCCATCACCCACGCTAAGCATGTTATAATGTAGTCATGTTCGAGCTAATGGTCGAAGAAACTTTTGACGCCGCGCACGCTTTGCGGGAGTATGAAGGCCCCTGCGAGAACCTCCATGGCCACACTTGGAAAGTCCAAGTTTATTTACAAGGAGAAAAATTAAATCGCTTAGGCTTGCTCGAAGATTTTAAAGTGATCAGGAAAGAGCTCAAAGAAACGCTTAAAGATTATGACCACAATTATTTAAACGAGGTCGCCCCGTTCCAAGCGATCAACCCGACTTCCGAAAATTTAGCCGCGTTGATCCATAAAAAACTGAAAAAAGTTTTTAAATCTGTTTCTAAGGTCACCATTTGGGAATCGGAGACAACCAATGCTTCATTTTTCTAAATTTCACGGGCTCGGCAACGACTTTGTTTTGATCGACAGCCGGAAAGTTAAACTGGACGGCGTCGACCTTAAACAATTGGCAATCTCCACCTGCGACCGGCACTTCGGCATCGGGGCTGATGGTTTGTTGATCGTTCGGCCTTCAGAGAAAGCGCACTACCGGATGCAAGTCCTCAATCCTGACGGCAGTGAAGCTGAAATGTGCGGCAATGGGATCCGCTGTTTCGCCAAATACGTTTACGAAACCGACCAACTAAAAGAAGAAGTGATTTCGGTTGAAACCTTAGCCGGCACCATGCTCCCAGCAGTAATTCTCCAAGATGGCAAGGTGGTGGCAGTTGAGGTTGATATGGGTGTTCCAAAATTATGTCCGAACTCCCAACTCCGAACTCCCAACTTCACCTTCGACATCACCGAAGTCTCGATGGGAAATCCGCATGCCGTTATTTTTACAGGCAAATTAGAAAGCATAGATTTGCCTGTTGTCGGTCCGTTAATCGAAAATGATCCCCACTTCCCCAACCGGACTAATGTCGAATTCGTTCAGATCATCAATGATAAGGAGATCGAAGTTGTGGTCTGGGAACGGGGAGCGGGAGAAACGCTGGCTTGCGGTACCGGTGCTTGCGCTTCCGTTGTCGCAGCCCACAAAGCTGGTAAAATCGGGAGACGCGCAATCGTCCACCTTCCCGGCGGAAATTTAGACATCGAATGGACCGATGATGACCATGTCCTGATGCGCGGCCCGGCGGAAAAAGTGTTTGAAGGAGAATATATTCAATAACCAGAAGGAAAACCATGAAATTATCTAAAAGATTAAAGCTGATCCCCCCTTACCTCTTTGTTAAGATCGAAGAGAAGAAAGCGGAGCTGGAAAAACAAGGAATTGATGTTATCGATTTTGGGATTGGCGATCCTGACCTGCCGACACCGGAACATATCATCAAGAAAATGTCCGAGGTCCTAAATTCTAAGTCGTCTGCCAATTACCCAACGTCAAAAGGTGAATTAAGCTTCAGGAAAGCAGTTGCGGATTGGTACAAAAAACGTTTTAATGTCGACCTTGATCCGGCCACAGAAGTTTGCGCCTTGATCGGATCTAAAGAAGGGTTAGCCCATCTTCCACTCTGTTTTATTGACGCCGGCGACGTCTCACTAGTCCCCGATCCTTCATACCCAGTTTATAAGATCTGCACCACCTTGGCTGGAGGAGAACCATATCTCCTGCCATTAACAGCAAAAAATAAATTTCTTCCCGAGCTTGATAAAATCCCAGCCGATATTTTAAAAAGAGCAAAACTCCTTTTTATTAATTACCCGAATAATCCAACTGGTGCGGTAGCTAACAAAGATTTCCTGGCCAAGTGCGCAGCTTTTGCTAAAAAGAACGATCTTTTGCTCGTTTCCGACCTGGCTTATTCTGAAATGGGCTACGATGGATACCAACCAACCAGCATTTTAGAAATTCCCGGAGCCAAAGAAGTTACGATTGAGTTCCATTCGCTCTCGAAAACCTACAACATGACCGGTTGGCGGATCGGCATGGCGGTCGGCAACAAAGAAGCGATCCAAGCCTTGGCAACCATTAAATCAAATATCGACAGCGGCGCGTTTAAAGCGGTTCAATACGCGGCAATCGAGGCCCTCTCTGGTTCGCAAGAATGTGTTAAGCAAAATAACAAAGTATTTGAAGAACGGCGGAATGTCTTGATCGATGGCTTGAATTCGCTCGGCTGGAAGCTCGAAAAGCCCAAAGCAACTTTTTATATGTGGATCCCAGTCCCTAAGGGTGAAACTTCCAACTCTTTCACCGAAAAACTGCTTGTGCAATGCGGTATCTTGGTCGTCCCCGGTAGCGGCTACGGCCCGTCTGGTGAAGGCTATATTAGAATGGCCATTACTTTACCGAAAGAGCGGATCGCGGAAGCGATCAAACGAATGGCAAAAGAAGGCATCCACGCCTAACAAAAAACCTCCGAACAGGCTCGGAGGTTTAGTTGTCTCGACAATCAGTGAAAGGTATGGTCTCTTCTACATATATATCGGCACGTTTTGGCGGAAATTTCACTTTATTTTCACGAACGCGGTTTTACCTGGACTAAAAAGCCAAAAAACTTAGGTACGCCGGCATCCTCTGCTTTTTTGATGCTTCTGGCCAAATCTTTTGGCCAACCATGCACCTGATCAACTTCAAGATAGCCACTCTCTTCCTTGTCATACATATTATCGATCCTTACGCTTCCCATTCCACTATCTTCTCTTCGCACGGGATTCACTTCCACCCAACCCGATAATTTAAGTTGATAGGCGCCTTTTCTATTATTCAGAAAGGTTAACACTCTCTCCATTGCGCCGGCACTTGCACAACCGTAAACCTTTATCTTGTTGCGCAAACGGTAAACCTTATTATTTACGCACAAAGAATTCAATCCTTGGTCAGCGATATTTCCGGGATCTATTAGAGTAAACCGTCTTGCTTTGTCTTCATTCTCCAGCCGTAGTCTCATCTCTCGGCCGAAGGCCCTTAACCTTTGACGCGTCACATCCCGCCTTGAAGGGCAACGATCCAAATCGCCTGTTTCTTTCGACACCAGCCAAGGACTGGATACAATTCTTCTTGTTGGTCCCATAACATTTAAATATCCTCCGGTTTTTTGGGGGATTTCACTTTATTTAATAATTCGTTTATAATGTCTGCATGCAAATATTGATCGCCGAGCACGCCGGTTTTTGCGAAGGGGTTGAACGGGCCTATCGGATCGCCCTGGAACAGACTAAAACCGGAAAGCCGGTCTACATGCTTGGTAATCTGGTCCATAATTCCCAGGTGGTGGAAAAGCTAAAAAACGCCGGGATCAAAACCGTCAAGTCTTTATCCGAGATTCCTACCGGCATCAAAGGAAGCCTGCTGATCTCCGCCCACGGTGTTTCTCCCGAAGTCTACAATGAAGCAAAAAAACTGAAGCTAGAAATCATCGACACCACCTGCCCCTGGGTAAAAAAAGCCCAGCATTTAGCCAAAGAACTGGCCGACAAAGGGATGACCGTTATTATCATTGGCGACGAAGGGCATCCTGAAGTCAAAGGATTGCTAGGTTGGGCGGGGACAAACTCATTAGTGGTGCAAACCCCGGAAGATCTGGCCGGCATTGAATCTCTTAATTTTTTCCAGTCTGGGATCGGCGTGGTCGCCCAGACTACCCAATCAGAAGCGAATTTTGACGCGATCGTTAAAGCACTCCGCGGTAAATTTAAAGAGCTGGTCGTCCACAAAACCATTTGCGGCGCCACTTCCAAGCGTCAGAATACCGCGGTCGAGCTAGCCCAGAAAGTTGAGTTAATGCTGGTGATCGGGGATAAGATGAGCGCCAATACCAAACGCTTGGCCGAGCTTTGCTCCCAGACCGGGACCGAAACCCACCAGATCCAAACAGCTGATGAACTGGATAAGAACTGGATTAAAGGAAAAGCCAAGATCGGGATCACTGCCGGGGCCTCCACGCCGGAGTGGGTGATCAAAGAAGTTACAACTCTGCTTCAGGCTCCTTAAGCACCCGATAGAAACAATAAAGGCAAAGGCCGATGATAAAACTCCACGAGATAATTAAAAATATCCAACCGTAAATCGTCATTCTACTTCTCCCAAGGCTTTTTTCCTATACCACGCCTTGCGAACCAAGTAGGCGATCGCTAAAAATAATAAGAGCAGTCCGATCCGGGTCGCCAGCACGTAAGGCTTTTGCGCTTCCGCCACTCCTTGCATCATTATGACCGGCAGTCCCTGCTGGATGAACCAAAAGCCCAGGATCAAAAAGAGAAAAGTAGGCGTCACATATTTAATGATCGGCTTATAAAAACCCGGGATCTTCATTTCCGCCCCGTGATGGATCTCCGCCCAAGCTTTTTCTATCCCAAAAACCCAGGCGAACAAAACCACTTCGATCGTTCCAAAAAGGACCAGGCAAAAAGTCCCGCCCCAAAAATCAAGCTCATCGACGACCCCGTTCCCGAGGAAGAAGATCGGCAGTTGGCATAATAGAAACAGGACTATCCCTAACCGCTTCACCGCCCTTTTTCTCTCCAGCCCAAATTCATCGGACACAAAAGCGACCGCCGGCTCGGCCAGCGAAACCGAAGAGGTAATGCCGGCCAGAAAAAGGAGGGTAAACCAGAGGATGGCTAAGAAAGACCCGAATGGGATCTGGTTAAAGATCAAAGGCATCGTCACAAATCCAAGGTTGAAGGCTCCGCTCCCCGCCGCCGCGGCCGCTCCCGCCGCGCCCAAAAAAAGAAAAGCGGCCGGAATAATAATTGAGCCCCCAAGTATCACTTCAGCTAACCCGTTGGTCGAAGCCGCCGTGAGACCGGAAAGAACAACATCATCTCCCCGCTTTAAATAACTGGCATAAGTTAAGATCGCGCCAATGCCAACGCTTAAAGTAAAAAAGATCTGCCCCGCCGCCGCCAGCCAAACCTTGGCACTCGTTAAAACCGAAAAATCGGGGTTCCACATATACCCCAAGCCGACAGTAATGCCAGGCAGCGTTAATACTCTGATCATAATAATGAACCCAAAGAAAAAAAGGACTGGCAATGCTATCTTACAAAACTTTTCTATCCCGTCAGCTATCCCCCGGTAAAGAAAGTAAAAATTCAAGCAAAAAGTAATGATAAAAAAGGTGTAAGCGGTCCAAATGTTGCTGCCTGGCGCTAAGCCTTGATAAGCGGCCAGGAATCCTTTCATCCCTTCGGGCGTATTAATTGAGAAGAGTTGTCCGGTAACCGCGAAAAAAGCGTATCCAAGGAGCCAAGATTCGATATAGGTATAATAAATAAAGATCACGACCGGGCCAAAGATCCCGATCACCCCAAGATATTTTACCACCCGGTTTTTCCAGATCCGATCAAGGATGAACGGCGCGCTGCCATGGCCAAAAAGCCCGCCGTAGCGCCCGATCGCCCATTCGATCCACATCAGCGGAATGCCAAGGAGAAGAAAAGAAATAAAGTACGGGATCATGAAAGCGCCGCCGCCGTTCTGGGCGGCTTGGACCGGAAAACGCAAGAAATTGCCAAGGCCAACAGCCGACCCCGCTACGGCTAAAATTATCCCCAGCTTCGTCCCCCACCTCTCTCGCTGTTTATCTTGGCTCATAGCGATGTTATAATATCACAATCAAAATGATGAAAAAAGCTTTGCCTTTTATCCTGCTCTTTTTTCTGCTTGGCACGGCAAGCCAGGCGGCCAAGCTTTATAAGATCAGGCTTGGATATTATCCGGAAAAGATCAGGATCGTCCTTGACCTTGACTCTGAATTCTCCTATAAGCTTGATGAATCAAAAGAAAAGATCATCGTCCACCTCCCCAAATGCGAAGCGACCGGGGATATTCAAAATTATATTGATTTTAACGACATTATCATCCGTTACCTTGAGGTTGAAAAAGAAGACGATGGGTTAAAGGTCTCGATCCCCCTCTATGAGCCTGTCCCTTATAATATATTTTATCTTAGCGATCCCGATAGGCTTGTTATCGACTTTAACCGCGAATACACCAATTTGATCTCCGGCGGCACGATTATTGACGGGCTGGAACATTTAAAGGTCTTAAAAAGCACGCCTAACGGCCGGGTTATTTCCCATGTCCTAAAGATCGACCCCAGCAAAGTCGACACTTTTCCGGCCTTAGCCCGGAAAGATAAAGCCAACGCTTTCTCTTCTTTTATTAACCTCCTTAACCCATGGAAAGAAGCCCCCTCTAACAAACATTTTTTTCGGGCTAGGGTCGGCACGATCGCCGAAGACCAAGGGGCGATCGCCGCGATTAACGGGACCTATTTTGCCTATACTGGCAAGCCGCTGGGCACCCTTTTGATCGATAAAGAGCTTGTCTCTTCGCCGGTCTATAACAGGACCGCCCTGATCTTAACCGACGATCGGCAAGCCATAATTGATAACATTTTAATTGACTGCTATTTTAAGACTAAAAAAGGCGTCCGCTATAACATTACCGGTGTCAATCAGGGGCAAGATGGTGCTTCGATCGTGCTTTACACTCCCGCCTGGGGTGAAAAAACCGGAACAAACAATAATGGTATTGAGCTGATCATTAGCGGCTCAGTTGTTAAAGAAATTAAAAATGGTGATTCGACCATTCCGCCAGATGGCTACGTCCTCTCGATCTGCGGTCCAGCTTCACAATTCTTAACTGATAACGTCAAAGCGGGAGATAAGCTTGATGTCCACATTCAAATAGCTCCCTACGCTTCTTCGCCCAAGAGCATCCTCCATATGATCTCCGGTGGTCCCCGGTTGCTAAAAAGCGGGATCCCCTACGTCTCTAAGAATGAAGAAAAATTTAAAGCCGATATTGCCAACGGCCGGGCAGCCAGGACGGCGATCGGCATTACCAAAGAAGGAAAGCTCCTCTTTGTTACGGTCGACGGTCTCCCCCGCCAAAAAAGCCAACGGGGCGATAAAGTCTCAATTGGGGTGACACTGGAAGAACTGTCGGACCTCATGCTAAACCTGGGTGCTGTCGACGCGATGAATTTAGACGGGGGTTCTTCAACTACAATGTGGATCGACGGCCGCGTCGTCAATCAGCCGGTCAGCGGCTCTGCGGTCTCCGTCAGCAATGCGATCGTCGTCGCACCAAGGTAAAACTAATTAATTTCTTTTGCGTCCGCCGGCATCGATAGGTCGCCAAAAAAATCCTTGAACTCTTCCGATAGTGGCACTACGCCATCCCAGCGTTTTAGGACATCCGCTTTTTTTTCGATCACGGTTGAAGGTATCTTGGTCACGCCGTAAAATGCCCCTTCAGCTAAGCCGTCAACTGTCTCCATATCAAAAAATGAGAGCTTAACGTCAGATTCATCGATCTTCCACCGGCCAAGGAAGGTCTCGAACTTTTTCATCGTCGTCTTACAATACTCGCACCCCGGTTTTCCAAATACTTTTACTTCCGTCTTTTCCATGATAAACCCTCCTTTTAGATCATTTCGGCCGAGCGGTAGCGATCACGCAGCTCCGCTATCTTTCCTTTGTTCCAACCGGGAATCCGGGAAAAATAACCGGTGATCCTGGTGATCCCTTCAATGTTTTCCGAACTGCAATGAGGACAGGCGGTCTGCAATCCCCGGACTGTCCGGCCGCAATCGGAACACGAAGTAAATTCCGGCGAAAAGGCGATCTGGCCGTTCTCTGTCTGCCGGAAAGTTTTGATCACAAAATTGGCAATTGAATCGGCGTTCGGCTTGGATTCTCCCAGCCAGATATGGGTCAACGCCCCCGCGTCGATCAAGGGATGGAACAAGCCCTCTTGCTTTACTTTTTCGACCGGGTTCATCGCGTGGGCAACATTAAAATAAGTCGAGTTGGTGTAATAAATTTCTGACGACCCCAGTTTTCCCTTCACCACCTTGGCCGTTTGTTTAGGAAAGTGTTCAAGGTCAAGTCGGGCAAAGCGGTAAGCGGTTGATTCAGCTGGTGTCTGTTCAAGGACAAAATGGAGGTCGTATTTTTCCGATAACTCCTGGCATTTAACTTTCATAAAAGAGATCACTTTAAGCCCCAGTTTTAACGCTTGGGGACTTTCGTGGAGTTCCTGGCCTAAATGATGCTGGATCATCTCATTGAGTCCCAGGATCCCCACCAGATGGGTCACCCGGCGCAAGCGCAAATAGGTCTCGCCATCCCTCTTCGTCGCCAGGAGAGAAAGCGGTCCCGTGCTCCCTTCGGCTAATAGCTGCTCAATAAATTTTCTTTTCTCCTTATGGGCCTGCGCCGCAACAACCAAGGTCTTTTCCAGCTCCTGGAAAAGCTTGGACTCATCTTTTTCCGCCCGGTAGGCGACGCGCGGCAAATTGATCGTCACGTTCTGGATCGCCGAATAGCGCATCCGCCATGGTTCTTTAGCATCTTGGAGATCAGAATATTCAAGTTTAAAAGCCAACCGGCAGCATTCGGATATTTTAGCCGTTTCACCCCGGTCAAACACAAAGTAGGTTGTCCCTTTTTCGGCCGCGACTTCGGAGATCAGCCGCAAGAACTCTTCGTGTCCCGGCGTCCCAAAAAACTTTTCAGTAATGTGGACCAAAGGTTTAGGGAAAAAGAAAGGACGGCCGGCCCCATCCCCTTCTTTGTAGACTTCGAACATCGCCTTAGCAAACGCTTGCGCTTGCGGTAGATAATCGGCGTAAGTCTTGCCGGTAAATTTAGCGTTGGGCCCTAACGCCGGAACAGCCTCAAAATGCTTCGGTGTCTCCCAGTAAATATTAAGGTCGGAAAAAAGCCCCTGTCCGCCTCGGGAGATCGCGACCGTCGCGAATTCAAGGATCAGTTTTCTGGCTACTTTCCTGATCCCCTCATAACTATACCCTTCAAGGAAAGGAGAGATAAAAACATTTACCGCGTCCCACCCGATCGCCCCGGCAAAAAAACCATGAAGGGCGACCGAATATTTTACCACCTGCGAAACCAGGGCATCGGCATCTTCGGCCGGCAGTTCTGTCCGGCTGGCATCAGGCAGATCAAGCCCGAATTTTTTAATGTACTCGATCGATTGGCCGCTGCAATATGGCCGGTCAACAAAACCTAGGTCGTGGAGGTGGATATCGCCGCTCATGTGGGCATCGGCCACCGGCAGGGAAAAAATACTAAGCAGCGCATATTCTTTTTTAATATTTTCCGCCAAAGTCAAATTTGTCGCCTCAGGCGAATGCGGCGTATTGGCATTCTCCTTGTTTTTGTGGGCGATGATCTTTTTTACGTCGTAGACCGGCACTCCAAGTCTAGTGTGTTTGCGCCTGGCGTCTTCCAAGCCATATTCCAGGAGTTTTACGTCAACCAGTTCGCGGATCAGCGGCGCGGTAATGCTTTTAACCGCCATGTTCTTGATCTGCTTTTCCACTTCGATCGCGATTATCCCGGCGATCGCTTCATTGAGCCCAGTCTCCCGGCCCAACGCTTCAACTATTTTTTCCTTGTCCCAACTGACAATGTCGTCGGTTGAAGTCCTAACAAAAACCGACAGGTCGGTCGATTCTTCTTTCTCAATAAATTGTTCCCTATTAATCGTTAAGGTGTTCATTGGTTCTAAACCTATCCTTTAGTTCGCCGGTCTTCCCTTTATTCCAGCCGGTGATCCGGGAAAAGTACCCGGTGATCCTGGTGATCCCTTCGATATTGTCTGATTGGCAATGCGGACAAGCCTCCCGCAGTCCCCGCGATATTTTGGCGCAGGCGTTGCAAGACGTGAATTCCGGCGAGAAAGCGATCTGTGAATTTTGCGTGTGGCGGAAAGTTTTTTCCACAAAGCTGGCGATCGAATCAGGGTCGGGCTTGCTCTCGCCCAGCCAGATATGGGTCAAGGCCCCGGCATCGATCAGCGGATGGAAGAGTCCTTCCTGTTTCACTTTATCGATCGGGCTCATCTGGTGAGAGACATTAAAATAGGTTGAGTTAGTATAGTAGACCTCGCCCGTCTGTTGGTTCCCCTTGGTCACTCGCTCCGCGAATTTGGAGTAGTGTTCCCGATCGAGCTTGGCAAAGCGGTAAGCGGTCGATTCGGCTGGCGTCTGTTCCAGGACAAAATGCATGTTGTAGCGTTTTGACAACTCTTCGCACTTGATCTTCATGTAGGAGATGACCTTAAGGCCAAGTTTTAATGCTTCGGCGCTTTCATGGAGTTCTTTACCGATATGGGCTTCTACTAATTCATTAAGGCCAAGGATACCCATCAGATAGCTGACGCGGAACATCCGCAAGTACTGTTGCCCGTCACGCTGCATCGCGAGCAGGGAAAGAGGTCCGCGGGATCCAGCCGCTAAAATATCGGTGATAAACTTCTTTTTCTGGACATGGGCCCTGGCGGCCATTTCCAGCTGCTGCTCAATTAGATCGAACAACCTGGAATCGGAACCACTGGCTTTAAATGCCATCCGCGGCAGATTGATCGTCACGTTTTGCAAGGCGGAATATCTCATCCGCCACGGCTCCCTGGCATCATCCAGGTCTGATTGTTCTAATTTAAATGACAGCCGGCAGCATTCGGAAATTTTGGCCGTTTCGCCCCGGTCAAACACAAAGTAGGTGTTCCCCTTTTCGGCGGCGACTTCACAGATATGGCGCAAGAACTTCTCGTGGCCGGGGGTCACAAAAAACTTTTCGGTCATGTGGACAAGCGGCTTGGGGAAAAAGAACGGCCGGCCCGAACCATCCCCTTCTTTATACACATCAAATAGCGCCCAGGCAAATTTTTGCGACTCTTCAATGTAATCGCTATATTTTTTACCGGTGTATTCGCCGCCCGGCCCCATCGCCGGCACATTCTCAAAATGCTTCGGTATTTCCCAATAAATATTAATGTCCGAGAAGATCGCCTGCCCACCCCTGGCTACCGCCTGCTGGCTGTATTCGTAGATCATCATCTGGGCAAGTTGGTGGATCTCATTGTCCGACATGCCGACCAGAAATGGGGCAAAGAAAATATTGACCGCATCCCACCCGATCGCGCCGGCAAAGACTCCTTGGAGGGCGGCCGAAAATTTGACCATCTGCGCCAGCAAAACTTCAGGGTGTTTAGCTGGTTTAGCATTGGAGAGCGAATTGGGCAGGTCCAAACCGAATTTTTTGACGTATTCCACCGATTGCCCGCTGCAATACGGCCGGTCAATAAACCCGAGGTCGTGGAGGTGGAGCTCCCCCCTCATGTGGGCGTCGGCAATATCTTGGGAAAAAACGTGCAGGAGCGCAAATTCTTTTTTAATGTTTTCGGCCAACGTTAAATTGGTCGCTTCTGGCCCGTGGGGGACATTGGCATTCTCTTTATTCGCGTTAAAAATAATGTTCTTTACATCATATAGTGGCGAACCAAGCCGGGTGTGCCGGCGGCGGGCTTCTTCAAGGCCAAACTCGAGGAGCTTAACGTCGACCAATTCCCTGACCAGCGGGGCGGTAACCGATTTAAGCTTCAAGCCCTTGAGCTGTTTCTCCACTTCCAGGCCGATATCTTCAGCGATCTCGCGGTTAAGCTCTGTTTCCTTGATCAGGGCGGCAACGATCTTTTCCCTGTCCCACCCGACGATGTCATCACTCGACGTCCTCACGAACAACGCTAGATCGGTCGAATCTCTTTTGTCTAAAACCTGGGTAGTCATCTCTTGCTCCTCCTTTTTTTATACCCCCACACCAAAGGCTTTGGTGTGGGGGTGTACTGCCGACAGCTCTTTAACTTCTTTTAAGAACTCTGACACATCTTCAAACTTCCGGTAGACGGAAGCGAACCTGATATACGCAACTTTATCTACCGCTTGCAATTTTTCCATTACCAGCCTGCCGATCTTTGAACTCAATACTTCGCGCCCGGCTTCTTTGTGGAGCTCCTTTTCTATCTCATCCACTATAGCCTCGATCGTTTCGATCGAAACTGGCCGTTTCTCGCAAGCGTGCAAGATCCCATTAACAACCTTGCTCCGGTTAAACTGCTCCCTTCTCCCATCCCGCTTGATAACGAGGAGCGGCCGCTCTTCGATCCGTTCATATGAGGTAAACCGCCCCCGGCAGGAAGAACACTCACGCCGCCGCCTGACCGCGCTCCCGTCATCGATCTCGCGCGATTCCAGGACCTTATCTTCAATTGAGTCACAAAACGGGCATTTCATATATTTTCCATCTATAGGGTGAAAGAAAATTTACCACACCATACCTGGGGTGTCAAGCCCTGTTTTTTGCCTTAACTGGGAAGGACTTCAGCGATTTTTACGTCGTGACCGATAGCAAATTGGTAAGCATTTAGGGGCCTCCCCCCTTCGCTTTGTACTTCTGAAACCAGCAAGTTGCCGTTCCCGGTAGCGACCACAAACCCCTCATTCTTGATAATTTCAATGATTTCGCCCGGTGATTTTTTTAGGCCGGTCAGTTCAATATTAAATGGAGCCGCCTTGATGAGCTTCAACCTTTTTCCCTGCCAGAAAGTATGGGCTGCCGGCCAAGGGAACAACCCCCTGATCCGGTTGTCAAGTTCATTCGCGCTTTTTTTCCAATCAAGCTCGCCACTCTCTTTGGTAATGATCGGCGCGTAAGTCACCTTCTCCTCATCTTGAGGAGTAAACTTTGCTGTTCCATTTTCGATCATAACCAAGGTCTCTAAAAGTAATTCTTCTCCCAAAGTGAATAGTTTATCCAGCAAAGTCTTCGCGTTGTCTTCACTCCCAACTCCCAACTCCCGACTCCCAACTATCGGTCCCGCATCCAATTGTTCCACTATTTTAAAGATCGTTACTCCCGTCGTCTTTTCTCCATTAATTATCGCCCATTGCACCGGCGCCGCCCCCCGATATTTAGGGAGGAGCGAAGCATGGAGGTTAATGAATCCATGCTTGGGAATATCCAGCAAATCTTTAGGCAATATTTTTCCATAAGCGACAACAACCGCTATATCTGCCTTAAAATCTTTGATCTTTTTTAGAAAGTCTGGGTTGTTTTTGACTTTTTCTGGTTGTTCTACTGGTAGTTTATGTTTTACCGCGACTTCTTTAACCGGCGAGAAAGAAATTATTTGTCCTCTCCCCTTTGGCCGATCCGGCTGGGAAACAACCAAGGCGATTTCGTGCTTTGTTTTGGCTAAAGCTTCTAAAATCTTTGCGGCTGGTTCGGGTGTGCCAAAAAATATGATCCTCATCTCTTTAAGAGTATACATCTTCCTGGCCTCTAGCCGCAATACGGTTATCGCGGGGTGTTTCCTGGCACGGCTGATGCATTTCCGCTATAATGAAGATATGCCAAAAAAGATCAAGAATAAAAAACTTAATGTTGCTTTTGTCGGGAATTATCTTCCCCGCATTTGCGGGATCGCGACCTTTACAACCGACCTCTGCGAAGCGGTGGCGGAAAACCTGGCCAGCAAATCCAATGTTTTCACGGTCGCATTAAATGACCAGGCCAAGGAATATGCCTACCCAAAAAGAGTGGCCTTTACTATTAATCAGTCACAGCAAAAAGATTATTTTGAAGCCGCGAATTTCATTAATACCAGCAATGCCGACGTCGTCTGCCTCCAGCATGAATACGGGATCTTCGGCGGGTGGGACGGCATTTATATCCTCTCGCTTGTTTCCCGGCTGGCGATCCCTTTTGTCGTTACCCTGCATACGGTCCTGAAGAATCCAACACCCAACCAGAAAAAGATCTTGCAGGAGATCTGCCGACGGGCCAGTAAAGTCGTGGTCATGAGCGACCGGGCGGTGGAATTCCTTAAGGAGATCTACGGGGTAGATAACAAAAAGATCGCTATGATCCATCACGGGACGCCAGATTTTCCCGCGCTCGATGCCAGCCAATATAAAAAGCGTTTTAAACTGGCCGGACGCGACGTCCTTTTAACCTTTGGGCTCCTTAGCCCGAACAAAGGGATCGAAACCGTTATCAAAGCGCTCCCGCCCGTGACTAAAAAACACCCGAATTTAACCTATGTGATCTGCGGCCAAACCCATCCCAATATCCAAAGGGAGTACGGCGAAAAATACCGCTCCTCCCTTATCAGGCTGGTCACAAAATTAGACCAACAGGACCACGTCGTATTTGATAACCGTTTTTTAAGCAAAGAAGAGCTGTCCGCCTATCTTTTGGCGACCGATATCTACATTACCCCGTATCTAAACGAGGCTCAGATCGTTAGCGGCACGCTCGCTTATGCCGTTGGCGCTAATAATGCCGTTATTTCAACCCCTTATTGGTACGCGACGGAACTTTTGGCTGATGGCCGAGGGCAACTGTTTGATTTTAATAATCCGGAACAATTGAGCTCCGTTTTGCTGGACCTGCTGGCCAATGAAAAAAAATTAACAGCCATGAAAAAAAACGCCTACACCTTTGGCCGCCAAATGTGTTGGGAAAAGGTCTCAAATAATTATATTAAAGTCTTCCAGGAGGCCGCCACCTCCCCCCAAAAGACAGGGGTAGAACTGGCTAAATCAGTACCGACCATGCGGCTCCCTCTTTTTAACCTAACGCACTTGAAACGCCTGACCGACCAGACGGGACTGATCCAACATGCCAAATATATTGTACCTGACCGCCACACCGGTTATTGTTTGGATGACAATGCCCGGGCAATGATGGTGGCCGCCTGGGCGGTTTTCCTGGTTAAAAGCCCCGAAGCCAAAGAATTACTCTCCACTTATTTCAGTTTTACGGCTTATATGCAAACAGCTGACGGCCGCTTCCGTAATTTTATGGATTACCAGCGCCGCTTTATGGATGATGTTGGCTCCGATGACGCCTTTGGCCGGGCCTTCTGGGCGCTCGGCTACGTTGTTTGGCGCCCGCCCCGCGACGCCTACCGCTCTTTCGCCGCGGAGTGTTTTAAAAAAGCTCTGCCTCATGTGCGCGACCTAAACTTGCGGGGAAAAGCGCTTGCTATTATCGGCCTTTGCGCTTATCTGCGCTGCTATCCCAGTGATGAAGGGGTTTTCACCCTCCTCCGTGAATGCTGCCAAAACCTTATTGATAAATACCGGTCAACCGCTGACGATGAGTGGAAATGGTTTGAAGAGATCTTAAGTTATGATAACGCGACCCTCCCCCTGGCTTTTTTTCACGCTTATTCTATTTTAAAAGAAGAAAAATACCTGCAAGTAGCGACAGAATCATTATCTTTCCTGGAAAAGATCAATTTCCCCGACCGGCATCTTTCGGTCATCGGCAGTAATGGCTGGTATAGGAAAGGACAGGAAAAAGCCAAGTTTGACCAACAGCCGATCGACGCTGCGGCCATGGTCCTGGCTTTCCAATCCGCCTACCGGGTCACAAAAAAACCGGAATATTTAACAAAAATGAAACTCGCTTTTGATTGGTTCTTAGGCGAGAATGATATGGGAATGTCTTTATATGACGAGGAAACAAAGGGCTGTGCTGACGGTCTTCTCCCGGACGGGATCAGTCTTAACCAAGGAGGAGAAAGCATGGTCTCATTTCTTATGGCCCTGCTCGCCGTGATCGAAGAAGAATCCGATTATGACTTATAACCCCGTCGATTATAAATAACGCAATTTCCCCAGCAGTTCATCAAGTGAAATGACGGCTATAGCGGAAACAGAATCAGAGGTCGCGTAAGGGAGGATCAACTCGTTATTAAGCACGATCGATCCGCAGCTGTAGACCACGTTCGGCACATAACCCTCCCTCTCTTCTTCTTCCGGAGACAGCAAAGGTTCGTCAAGCCGGGCGATGATCTTCGACGGATCGTTAAGGTCCAATAATTCTATCCCAATACAATATTTTCTCATTGGGCCAACGCCGTGAGTCAGCAAGAGCCACCCCTTTTCGGTTTCGATGGGCGAACCGCAATTGCCGATCTGGACAAATTCCCACGATTTTGCCGGTTTTTGCATTAGGCTGGCTTCATTCCAAAAGTGGAGGTTATTAGAATACATCATATATAGGCTTTCTCCATCAAGCCTGGAGATCATCGCGTATTTACCGTTTATCTTCCGGGGAAAAAGCGCCATCCCTTTATTGCTGGCCATTTTCCCGTTAAGCGTGGTCATTTTAAAGTGATGGAAATCTTTTGTTTCTATCAATTGCGGCAGAATGCCAAAACCGCTGTAGGCGGTATAAGTCGCGTAATACATTATCGCCCCATCGTCATTAATAAAACGGACAAAACGGGCATCCTCCACGCCGTTGCTCTCGGTCGCGACGGTTGGAAAAATAACCCTCTCGGAGATCATGTCTTCTGGAGGAAAAATTATTTCGTAGTTTGAATTTGCCAGCCAGCTCATTTCGGTCACGGTCCTTTCGGCCTCCGCTGGCGGCAAGAGCCCCTGGCCGCTGACAGCGCTTATGCTTTCTTGGAGCTGTCTAAAGTCAAAGTTTTCTCCTAATCTCTCTATCACCGCCGCCGATAATGCGTTGTAAATGCTCATCTCCTTCAACTTGAGCTCAAAAACATGCTTCCCATAAGTCGGGTCCAGGACGATGCTGGGCGTTGTCACATATCGGCTGATCGGCTCCATAAAAATGCTGTTTTCCCTATCGATGACCGCGCTTCTAAAGACAATTGAGGAAATGTGCCCTTCACCCACCGCCCGGAAACTTAAAATAACCCTCGTCTCCCCTTTTTTCAGATTGTTTTGTTTTGGATAGACTACGATCGACGGATTGAACAGGGCCGCCGACTCAATTGAATATTCATTGGTAAAATACGAGCCGATCAATAATTTTCTTTCCGTGGAAAGCCCTTCTTTGTTTTCAACATACTCAGCCACTCCATTGAAATGGTTCATCAAGATGCCTTTCATGTCTTTATGCCGGTAAGAAAACTCTTTGAACGTCTGGGCTAATATTGTCTTGGCTTCATCTTCATTAAGCCCCTGGACCAAGCCAATAATCCTTTTGATCCGGTTTATATCGCTAGGAATAAATGGCCGGGCAATTATCCGGCTGCTGTCCGGATTGAACTTATTTAATTTTTGGTTGGTAATTTGTTTAAATAAGCTGGATATAGAGGCGGGATAACTTGAGTCCAATCTTTTCTTCGCTACAAGTTTTGATCTTTTTTCCATTAGATCAACTCTTCCTTTTTTTCTTTTGATCTGGGAACGTGCTTAATTAGTGATGGGTCCTTTACCCTATCTATAAAGACATGTCCCTCTAAATGGTCTATCTCGTGTTGGAAGACAGTCGCAAGAAGCCCCTCCGCGACAACCACAACTTCTTCGCCATCCCGATCGATCCCTTTCACTTTTACCCAAGAGGCCCGCTCAACCGGCGCTTCAACTCCCGGCAGTGAAAGGCATCCCTCCAGGATCGTTTGGCCGCCTGACTTATCGATGACCTCCGGATTGATCAGCGCATATTCTCCTTCGCCGATATCAAGGACAATGACCCGGAGCGACCTGCCAACCTGCGGCGCCGCTAGTCCGATCCCCGGCGCGGCCTTCATTGTCGCGATCATCTTATCGATAAGTTCGATAATTTCTGGCGTTACTTTTTTAACTGGCTTCGCAGTTTTGCGCAGCACCGGCGCGGGGAATTTTGAGATCTTGAGTGGCATATTGATATTATAACAAACCCATTGGTTCAACATCTACAGCAACTCGAATATCATCCGGCACTACGACTTTTTCTAAGGTTTCACGAACAGCACTCCGCAATTTATCAAGGTCTTTACCTTTTAATAAAATCCGATAACGCCATTCGCTGTTCAACCTGGAGATTGCCGCTGGCGCGGGGCCCAGGACTTGATCGCCAACTCGCCTTTTTAAAAAAGCTCCAAGATCATCGGCGATCTTGGCCGTTTTTTTTCTATCGCTCCCACTAACTAACAAACTAACCAACTTCCCAAACGGCGGATAACCAAGCTCGCGCCGATGCTCGAGCTCCTGTTTATAAAAAGCTTCGTAGTCATGCTTGCCAGCAGCCTTGATCGCGTAGTGTTCCGGATTGTAAGTTTGGATAATTACTTTTCCGGTTTTATTATGCCGACCAGCCCGACCGGCAACTTGAGTTAATAATTGGAAAGTATGTTCCGCCGCCCGAAACTCCGGCATCCCGATCGCCGTGTCAGCGGAGACAACGCCAACCAAAGTCACATTGGGAATATCGAGCCCTTTGGCGACCATTTGCGTTCCGATCAAAACATCGGCTTTACCGGTCGAAAGATCAGAAAAGAATTGGTCGTGCGAGCCTCGCTTGGTCGTAGTGTCGCGATCGTAGCGCAAGATCCGCGCCTGCGGATAAATCTTTGTCACTTCATCTTCGATCCGTTGGGTCCCGGTCCCAAAATATTTTATCGCCCGGCTGTTGCAGCGGGGACAACTAGTTGGCGAACTAGAGGTATAGCCGCACCGCCCGCAATGGAGACTCCGATCATTAGTATGGTAGACAAGTGAGACCGAGCAATTAGGGCATTCGATCGTCAATCCGCACTCCCGGCACATGACAAAAGTAAAATAGCCGAGCCGGTTCATGAATAAAATTACCTGCTCCCGATTTTCCAGCGTATTTTTTATTTCTTCTTTAAGCTTGGCTGATAAAACACCAAAGTTTTTGGCTTTAAGCTCCTGCCTTAGATCAACAATTTCAACTACCGGCATCGGCCGATCATCAACTCTAGTCGGTAAATTTAACCGCTTAATCTCTTCTCCCAACTCTGACCTATAATAAGTCTCGATCGACGGAGTGGCCGAGCCTAAGACAACAACGGCATTATTTAATTCAGCCAGTTTTTCAGAAACTTCGCGGACATGATACCGCGGACTTTTATCCGAAGATTTATAAGTGTTTTCATATTCCTCATCGATCACAATTAAACCTAAATTATTAACCGGCGCAAAGAGTGCTGATCTCGCCCCCAACACTATTCGCGCTTCGCCCGACGCCACCCGCTTCCACGCGATCCTTCGAAACTTATCCGTTAAACCGCTGTGCAAAACAGCGGTTAGCTCCCCAAACCTTCCCTGAAAACGCTCAACCAGTTGCGGCGTTAAGGCGATTTCTGGAACTAGAACTATAGCGCTTTTTCCTTTCTCTAAAAGACGCTCGATCGCCCGCATGTAAATTTCAGTCTTCCCCGACCCCGTCACGCCAAAAAGAAGAAACGTATCTTTCTTTTCCCCATCGATCGCAGAATTAATTAGCTTTACAGCAGAAGATTGATCTTGCGTTAAGGTAAAAGGAGTAGATAACACCGGGGATTTATTTTCTTCAGTCGCTTTTACTATCTTCCTACCCCCTCTCTTGCTAACCCCTTTCTTCACCCCCGCCGGCATCATTAGTTTCAGGGCCGTCACAAAAAACGAGCAATAGTAGTCGGCGATCCATCTGGCCAAATCTACACCTTTGGCAGAAAAAAGCGGTTCGGGATTAACAATTCCAATGATCTCTTTAATATTTTTAACATCTGCTTCTTTAGCCAAGCCAGTAACAAAGCCAACCTCCTCTCGTTTGCCAAATGGAACCTTAACTTGCTGGCCAATTTTCAGATCAGCTTGTAAAGCTTGGGGAATAGCATAGTGGAAGATCTTATCGATCCCGCTAGAGGCTTTGTCTATTAAGACTTCGGCGTACATAATCAAATTATATCTTATTATGATAGAATAAAGATATGGATATTACCCTCATGCTCGGCTCCTTAGCCGCGTTTTGCACCACGATCGCGTTCTTGCCGCAGGTGATCAAAACCCATCAATCTCATCACACCAAAGATCTGTCATTATCGATGTTCATCATTTTTTCTTTTGGTTTAATTTTCTGGTTGATTTATGGATTAGCAATTAATTCGATCCCAGTGATAGTGGCGAACTGCATAACATTATTGCTAAGCCTTTATATATTGTACATGAAATTACGTTTCGGCTGATTAATGGCAGCTGCCGCAGGAGTGGGAAGAACAGGCCCCGCATTTGCTACCGCTGGAGTGGGAGTGAGAATGGTCGGCACCGCTAGATAATCGGCCGATAGGATGGAAGATCCGCAGAAGATCTTTTGAGCCGCAAAACTCGCATTTAAGGTCAGCCGGCTTTCCAGCCATTCCGTGGACAGTTTCAAAAACTTTTTGGCAAGCCTGGCATTTATAATCGAAGAATGGCATCTAAGATCCTTCCCGCGACTTCCGGCTTGGGCAGTTCTGGCAATTCTTCGACATTTCCCGACTTATCAATGATCTTAACTTCCGAAACTTCGCTTTCAAACGCTTTTGTATCATTTACAATAATAAGGTCAAGGTTTTTACCCTGCATTTTGTTTTTGGCGTTTTCAACATGGTCATTCGTCTCGGCCGCGAAGCCAACTAAACAAGTCCCGTTCTTTCTCGCTCCCAGCTCCGCCAAAATATCCATCGTTCTTGATAATTCCAAATTAAATGTCTCATCGCCCTTCTTTAATTTTTGCCAGAAGGTAATAGCCGGACGATAATCCGCTACCGCCGCCGCCATAATGATCACGTTTTGTTTAGAGAAATTTTCCATGACGGCAGTGTGCATCTCTGCCGCACTTTCAACTTCAATAAAATTAACATTTTGAGGAGCGTTCAAGCTGGTCGGCGCCGAGATTAAAGTCACTTCCGCGCCTCTTTTTGCCGCTTCAATTGCCAAAGCATAGCCCATCTTTCCCGATGAGCGGTTGGAGATGTAGCGGATCGGGTCGATCGCCTCTCTTGTCCCTCCTGCAGTGACTAAAATCTTTTTCCCTAATAAATCTTTGTCTTTTTTATCTAACGAGCTAACCAACTTACCGACTAACAGACTAACAATCCTCGCTACAATCTCTTCCGGCTCACTCATCCTACCGATATCATGATCTCCGCACGCCAGCTTCCCTTCTTCCGGCCCGATCAATTCAAAGCCAAACAAACCAAGCTGATTTATGTTTTTTTGGACCGCGTCACTTTGCCACATCTGGCAATTCATGGCCGGAGCCAGTAATTTTTTCGCGGTTGAAGCTAATACTATGGTCGTTAAGGCATCATCGGCTAAGCCGCCAGCCATTTTGCCAATAACATTAGCCGTACAAGGAGCAATTAAAATTAGGTCGGCTTTTTCCGCCAGGGAAATATGGGGAACAGGCGTTGAAGCTATGTCGTCAGCAAACAAATTAGTAATTACGGGATTACCGGAAAGAGTTCTAAAAGTGGCCGGGCCAATCAACTTAGTGGCAGAATCAGTCATAACGACCCAAACATCAGCTCCAAGATCTTTTAAGCGGGAAGCAATCGTTGCGGCCTTGTAAGCGGCAATTCCACCAGTAACACCTAATACGATTGTCTTATTCTTAAGCATATGCGTAAAATTCTAAACACTAAATTCTAAACACTAAATAAATTCAAAATCTTAAGTTCAAAATCAAAAATAGTTTAAAAAATTTGGGTTTTCCCCATTTAATATTATTTAGAATTTAGAGTTTAGGATTTAGAGTTTATTTCTTCTTCTTCTCTTTCTTCTTCGGGGCGGCGCTAACTTTTTTGTCTCTAGCTAAACGGCTAATGTCAGCCGGACGCGATTCTTCATCTTGCGAAACCAGCAGTTCTTGGACCTTTTTAGCCGGCCCGGAAAGGACCTTAATGTGTAATTTATCGGCGGCAATTTCACGAAGGGCGGTAATGACCGGATTGGTCGGGTCAAAATTATCGATGTATGGGAGCGAGCCTTCGGAAACTTGCTTGGCCCGCCCGGCCGCGGCATTGACCAATAAAAATTTATTTTTCGCCTTGGACAATAAATCGTCAATATTTAATTCTTTCAATTTAATAACGTCCTTTCTTTTTCAACATTAATGATCGCCTTGATCTTATCCGCGGCCGACTCGACTTTGTCATTGACCACGATATAATCGTACTTTTCCATTACTTGAAGTTCGGCGATCGCCGCCCGCAAGCGGTAATTGACGACCTCCGCGTCTTCGGTCTTTCGCTTTTTAAGCCGAAAAGCCAGGATATCGACCGACGGCGGGATCAGAAAAATAAAAACCGCGGATGATTCCAATTCCCCCGCCTGGACGATCCGTTTAACGGCAGTCGCGCCCTGGACATCAACCTCCAAGACCACAACCCTCCCCTTGTCTAACTCTTTTTCAATATAACTGCGCGGTGTGCCGTAATAACTCCCGTGCACTTTCGCCCACTCCAGGAAATCGTCTTGTCTTACCCGCAGGTCAAACTCTTCCTGCGTGATAAAGAAATAATGCTGGCCATGGATCTCGCCCGGCCGCGGTGCCCTGGTGGTAGAAGAAATCGACATTAAAAGCTCCGGATAAACCTTAAACAACCGGCGCACCACGGTCGATTTACCAACCCCCGACGGGCCGGAAATCACTACCAATAAGCCGCGTTTCCGCTTTGCTTTTTTGGGCATGTTCAAGTGTTATTTTAACACATTAAGCTTGACATATCAACTTCGCGTGATAAAATTAATTCACTTTTTAAAAGTGCCTCGGCTTCGCTCGGCACAAGGAGGGTTCAGATGAAAAAGATCGCGTTAAGTCTACTGTTGGTTTGTCTCTGTGTCAGTTTGGCTTCTGCCCAGTTATTAGTTGGTGGTCGTGGTGCTGGGATGGGGGGAACAGGGGTCGCTGCCAGCCATGGTATTGATGCCGCTTACTATAATCCAGCCTGTTTAATGCGGGGAGACGTCATGGCTTTCGATCTTAGAATTGCACCAGGAGCCGCTTATACAGACATGGCCGCGCTCTCTGATTCATTAGCTAATGCCAGCGATCCGGCCAAATTCCTGTTAGATAACTATTCCACTAATTTAAATTTTACTGGTAATCTTTCTGGAGTTGTCGGCCTTAACTTTAGGAAGATCGGTTTGAGCGCCGTCCCCAACCTCAACGTCACAGTAAACAAACCGGCTCTAAGTTTAGGTGGTACAGTTGTTGCCGGTGGTCGCTATGACCCGACCTTAACGCTCGGCACCACGTTTTCTGTCCCTTATTTGCCAGCCGCACTTGATGTCGGCGTAAACGTCAAATCAATTAGCGCCATTGCAGGTTCAATCACAGCTACTGTCGATCCCCTTGATCCTAACAAATCGAATGGAACACAAACTTATGGCACAGGGACAGGCATGGGCTTTGACCTCGGCCTTCTAACTACGCTTGATGTCCCCTATGTTTCCAAGCTTGCTGTCGGCGCAGTCATGCGTGACGTCTCGGCCAGTTACGTTTTGAAAAGCACCTCCAAACTCGCTCATATCAACAAAACTACCGGCCAAGTAACCTTTGATGCCGAAGTTCCTCTGGCAGACCAAACGATCACGCCTGATAGTTCTACCGCTCTTGGTGCGTATACCACTATCCCAGGGATTGGCTTAGGAGTCGCACTTGACTTGGACATGCAAAAAGCGGGAAGTTTCACCCATTTTGGGCTTGAATATCCGATCTTTTTCGAAACGGTCGTTCTCCGAGCCGGGTTAGTTTCTGGCCCATCCACAAATTTAACAACCTATGGCGCAGAAATAAATTTTAAACTCGTTCGCCTTGGGCTTGCGTCAGCAGTTGACGCTAACAACTCCGGTTTAACCCGCACCTTTGCGGATGTTTCAATCGGCTTCTAAAGAGGAACAAACACATTGATGTTAATGAAAAAACATTTGTCATTGCTATTGATCGTTGGCTTATTTACTATCATTACCGGCTGCGCCCAGCAAACCGCTACTACAACGAATGATGCTTTAGCTGGTGCCGATGCCGCTGCTTATTCTGCAGTCGGCGTAAACATGGCTCAAACCATCAATGGATTATTGGGAAGTTCAGCCCAAACTGGCAGCATCGGTTCTCTTTCGGTCAAGAGCGCCTCCATCAGGCCTTCAACAACGACCGATGAGGGGGGCGGTTCCTATCATCTGGTGGAAACCACTTCTAACAGCTCGGCCGATTTACATCTTAGACTAATTACTGACGAGGCATCTGGTCAAGTTACAACCGTTGAAGTCTACGGCAGCTATACTGTTTCTTTATCTGGTATAAGTTACACCCAATCATATGGTAGCGCCGCCAATCCTTACAAGGGAATCGTTACGTGGTCAGGTAGCACAGCCGAAAGCATCTCCTTCAGTGGCATAACGTCCTTTAGCCTTTCTGTTACTTCGACTTCGGGAACAACCAGTACCCTTGCTATGACGTTCACTTACTCTAACTTTTCTATACCGATCACTAGTGGCACTGATTATCCAACCGGAACGGTTACCGTTGCCACAACTGTCGACGGCATCGCCCAGACGGATATAACGCTTACTTTTAACGGTACAGCTACCGCCTCTATGAGTTATGGCACTTACACTGGATCTATTAATATAACTGAAACCACTTAATTCTTCCTTCCATTAGTCTTTTATCAAGGCAGCTTAACCGCTGCCTTGATTTTTTTCCGGCGTCAGGCTATATTTGTTTAGCATGAAAAAGCTCTCTCTTGTTCTCTTCTTACTGGTAATAACCTTTCTTACCTCGGCTTTTTCCATAAAAGATTGGTCAGCATCAATTTACAATGGTATTAAAGGCGAAGCCGAAAAGAGCTTTTCTGCGCTTTTTAACCGTCAGGTAACAATTAACAGCAGCGGCGGCATAATCGTCGGCAAGATCGATCTTTTTGGCGTTGATATCCCGGGGATCGGCCACGCTTCAAAGGTTGTTTTAAATTACAATGTTGTCAAATTCCTGGCCAATAAAGGCGACATGCTCCCGGCCTTGAGCAAGATCACCGTGGTTGATGGTGTTATTAATGTTACCCGCGATAGGCAGGGGGATTGGAATTTTTTATCGATCATAAAACAAGAAAAAGGGCCGGCCGCCGCACCGGCTTTTTCAGGCCAGATAGTCTTCAAAAATTGCCGGGTCTTATATCAGGACGAATCTGGCTTCTATGGCCAACCAACCTCATTCACCGGCACCGCCGAAAAATTTAGCGGCTTCGTTGATCTAAGAAAAAAGACTAGGATCGGTTTTTCTGCTTCCGGGCTTGTCCCGGAAAAAGCAAAGGCCCACGGCTTCATTGAGCCGGATAAAGGCAATTACGCGATCAATGTTGTCGCAACGGAGCTTCCCTTGCGCAAATGGGGCAACTACTTTATTCCCCTGCCAAACACGGAAATAAAAGACGGGAAAGCCGACCTGTCACTAAAAATAACCCCGGCCAAAAAAGGCGTTGTCGCTCTAGCCGGTAAAGTTATCCTTACGGACGCTGTTGTTTACGAACAAAACCTAAGCGGCGATCTGTTTTTCACTTATAATGACGGCCAGCTCGGCTTGACCACCAAAAACTTATCTATTTATGACGCGTCTGTCGCGGCCAAGGCTTCTTTTGATTTTTTTGGATCCACTCCTGGATTAAATCTTACTGCAGATTTTTCAAGAATTGATCTGCCTAAACTAGCCCAGGCCGCTCCAGGGATTGAAGGAAAAGCCAGCGGTCGCCTGAAAATCACCGGACCGATGAATAATTTATCGGGCACGCTAACAGCCGACTTGACTCGGGCTCTCGCTTTTGGCCAGCCGCTTGAAAACATCAACTCATCTTTTGCGATCAAAAACGGTGATTTTCTCATAAATAGCTTCAAAGCCTTTTCAAAAACCGCTGTATTCGCTGCCAGCGGCCGGATCCTAAGCGACCTAACCCTCAATTTATCAAGCGAAGCTTCTGGCTTGAGGCTATCCGGCCGCGGTTATCTCGGTAAAATGGCGGCCACTCTTTCAAGCTTCCAAGGTAACCTGAACTTAAAATTAACACCCGAATTCCTAGCCGCCCCACTGCGAAATTTAACCGCTAAAGGAAAGCTGGTTTTAACTAAAGGGGAGATCGCGGAACAAACCTTTGACCTAGCCAAAGGGAACATTTCCATTGGCGAAGGCAAAATTGTTTTAGATGAGACTTTTATCAGGGCTGGAAATTCCATGGTTCTAATTAGCGGCGAGACAGGGACAGATGTCCCAACAAAGCTCACTATTGCAGGCAAGGAGCTCAATCTTGACGACATAAGAATTCTAAATTCTTTTCTCCCTAGACAATTTAGAAATCCGACCGGCATCGGAACGTTAGAGATCCTAGCCACCGGACAGCTCCCTGCGTCATTAACGGCTAGTGGCAAGATCAATTTTTCTTCTCTACAAGGAAATTTTCTTTTGCAAACAAAAGATTTAACAACACTCTTTGGTTCTTTTGAGGGAAGCGCCGACTTAGAACTACTTTTCCCCGGCAAGATCGTTGGCGGCTTGGCTGGGCTTAATCTGCTGCTAGGAGGCAGTTTGGCTTCACCAGCAGTTGGCGTTTCCCTGGCAATAAATAACTTTCATTATAGTGATATTTATTTAGATAGCTTAGCTGGCAGCCTTACTTATGGCGATGGGATGTTAACATTGCTTAAGCCTTTTACTATTACCAACAATGGCGATCGCTACCAGCTTTGGGGCTCGATCAGCAGTGAAGGGATCGATGCCAGCCTAACCGTTACCAAGGCCAGCTTAAAATCTTTTTACTCTCTGGCTCGAAAAGTCCAAGGGGAATACAACCGCCAACTGGTAATAATTACGCAAGATCAAGTTAAAGACTCTTCCCTAGTCGCACCAAAGATCGAGGTTATCTCTCCGCCAGAAAACCAGGGATTCATCGCTTCTTCTTTCTTGGCAAAATGGGCCAAACTTTCTGCCGCCGACAAAAAAAGTTTTAACACCACCCCCGCAGAAAATGTTGAGGGTGTTTTTGCCGGCGAAGCTTCTCTTTCTGGGCCTTTTAACACCCTATCTGGCAAAATTATTGGTAAAGTAACCAAAGGCTCGATCAATATGTTTGCTTTTGACTCTTTTGATTTGAAGGCCCAGCTGGACAACCAAAAGTTGACCTTTGAACAAGCCATTTTAAATAAAGATTCAGGCAATATTACCGCTTCGGGGACCTATCAATTCAATAATACAATCGATCTAAATGTTGCCGCTAGCAAAATGCCGCTAGACATCCTCTCCCTCCCTTTTCCTGGCAAAACCTTTAAGGGGGCCTTCAATTTAAATGCTGGGGTAAAGGGAAAAATAGAAGATCCCGACTTTTTACTCTCGGCCGATAGTAGGCAAGCCGAAATTGTCGGAGTCAAGTTTTCTAAGATCAAGCTGGAAGTTGAAAAGCAAGGCAACCGCCTTAACTTGCAAGACATCTCTTTTGTTAATGATGGGATCTCTTCTGAAGTTCGAGGGAACATCTCCCTCTCTTCCCCCGGCAAACTTGCTCTTGGCGTCAGACTAAACAATAATGCCCTCGGCCTCCTTAACCTTTTTACCGACGAAATAAAATGGTTGAACGGCCAAGCCAAGCTAACCCTAAAAGCTACCGGAACTTTTAATCAACCAAGCTTTAATGGCAGCCTTAACCTCAAAGAGACCAAAATTTATGTCCGGGGAATAGCTTCAAATATTAAAAACATTGAAGGTGCCGCCACGCTGAAAGATAATAAATTGGAGGTTTCCAGTTTAACCGGCATCTGGCAGGGGGAAAGGACGCAAAATGTCCAAAATTTCCTGGGCACGGCCGGCATTATCGATCTAAGTGATCTCTTGTCAACTCCTAGACGTCTCGCTCTTAACCTTAACTTTTCCCCCAGTCGCCTTTTTATCGCTTTTCCAGGACTTTATAACGGGACCTTAAATATCGACCAACTTGCGCTTCAAGGCCCACTAACCCTTGACTTAAACGAAGGCCCAACTCTGCGCGGCAAGATCAACTTACAAGACGCGGTTTTAACCCTCCAAACTTCGAGGCCCGGAGATCAAAAGGTTTTTCCTTTAAATTTTGATCTGGACCTCGACCTTAACAAAAACACCTACGCCGTAATGGGTGATGTTAACACCTTAAACTTAAGCAATGTCATGCTTAACCTTGAGGTCGCAGGCCAAGAGCTTAAGTTGGCTGGGAATCTGGCCGCCCCAAGCTTAGCCGGAAGAGTCAATTTCCGGCGCGGAACAATTAATATCTTTAATCGGGAATTCACGCTGCTATCGACCGAAATGCAGCAACGGTTTTTCCCGTACGATCCGGGCAGCGTCACAGACAATCAAGCGGTCTTCAAAGGAGGCGAAGGGGCCGCCGGCCTTATGCCTGACATTGACCTAACCTCTTCCGTCAATGTTGAGAACGAAGAAAAAGACGCTAGCGGCTTGATCGTTAAAAAGAATGTTGTTATTCTCGCTAGATTAAAGGGGACTCTTTTTTCAAGGCAAGAACAGGAAGCGTTAAAGATCGGCCTGCTTGGCTACCAAGAAGACAAAACTAGATCTCCATCGCAACTAACTCCCAGCAATTACAGTGAACAAGAATTAAAAGTGATGCTATTGCCCGATTTTATAAAATCGCTGGCCGGCATAAACAACACCGAGGGGCAGGCGGGCTCGAATAAGGTCGAAGCTAACGCGATCATGGCTGATTATCTTAGCAGTCGGATGCAAACCATCCTTTTCCGTGGTTTTGAGCGGGAAGCGGAACGACGCTTGGGCCTCGAAAGCCTAACCCTCGAATATAATTTTGGCCCCAAAATGCGGGAGGCCTTGGGCGTTAATACTCCCAGAGGTTTTGAAGACAGCAAGCCAGCCTGGAGCGTTGGCTTTGTTAAAGGTTTTTTTGACCGGCTCTTCCTCGATGTGAAATATTCACAAGGGCTGGACCAGTCGGTTGCCAGTAGTACCAACGGAACGCAACTCAATTACCAGCTGACCTTTAAACTCACTCCGATATGGTCTATAATATATTACGCTGAGCCAATTATGTATAATAATTATGGGGCGTTAGACGCCGCCGGCAGCCAAAAGATCACCCTAAGGGCCGGCTTCTCATTCTGGTAAAAGGAGAAAAAATGAAATTCAACAGAAACCTATGCCTAGGCCTTTGCCTATGCCTTATGTTTTTTTCTTTAAGCGTTCCTTCCCTCGCCGCAACTATCGACGCCATCGAAGTCAAAGGAAATAATACCATTGATTCAAAAGAGATCTATAAAACTATTTTTATCCATGTAGGTGAAACCTTATCCGAAGAAAAAGTCAAAGCCGACCTTAAAGCTATTTACGCAATGGGTACATTTGCCGATGTTAAAGTCGCCTATGAGCCTTCTTCGGGCGGAACAAAGGTCATCTTCCAGGTAGTGGAAAACCCAAAGATCGATAACATTATCATTGAGGGGAATACCGTTTATCCTGAAGCCAATCTTTTATCTCTCCTGGAAACTAAAAAAGGCGGACTCTTGAATTTCCAAAAGATGCAAACTGATATTGAAAAGATCAACAGCCTTTATAAGACCGACGGATATATGCTGGCTAGAGTAGTTGATGTCGAAGCCAATAAGGAGAAAAACACTCTTACTTTTAAAATTATTGAAGGCAAGGTCGAGACGATCGTCCTTGAGGGTAACAACAACACCCAGGATTATGTCATCCTCCGCGAGCTAAAAACCATCCCCGGTTCGGTCTTGAATGAAGAGACCTTAAAAAAAGATCTGCGGCGGGTTTTTAATCTCGGCTTCTTCTCTGATATTGCCCCAAACTTTGAACCGGGCAGCACTAAAGACAATATTATTCTAAACTTAAAAATAAAGGAAGCTCGCTCCAGTTCGATCAATTTTGGCGGCGGCTATGGGGAGCGCGACGGCTGGTTCGGGTTTACTGATCTATCCCTAAATAATCTTAGGGGGACAGGCCAAGGCCTTATGATCCGCGGCCAGTTTGGCCAACAACTCTCAACCTATCAATTTAAATATTTCAATCCTTGGCTCCTCCCCGACAAACTTGGCGATCACGCCGCTTTCACCTTTCGGCGCTGGTACACTATTGGCCGGGACTTTGCTAACTCTTATCAGGACGGAGTCTATAATGGCGGAGATATCTCTCTTGGCAAGCCGCTCCGTGAAAATATAAATGGGACGCTAACTCTTGGCTCGGAAAATGTTTCACCGGTCAATACCTCCTCTTTTGAAGCTTACCGCGCCGATACGATCGGGCTTAATTTCGCATACGACACCCGCGACTATTATCTTAATCCTAAAGAAGGGAAATATTATGTTCTGGACCTAAAACAAGGTTGGACAACCTCAACCACCAATTCCACCTTCACTAAAACCGGGGTCGACCTAAACCATTTTTACACCTTCATTGAAAATCAAACTCTCGCCCTCCATGCCGGGTTTGGCGTTGGCCTTGGCACTATCCCGGTCGGCGAAGTCTACTGGATCGGCGGCGCCAACACCGTTAGAGGTTATAACTTGTCGGAAGCCCAAATTGGCACAAATCGTTTTGTGGCTAATGTCGAATACCGCCTTAATTTCTCCGACGTTTTCCAGGGGGTCTTTTTCTATGATTGGGGGAGCGCCTGGAACGGCAATCAGCCACAACTTTCAAACTTTCTGTATGGGTGGGGGCCGGGGATCCGCTTCAACACCCCGCTCGGCCCGATCAGGCTTGATTGGGGCGTGGGCGGCGGCAATTCTTTCGGCGAAGGCGTAATGCACTTCTCAATTGGACAAGCGTTTTAATTTATATCTCCAGGAATTAGTTAGCTGGAACGAGAAGTTCAATCTAACCGCGATCACCAAGCCAGAAGAAATAAAAGAGAAGCACTTTTCTGACTCCCTTCTTCTTTTGCAGGCCCTTCCCACCTTACAAACTAACAAATCAACCGACTATTCCCTAATCGACATCGGCACTGGCGCCGGCTTTCCGGGAATTCCTCTTAAGCTCGCTTGTCCAGGCCTTAAACTTACGCTTCTAGATTCCAATAAAAAAAAGGTCGAGTTTTTAGATCATATGATAAGGCTACTGGGCTTGACCGAAACCCAAGCGATTTGGGGACGGGCTGAAGATTTTGCCAAAGAGAACAGAGAATCGTTTGACCTCGCCGCATCACGCGCCGTTGCGGATCTTGCGGTTTTAAGTGAGCTGTCCCTCCCTTTGGTTAAGGTTGGCGGCGTTTTCGTCGCTTATAAAGAAGTTGCGATCGAGCCAGAACTTGTTAAAGCATCTGAAGCGATCAAGCTTCTTGGCGGAAAACTGCGCGAAGTGAAAAAGTTCCCAGCCCGCTCCCTCGTAATTATCGACAAAGTCTCTCCCACTCCCGTAAAATTTCCCCGCCGCGTTGGCATGGCGAAAAAAAGGCCGCTATGATATAATTCGTCTCTCATGGGTATTACCTACGCAGTTGTCAACCAAAAAGGCGGCGTCGGAAAAACCACTACAACGGTTAATCTCGCTTCTTACTTGGCAACTTTCGGCAAAAAAGTATTATTGGTCGATATCGATCCGCAAAGCAACGCCAGCGTCGGGCTTGGCGTCGATAAAACACAGGTCACCAACTGCCTTTACAGCGTTATTATCGATGGCCTCCATCCTGCCGAAGTAATTGTTAAAAGCAATATTTCCAACTTGGAGGTTTTGCCTTCCACTCCAAGATTGGCCGGCGCCGAAGTTGAGCTGGTTTCGCTCGATGAACGGGAGATGAGATTAAAAAATTCATTGGCGCTGGTGAAGGATAATTACGACATTATCGTTATCGATTGCCCCCCTTCACTTTCGCTGTTAACCGTCAACGCTTTGACCGGCGCGGATGAGGTGATCATCCCGATCCAATGCGAATATTACGCCCTTGAAGGGATCAGCCAATTGACCCATACGCTCGAACTAGTGAGGGAAAGCTTAAACCCGGCGCTTAAGATCCGTGGTATCATATTGACCATGTTCGACCCGCGCACTCTTCTTTCTTCTCAAGTAGCCGAAGAAGCGCGAAAGTATTTTGGAAGCAAGGTTTTTAAAACGGTCATCCCAAGAA
Source organism: bacterium (assembly GCA_043812655.1). GTDB lineage: Bacteria > Margulisbacteria > WOR-1 > O2-12-FULL-45-9 > XYB2-FULL-48-7 > JBDRLW01. The sequence continues at coordinate 25,102 of JBDRLW010000018.1, read as the reverse complement.
ATGTCAGGCTGGCGGAAGCGCCTAGCTTTGGCCAACCGATAATTTTTTATGATCCGGGAAGTAGAGGGGCCGAAGCTTACGAAAATTTATGTCGGGAGGTGTTAGACGATGGCAGCATCTAGCGGAAATTTACAAAAAAGAGGTTTAGGCAAAGGTTTAGGGGCGCTAATCCCTCCGGGTTCGGTTTTTACCGGCGGCCGGACGATCGTCAACGTTGATATCAACAACGTCGTCCCCAACCCCCGCCAACCCCGCACCAGTTTTACCAAGGAAGCGCTTCACGACTTAGCGGAATCGATCAAAGTCCATGGCGTGATCGAACCGATCTTAACCAGGATGCGGCAAGGGAAATATGAACTGATCGCCGGAGAACGCCGTCTGCGGGCGGCTAAACAGGCAGGCTTGAATTCTATCCCCTCGATCGTTAAAGACTTCACCGACCAACAATCAATGGAGCTGTCGCTGATCGAAAACCTCCAGCGTGAAGACCTCAACCCAATGGATGAAGCTGAAGGTTACGCCCGGCTGGCTTCGGAATTTGGCTTAACGCAAGAAGATATCGCAACCCGCGTCGGCAAAAGCCGCCCAACGGTAACCAATATGATCAGGTTGCTCTCCCTGCCAAAGCCGATCAAGGATAGCCTAAGGAAAGGCGATATCACCACCGGCCATGCCAGGCCACTGCTTACGATCGAAGACCCTGAACGCCAGCTCCACCTCTGGCATGAGATCGTAAAAGGGAAATTAAATGTCCGGGATGCTGAAATCTTTGTGACAGGAAAGGCGCCGGAACACGCCAAAGCCAAAAAAAGCGGCCGCAAACGGGCTGCCACCCAAAATGTTGAGCTTAATTCCCTGGTTGAGCAGTTAACCGAGCAACTGGCGACCAAGGTTAAGGTTTTTGGTTCACCCGAGCGGGGAAAAATCGAGATCGAGTATTACTCAAAAGAAGACCTGGAAAGGATCCTCGAAATTATTTCGGCTGGCAAGATAAAGCGGGCAGAACACTTTGTAGTCCCGCCTACGCCAGAAGCTTCCACGCCAGAACAAACGGTCCATTAGCCTTTTTGTGGACGGTATGCTATAATCAGGTTTAGCTATGGTAAGAATCTTTCCTTTTTGCGGTATTACCTACAACAAGAAAAAGACCAAGAATTTCTCCAAGGTAACATGTCCTCCCTACGATGTTATTACGCCAGAAGAACAAGACGGTTTTTACAAGGCCAGTAATTTCAATTATATTCGGTTGATCTTAGGCAAAGAATTCCCTGGTGACACCGATTTTAATAACCGCTATGTCCGGGCGGCCGCCTTCCTTGATGGTTGGCTCCGCCATAAGATCCTAATTAAGGACCCCAAGCCTTGCTTCTATGTTTATGAGCAAACTTTCAGCTGTTTTGGCAAGAAATACACTCGTCTCGGGTTTATCGGGATCCTGCGGCTGGAGGAAGTCGGCCGTGGGAAAGTTTTTCCCCATGAGGAAACCTACCCAAAAGCTAAACTTGATCGGCTGAAATTAATGCGGGCGGCCAGCGCTAATTTTGATTCTATTTTCGGCCTCTATTCCGATCAAAAACAAAAGATCACCAAAACTATCAAGCAATTTACCCGCCGCAAACCGGCAGTTGAGGCCAAAGACAAGGATGGTGTTATCCATAAGCTCTGGAAAATAGACAGGAAGCCCAGTATCAATAAGATCGTCGCCGAAATGCGCGACCGGGCGGTTTTTATCGCCGACGGCCACCATCGTTACGAAGCGGCGCTCCGTTATCGTGACGAACAAAAATTAAAAAACACCAAATTCACTGAAGATGAGACCTATAACCATGTCATGATGTATTTTACCCCGCTCGAAGATAAGGGCCTGACGATCCTCCCCATCCATCGAGCCGTCAGTAACCTGGCATATTTTGATGCCGGCCGCTTTGAGCAAGACCTGACTAACTATTTTAATGTTACCCCTTATCTCGCGACCAAAAGAACGGTTGATAAAGTCAAAAAGAAATTGTTGAAGGATCTAGCCAAGGCTTCAAGCCAACATGCTTTTGCTCTCTATCTTGGCAATTACCGCTTTTTCTTGCTGACCTTGAAAGATGAGGCGTCGGTCGACGAAATGGTCGCTGAAGAAAAACCCAAGGCCTGGAAACATCTTGACGTCACCATTTTACATTACACGGTTTTTGACCGCTTGTTAAATATCGCCAAAGAGACCGAAGATAAAGTTACTTATTTCAAAGAAGCGGATGACGCGATCAACTTTGTTGACGAAAAAGGAGGGACAATGTGTTTCCTGCTTAATCCAACCAAGATTGAGGAAATCACCGCTATCGCCGGTGAAATGGAAAAGATGCCGCACAAATCAACTTATTTCTACCCCAAGCTCCTCTCCGGCCTCGTCCTCAACCGCTTCGAACATGGAGAGAAGATTAAATAGTTTTCTGGTTCATTACCGCTTCGGCAAACGCTAATTTTGCATATACTCTCATCTGCGGGTCGGGATTAAAGTAATATTGCCGTAAAACATCAAAGGCTTCATCAGAAGCGATCTTAGATAAACTAATTAAGGCCAACAATTTCCTGCTCCAATCTATTTTCTTGTTTTCTAATTCCCTTTTCAACATGTTTACTCGATTAACTTTTTTAGTTTTCATTAAACTTTCTCCTTTTAATCGAAGGGCACTCTCTAGTAACTCTAAAGAGCGCCCTTCTTTGTTATTTTAGGCCGCAAAGCTGCAAGCTTCGGCGAGAACACCAGCGACCTCACCGATCTTATCTGGGAAAACCATCACGCTTGACCGCTGAAACTTGTCTTTTTCAACCAGTTTGCTTTCAGTGATCATGACGTACTTATTATTGTTACTAGATTCCTTCACCGTCACAAAATATGTCCGTCTCCCTGCTTTTACCATCTTATTAAACAGTTCTTTGCTTCCATTTCCGTTATTATTCATCTCTATCACCTCCTTTTATTTATACTTGAAACCCGATTCGACCTTTTGGTTTATCTGGCACGGCAATTAATTTGCGGATTGCATCAAAAACCACTTTAAATTGCTGGTCATACTTTGATTCTAGGACCTCAACTTTCTTTAAAATATCTTTATGAGAGGCCAGGATTTGACATAGTTTTGCAAAGGTCCTCATAATCTGAATATTTACTTGAATGGCTCTTTTACTGTTTAACACCGACGAGAGCATTAAGATACCATGCTCTGTAAAAACATAAGGGAGATAACCTCCAAAGATTGATTTTGATGGTGTGCCAAAATGGCACACCATCTGTTCGGTTTCTTTATCAGATAAAACAAACATGAAATCATCCGGAAATCTTTCTATATTTCTTTTTACCTGTCTTCTTAATTGCCTAGTTTCAACGTTATAAAGCGCCGCTAAATCCTTATCAAGCATCACTTTTTGTCTTCTTATCAAATATATCTTCTTCTCGATAATCTCCATTGGAACGACTGTATTCATTTTTTCTCCTTCTCAAATGTTAACCGGTCACAAATCGTGACCGGTTATTTTTACATCACCTTCTCATAACTAATGATCCTCTCCTTAAGCCAATTCCATCTAAGCCAAGCCTGGAGCTCGTCAGACCGCATAAAAATCTCTCTAATGCAGTTATATGGCAAACAATAGACAACCCGATACATTATTTTCCACCCCCCTTTCTATCTAGCGACCGGTATTGCGCTGCTTCGCCAATGTGTTGAGCCTTTATTTCAGTTGAATTTTCGAGGTCGGCGATCGTCCGCGCGACTTTTAAGATCCGGTCATAAGCCCTAGCGCTTAATTGGAGGTGGAGGATCGCTGATTTTAATAATTCCGCCGCCTCTTTATCCAATACACAAAATTCTTTCAGCTGTTTTGGTGTCATTTGGGCGTTGCAAAAGACATCTGTCCCATTAAACCGCTGTTGCTGGATCGATCTCGCGGCCGAAACCCGCTCTCTAATTGTTTTTGAGCTCTCTCCTTCAGGATATGATGTCAGTTCCTCTTTTTTTAAACTAGGAACTTCGATCTGAAGGTCGATCCGGTCAAGTAATGGCCCCGAAAGCTTGCTCCAATAGTTCTGGATCTTAAATGGCGGGCAGGTGCACGGCTTTACCTGATCAAGATAATTACCGCAAGGGCACGGATTCATCGCCGCGACCAGCATAAACTGTGCCGGATAAGTTAAAGTTGAGTGCGCCCGTGATATTGTCACTTGTCCATCTTCCAACGGCTGACGAAGGACCTCTAAAACCTTCCGCTCAAATTCGGGAAACTCGTCAAGAAAGAGAACCCCAAGGTGAGCCAGGGAAACTTCGCCTGGCCGAGGAATTCGTCCACCGCCAATTATGCCAACATCAGACGTCGTGTGATGAGGTGAGCGGAATGGCCGGCTCGTGATCAGAGCCTTTTTCCCTTGGATAAGACCGGTCACGGAATATAATTTTGTCACTTCGAGCGCTTCAGCCAGCGAGAGCGGTGGTAAAATTGTTGGGAGCCTCCTGGCTAGCATGGTTTTACCTGAACCGGGAGACCCGACCAGGAGCACGTTGTGACCACCCGCCGCCGCCACTTCCAGTCCCCTTTTCACATGCCCCTGGCCCTTCACATCAGCAAAATCAATCCCAGATTCTTCAATTTCTGAAAATAATGCGGTCACATCAACTTTATGCGGTGGAATTTCTTTTCGGCCGCTAAGATATTCAGTGGCTTCCTTCAAGTTATTCACTGGCAAAACATCTAGGCCTTCAACCAGCGCCGCTTCATCGGCATTTTCGGTTGAAACAATAATATTTTTTCCACCCGCTTTTTTGAGTGATAAGCAGATCGGCAAGATCCCGTTCACTCCCCTCACCCTTCCATCAAGCGACAGCTCACCAATAATAATCGTCCCTTCTTTTTCACTGTTTTTTATCTGTTCGGAAACCAAAAGCATTCCCAAAGCAATTGGCAGATCATAAAGCGGCCCCTCTTTCCTAGTATCAGCGGGAGCTAAATTAATGGTGAAGTAACCGGCGGGAAATTCAAAGCCAGAATTTTCGATCGCCGCTCGGACCCGGTCGCGAGATTCACGCACCGATGCATCGGGAAGACCAACGATTGATTGGCCGGGGAGCCCACGTTGAGAATCAATTTCAACTTCAACCTGGTAAGCGTCAAGGCCTAAGATGGCGGCAGAAGTTACTTTGGTTAGCATAATTAATTGATCGTGAACGCGTTCTTGTAGAGGTCGATCGCCCGCGAACCGTCCTGCCTCCTATAAATTGTAACGACATCAAACCGGCAATTTTGGTCTTTGATCCCCTTTCTATATATGTATGTCCGCGCCGCGTGGACAATACTTTGGCGCTTGCTTTTTCTGACAGCGGAAAGAGGTGAACCTAAACTGCGGAATGAATAGCTTTTGACTTCAACAAAAACCAGAAAATTGTTTTGCGTGGCAATTAAATCGATCTCGCCTTGCTGGGAGTGGAAGTTTTTCTCAATTATCTCGTAACCGTGTTGAATGAGGTGTTGTTCCGCGATCTCTTCGCCTTGTAACCCTTGGAGGTAGCTCTCTTTTCCCATGACAAAAACTGTTCAGCAAATAAATTGCCACGTGGAAAAAAATAAAACTGGCGAGATTACAACTAGAAAAAAATTCACCCCCTCTCCCTCTGGGAGAGGGGGAAGGGGGTGAGGTTTTAGAACATTTCAACTAATTGATCAGGTCGAACAGGTGTTGTCCCATGTTGAACTTGATAACGTTGCGGGCTTTGATCGTTAAAGCCTTCCCGGTTTGCGGGTTGCGGCCTGGGCGGGCTTTGCGGCGGAGCTTTTTCCAGGAGCCAAAGCCGATCAAGCGGACTTCTTGGCCTTTTTTCAGTGAACCCTGGATCGTGGTAAAGGTTGAGTCAAGCATTTGCATGACTTTGGCCTTGGACATTTTTGTCTGTTTGGAAACTTGGGCGCAAAGTTGTTGTTTATTCATTATTTCACCCCCTTGTATCGAGCTTGTCGAGATACTACTAAAAAACTTTTAAGAAATTATAACACGAACGTCAAGCCAGTTAAAGGAAAGAGCGCCTGTGGATCTCGCATGGCCCGAACTTCGAAATATTTTTCAAATGTTCCCGCGTCCCATAACCCTTATGCCTGGAAAAACCATATTCGGGATATTGCCTGTCATATTCAACCATCAAACTATCGCGGGTCACCTTGGCAATGATCGACGCGGCGGCAACGGAGGCATATTTGCCATCCCCTTTATTGATCGCTTTCTGCGGGTGGCTAATATTAAGTTTATTCCTCGCTCCATCAACCAAAACAAAATCGGGAGCTATCTTTAATTCGCCTATCGCTAGCTCCAAAACTTTTATATTCGCTTTGCCAACATTTATCCGGTCGATCGTAGTATGGTTAATTAAAGCCACGCTAACCGCTAGGGCCTTCGCCTTTATCCAGATATATAATTCGGCGCGTCTTTGGGGAGATAATTTTTTGGAGTCATCAAGACCGGATATTTTTACGCCTTGAGGAAAAATTACGGCGGCGGCAACGATCGGCCCGGCTAGCGGCCCTCTCCCAACTTCATCCACCCCGGCAACAAAGCGGAAACCATTGGTCCATAATTGGCGTTCGATTTTAAATGTGGCGGGCATCCGCCCGATTATATCAGATTAATCCGATCTTTGTCAGCGGCCAGATGCGGAGGATGGCGGGGCCAATAATGTTCTTTTTGGGGAGGAAGCCGAAGTAGCGGCTGTCAGCCGAAAAGGGGCGGTTGTCGCCCATCATAAAGTAAGAATCATTTGGTATCTGGACCGGTCCATAGTTAACGTTGTCCTGGTTGATCTGGTGGGTCTCCGTGATTTGTTGGTCGTTAATGTAGAGAACGCCTTTTTTCAACTCAAGTTTTTCGCCAGGGAGCCCAACGATCCTTTTAATTAGATCTTTTTTCGGTTCGCCAACCCCGCGGAAAACCATGATCTCAAATCGTTTTGGCGCCCGGAAATAATAAATAACTTTATTAACTACGATCCGGTCATTAATATTAAGGGTTGGTTCCATCGAGCACGAAGGGATCCAAAATACTTGGAGAAAAAAAGCGCGGATGACCAGGGCCAGAACCAGGGCGACAATTAATGTTTCGCCCCAATCAAATATCCAGCTCTTAAGCTGATTCAACTTCGGCTTTTCCTTCATTTATACGCATGGCGCTCCCGCCCTTTCGTTTGCGCATGTAATAAAGCTTAGCTCTTCTAACTTTGCCTGATTTAAGGGTTTCAACCCGTTCTATCTTTGGTGAATGGATCGGGAAAATTCTTTCTACGCCAACGCCTTGGACGATCTTGCGGACAGTGAAGACTTCGCGGTTCCCCCCGCCACTCCGCCTTAGAACGATCCCTTCAAATCCTTGAAGCCTTTCCTTGCCGCCTTCAACGATCTTGGAGAAGACCTTAACGGTGTCTCCAACTTTAAATTTAAAGTTGTTCTTCCTTTTCTGCGAATTTTCGATCTCTTCTATTATCTTAGTTACGCCCATTTTCTCTCCTCCCGAGTAATCTATCTAATATTATAGCAGTTGCGGAGCGAACTGACAAATGGTTATACTCGGAATTACCCTTAATTGGCTCTAAAATCACGTCTGCCCTGGCCATAAGTTCATCAGTCATCCCCCAACCAGTCCCCATCATTATTAGATATGGTCCTTTTTCTGCTTCTAATTCCGATCTCAACTGCTCATAACTAGTAGTCCCCTGCGGCTTGGCCGAAGTTGCCACAATTTTTGGCTTTATACCTTCATTTTTTTCAATTTCGGCGATCACTTCTTCAAGGTCGCTTTTGATCGAAACCAGCTTAAAAGCCTCGGCCCGAGTCCAGTTAAATTCCAGGCTCCCCTCATCCATCCAAAACTCAAAGATCCGCTCGGCAAACGCCCTTTGGGTCGGCAGGGGGTTAACCACAAAGTACTTCTTCACGCCAAAGGTAATGGCACTTCTGGCGATATCATGCAGATCAAAACCGGTGATCGATGTCGTCACCACATCTTTCCGTTTATTGTAGACAGGGTGGTGGAGCAAGGCAATATAGACGTTTGTCATAAGTTGTCTTATTAATGCAAAATGACTTAATGAAAAATTAAAAATGAATGTATAATTATTTAAATAATCCGCCAAAGGCGGACACCTTCATTTTTAATTAAGTCATTTTTCATTTTTCATTAATTAATATTCCTCCCAAAACTTTCTTATCTTCTTCGGATAGCTCGGCCTTAGCCAGCAAGTCCGGCCGCTGGTAAAAAGTCTTTCGGAGTGCTTCTTTGCGCCGCCATTTCTCGATCTCCAAATGATGGCCGGATAATAATGTTTCTGGCACTTTTTCACCGTTAAACTCTTCAGGCCTGGTATAGCAAGGATAGTCGAGTAGTCCCCCGGAAAAGGAATCGTTGGCCACAGAATCGGCTTCTTTGACTACGCCCGGAATATGCCTGGCCACCGTATCAATTAAAACCATCGCCGGCAGTTCCCCTCCAGTTAAAACATAATCCCCGATCGAGATCTCTTCATCAACAAAAGACCTGATCCTTTCATCATAGCCCTCATAATGTCCGCAGAGAATGACCAGCTTTTCTTCACTCGCCAACGACTTAGCTTTCTCTTGGGTTAAAACTTTCCCCGTCGGGCACATTAAAATAACTCGTGAATCGTGAATCGTGAATCGTGACAAGGCATTCGATATAACATCGACTTTCATAACCATGCCCGCGCCACCGCCATAGGGAGAATCGTCGGCGGTTTTATGCTTATCGGTTGTAAAATCGCGGAGATTGATCACATTGATCTCAAGGAGTTTTTTATCGCGCGCTTTTTTGATCAGGCTTTCGCTAAGCGGCCCCTGAAACATTTCAGGGAACAAGGTAAGAATTTCAATATGCATCGATTTACCCCGAGCTATGTCGAGGGGTTATAAATTGCGGATTTCTTGGATTATCCCGTCTTTGACCAAGATCTCGGCGCCGCCAACTTTTTTATAGAGGTTGTCGCCAACGCTAACATCAACCGGCCCTTCAAGCGGGCCTTGGACGAATTCAGAATTAAGGACCAAGCGCTTGGCCTCTTCGATCTTCATCGTGAGGTCTGACTTGGCAGCGGCTTGTCTTGCCCTTTCTTCATCCATCTGCTGTTTAAAAGCGGCCGCTTTTTGCATTACCCCTTTTTTCTTGAGGTCTTCTAGATATGTTTTCCCCTGGGTTTCCATTTGGCCAACTTGAGTATCGAGGTTGGCGATCGCTCTTTCTAATTCTTTGATCAAATTAGCCTTAAAGGGCTCGGTCACGACCGCTTTGACCATCACTACCCGTTTTAATTCGACTGATTCATTAGCCATTAGAATACCTCCCGAGGTTTTTTATCTTCGGTTATAATTTCAACCGAGACTTTTTTCTGTTGTTTAGCTGACGTGGCTTTAACGATCGTCCGGATCGCGTTGACTATCCGCCCTTCTTTGCCGATAACCTTGCCGGAATCGGCCGGAGCGGTCCTGACTTCAATAATAGTGACTGATTCGGTTTGGGTTTCTTTGACTTCAACGGCTTCTGGGGCATCGACCAGCGATTTAACAATATACTCTACTAGTTCTTTCATGACTATTACTCCTTGTCCCGAGCACCGAGCGAAGTCGAGGTGTCGAGGGACTTCGGGGCTTCTGATTCTGGTGCGGCGGCAGCTTCGGTTTTAGCTTCAGGCGCTGGTGCTGCGTCGGCTTCCGGGGCAGGTTCTTCCGCTCCTTTTTTCTTTCTCTTGGGGAGTGCGGCTAGGTCAACAGCAGGTAAAACCCCCGCTTTACCTAAAAGGATCCTGACTTTATCAGTTGGCTTAGCGCCATTTTTGATCCAGGCTAGCGTTTTTTCGGTATTCACTTCAAAGACTGACGGATCAGCTAATGGCTGATATTTTCCCAGGATCTCAACCACACTGCTGACGGTCGATCTTGATTCATCTTGGACAACTACCCGATAAAACGGGCGATTTTTGGTCCCAACACGCTGTAACTTTATTTTCGCAGACATCTATTTAATGTAACCCCTCTCTAATATTTTCGCTAAAGCTCATTGCACGAATGAATCACCACTAGCACAATGGGATTAAGTCGATTGATTTCGCGACACAATTATTATAGCACAGAGAGGCGTTTTTGATAAGAGGCAAAGTTATCTTTGATCTCTGGCAGGGAATCTCCGCCAAATTTTTCAATAAAGGCATTGGCCACTTCCAAGGCAGCGACCGCTTCCCCAATTACCGCCGCCGCTTCCACCGCACAGACGTCCGACCGCTCAATATAAGCTGGCGAAGGCTTTTTGGTCGTCATATCAACCGAATTTAAAGGCGTTTTCAAGGTTGAGATCGGCTTCATCGCCGCCCTTATCACTATTGGCTCACCATTGGTGATCCCGCCTTCGATCCCGCCAGCATTATTAGTTTTGTGGTAAAACCCTTTACCCTTCTCGTAGAAAATCTCATCATGGACCCTGGACCCTGGCTGGCTGGCAACTCCAAAACCCAGCCCAATCTCCACCCCCTTGACCGCCGGGATCGACATAACGGCTCTGGCTAAATTACCGTTGAGGCGCTTATCCCACTGGCTGTAACCACCTAAACCAGCCGGGACCCCCGAAACAGTAATTTCAAAAACACCGCCTAGCGTATCACCCTTTTCACTGGCTTGATCAATAAGTTTTTTCCACTCATTTTCAGCGGTTGCGCCACCAATAGAAACAACTCGGTTCGTGATCTTGATCTGAAATTCATCGAGGAGTTTGCGAGTGATAGAGCCGATCGCTACTCTAGCCGCGGTTTCCCTGGCGGAGGAGCGTTCTAAAATATTACGAATATCTTTTTGGTTGTATTTGATCGCTCCAGCCAGATCGGCATGACCGGGGCGGAGTTGTGAAATCGATTTCTCAAAAAATTCGGTGCTCTGGTTGGGGATTAAAACTGCGATCGGACTGCCGATCGTTTTTCCGTTGCGGACTCCGGCAATAATTTCGGCCTGGTCGCCTTCGATCTTCATCCGCGCGCCGCGGCCGTATCCTTTTTGTCTTTCAGCTAATTCCCAATTAATGTCGTTTGGCGACAGCGGCAGGTCAGCCGGACAACCTTCGATGATAGCAACGAGTGCTTTGCCGTGTGATTCTCCAGCCGTTAAATAACGTAGCATAACTTGGGGAAATTATAGCATGGCAAAGGCCTTTAATAAAAGGCGGAATTAATAAATATCTATAAAAGATCGTCAAATCTTAATCATTTAAAAATACTTAATTTTGTTTTTCCGCCTTCTTCATATTCTCCTCGCGTCCCCGAAAATATTTTTCTCTTGCTAAAGACAATACAGCCATTTGATCGCTACTTAAACCCAAGAATTTTCCACTGAATATTTTACCGGTCCCCCCATCTTTCGAATTACACCAACGATATACTTCAATATCTGTTGCTTTTTTAACAATTGAAAAACGTAATTGATAAAGAATATCTTTGATTTCCTGTAAATAAAACACGCCAGCAGCAATGTTCGATTTGACGCCAATTGTTTCACAACCATCCATGACAAGCCATTGGTTTTTGTCGGATAAGTTCTTTAATCGTTTTTGAATAATGAGTTTTGCTTTATCAAATACTCCCTCTTCTTTTGCCTTATTAAGCAAATCCGTAGTAATTCTTACTTCCTCGTGAACTGAAGCATTAAGCAGCTCATTTAATAATGCCTGTGATTGGCTTATTCGAGCTTGCTCCCTAGCCATCGACAAGAATCCTTTCAATTCTTCTCTCTTGTTAGGAAAAAGGAAATAAAGCCTGGCGTTTAATCCTTCATTTTTTAATGCCTGAGGAGATTTAAAATAATCAGCCAATATTCTACCAACATCTTCTGCTGAATAATTAATAAACCATAGTTTTTCATTCAAAAAGTTAAAATCGTCACTCGGATTGTACTTTTGATATTGACGATCTTGTGGTTTCAGTGCCTTAATTTGTTCCGCCAAACGGCTTGCAACAGCTTTCATGTAATCCAATATTTTTTCGCGATCAATTTCCTGTATATCAAAATTATTCATTGCATAATATAGCGCCTCATTTATAACCGCAATGTCTACTTGATCCCCACGAAAAGCTTTGGCCCTAAAAGATAGAATATCCGAAATTTCCGCAGGCAAAATAGCAATTTTATATTTTTGCAATGATAATCTGTTCCCTTCTCTGCAATTTTTAAATGCGATTTCCTTTCGATCAGTAAAAAATGAACCGCTCACAAATTTTAAAAGATAGTCAATAACCGGAAAGCTAGTCCGTTCTATTAATTCGGGAGACAAATCAACTAAATTGACCCGTTTCTTTCCTGCCTCATCTAATTGATAAATTGGAGGGCAACCTGCTTCCTTCATTCTTATGGCCCTTCCCACCGCCTGCTTTGCTCGAGCGATCGAGAATGAAGTTGTTCGAGAAAATATAAAATCAATAACGTCCTGTCTTTCATTCGCTGAAATATATCCAGAATACGGCCCATTTTCAGCTGTTAAAATATGTGCAAATTTCATTAAATGATTATAATCATCTTTTTTTAATAGGGAAAATGAATTATTGCCGCGGCAGACCCGAAATAATCCATATTGGTCCAGCTCTTCTTTAGGAATTGCGGCTAAACCGCCAAATCTCTTCATCAAGGTAATTGTCGGGTCAACGATCCCGCTTCCTCTACCTCCCCCTTCTTTTTTTGGAAAAATAACTGGGCGCTTAATAGACATTTTCTTTCCTCCTTTTTATTCTCTTGGCATTTTACTTAAATATCTTCTTACCTCTATCGTAAAAATAAAGTCATAATTTCACTTTTTTTATCCTTTTTTTATGATAAGATTGATTTAAGGAATGTGAAAATATATGGCAAAGGCAACCGATAAAGACAGTTTTATTATTGAACTCCCAAAAGATATCCTAAAAAAATCCCCTATCAAGGATGGCGACTGGCTAATTGTCAGGTTATTGAACGGGAAAGAGGTCGTGCTGGAAAAACCAAAAAAAGACTATTGGGATGAAACATTTGATTGGGGAAAACAATTCGCCAAAGAAGCCGGCCTTAAATCAAGTGATGCCCTCAAAGCAATTAAATCTTTACGATCTTAACTCCTTCAGGTTTTTATTCCTTCCAAAATCTTACTAAGATATTTTATGATCAGCTGGCTGTTTTCTTTATAATATTTTATCGCGTCCCATTTATAATCGAGGTAGCGGTGAGCCAAGCGATTTCTCAAAGAAGCTAATTTTGCCAATACTTCTTGGTCTTCAATTTTGAAGCCGAATATTTTGGCGGCTGATTTCATGACTTCGCTGTAATTCTCGGCTGATATTCCCTTTTCCGCTACGATCGTCCCGCTCACTTCGATCAACGCGGTTAAAATATTTTCAACTGTCCGGTCAATTAGTTTCTGGATTTTGGCTTCATTTTGATAGTCTTTCCAGCTTTTGCCGGCATACTCTTTTTCGAATTCCTTAATCTCTTTGGAAATAAATTCGATTGATTCGTTGATCCGGCCTTTAGCGTAGGTAAATTCAGCCATTCTTGCCTGCCTCTGCCAGGTTTTTCTGCGCCGCCCTAACCTGCCACTTTGTGCCAAAAAGGCTAAAGTCTTCCATCTGACAAATAGCATCCACAAAAAACCTGGCGTACCGGTCAGTGCTTTCAATATAAACCGGACGGCCTAGGATGATCGCGTTATAATATAACATCGGCTTATGGAAATCAGGTGAAATATTGATAATGTTCACTTCTTTGCCGATAAAGGCCGAAAGATCCAGCGATAAATCAGTCAGTAAACTAAACGTTTCACTGGTTGGAACACTACGGGAAAAGACAACCGCAACATCGACGTCCGAATCTAGTCGGGGAAGCCCTCTAGCCCATGAACCATAAAGGAATGCTAGCTCAACCTTGTAAGCTTTTGCCTTATCTTTAAAATATCTTTTAAGCGTGTTTAATAATTCTTCTTTGGTCATGATTTATCCTCGCCTACTGGAAATTATAGCATGGTATAATACAACAATCATGCCCAAAGTTTGCGACTATTTAGAAACGGTTGACTTTAAAGACAAGAATTTCGTTGGTACGATTGCGTTTAGAAGTGAAGGGATTTCTCTACCCGACGGGAGTAAAATGGCCCTAGGGATCGACGACGGACATTGGGTTTTGGTCTACCAGGAAAAACCGGGCGCTCATTTCCAGGTCATGGAATACGATCAGGCCGAACGCAAGATCATAGTCGATAAAAAACTGGGCGGGCGGGAAGAAATTGCCCTACTCAAAAAAAGAGTCGCTTATTTTTTTAATAATGTGGAGGTCGACGACCTCGTCACTCTCCTGCCGCCGCAAGGATAATAATGATAAATATAAATAGTTTAGGCGCTTTTGGGATTGCGCCTTTTATGAGCGATGATATAATCAAGCAAGTCAAAAAGTTTGGCAATATTAAGACCGAAGCCGGGCGCTATGCTTATGTTCTATCGCTCGGGAAAAATGCCAAAAAACCCCAAGTTAAAGAAGGGATTTACGAAGCCAGGGGCGCCTTAAATTGGATACGGGAGGTATTAATCGATGAGAAGTAATAAATTAAAAGGACGGGCTCCGATCAGGTCGCTACTCCACGCCACCGGTGTTTCTAGCCAAGAAATGAACAAACCCTTTATCGGTCTTGCTTCCAGTTTTACCGACCTTGTTCCCGGCCACGTCGACATGCGCCAGCTTGAGCGGGCGATCGAAAAAGGGATCCACGCCGGCGGCGGCGTCTCTTTCACTTTTGGCCTCCCCGCCATTTGCGACGGGATTGCCATGGGCCACAAAGGAATGCATTATTCTCTCCCATCTCGGGAATTGATCGCTGACACGATTGAATCGGTCGCCGAAGCCCACCAATTAGATGGGCTCGTCCTCCTCACCGCTTGCGATAAGATCACGCCGGGAATGCTGATGGCCGCCGCCAGATTAAATATCCCTTGTATCGTCGTGACAGCCGGACCAATGCTGGCCGGTTGTTATAAAATGACCAAGCTCGATCTTGTCCACGACACTTTTGAAGCCGAAGCCGCTTACAAACAAGGGAAGATGGGCAAAAAAGAGCTTGATAATTTAACGCTCAACGCCTGCCCCGGCGCCGGTTCTTGTTCCGGCCTCTTTACCGCCAATACCATGGCTTGCGCGGCAGAAGCGATGGGAATGTCCCTCCCCTATTGTGCGACTGCCTTGGCTGTCTCCGCCAAGAAAAAAATTATCGCTTATGAAAGCGGGAAAAAAGCCGTTGAACTAGTTAAGAAAAATATTACACCGAAAAAGATCATGAATTTAAACGCTTTTATTAACGCGATCAGAGTTGATATGGCTCTTGGCGGCTCAACCAACGCAGTTTTACATTTAACGGCCATCGCCAACGAAGCAGGGATTAACTTGCCAGTCGAATTATTTGACAAGATCAGCAAAGAAACGCCTCATATCACCAGCCTCCGCCCAGGCGGTAACCATTTTATGGAAGACTTTGAATATGCCGGCGGCGTTCCAGCCGCGCTCCATACATTACTTAAAATGATCAAGCGCAATCCAACTGTCTCCGGATTTGACATCAAGAAGATCGGCGCGATGGCGGAAGTTTTTGATCGGGAAATTATCAGGCCAATGTCAAACCCGTATCATAAACAAGGAAGTCTCGCCATTCTTAAGGGGAATCTGGCACCCGAAGGCTCCGTTGTCAAACAAACCGCGGTTTCGCCCAAGATGATGAAGTTTGCCGGCAAGGCCAAAGTTTTTAATTCTGAAGACGAAGCGGAAAAAGCGATCACCGGCGGCAGAATAAAATCTGGCGACGTTGTCGTTATCCGTTATGAGGGGCCCAAAGGCGGCCCCGGCATGCGCGAAATGCTCTACCCGACTTCAGCGATCGCTGGCATGGGCTTATCTGAATCGGTCGCGTTAATCACAGATGGGAGATTTTCCGGCGGCACCCGCGGCCCCTGCATCGGCCACGTTTCGCCGGAAGCGGCCGAAGGCGGACCGATCGCGGCGGTTAAAGATGGAGATATTATTGAAATTGATATTCCGGGCAGGAAGATCGAATTAAAGGTTTCGGCCAGTGAAATAAAAAACCGGCTAAGCAGCTGGAAAGAACCGAAGCCAAAATTTAATGCCGGCTGGCTGGCAAGATATCAAAAGCAGGTCACTTCAGCCAGTACCGGGGCAGTGTTAAAGGCGTAAGTGAGGCTAAGCGTCAGAGTCTTTCCCAACGCTAAGCAAAACAAATTTATTCAAGAAGAAAATCGCTTAAAAGTCTATCTGACCGTCCCGCCCATTGAAGGCAAAGCCAATAAAGCACTTATTGAATTCCTGGCGGAACATTTCCAGACCAAGCGAAATCGCATCAAAATAATAAAAGGCGAAAAAAGCAGGGATAAGGTCGTAGAGGTTTCGTCCTAGTTTTTTTTCCTAATAAGAATTATTCCGCGATCTTCGGGTGGATAAAAATCCATACTATTAAAATATACCGCCCCCTTGTTGATCCCGGTCATAAATGTCCTTGTTACTCCGTTTTTCCATCTATCATATGAAGATTCTTCTTCTCCTGGCAACCAAAGATCGTCATGTCCACGAGCTTGATCAATACAGTTCTTTGAATGATCATCTAAAGAATTGCAATTTTCTAAGGTTAATAAACTCAAGCCCAACTTATCAGTAATAGGTTCCAACCACTTAAGTAATTTTTCCATATCTCTCTGATTAATTCTGATTAGGTCGCTGCTCCCTTTTCTTCCGATCTTTATTACCCCGATCACGCCGGTGTAGCCATGGGGTAAAATATCCTCCAGATGTCTTTCTTTAAGGATTACCACTTCCCACTTTTCTCCCTTTTTTGTAAAAACCTCTACCGAATTACCAAGCTGTGAGAGAGGGGCCTTGCTTCCTAATTCTAACAGCCCCCTCAACTGGTCAACCTTGCCCCCAAGCTCTTTTAAAGCTTTTTCAACAAAGCTGTTTTTGGGACAACTTTCCGGGCAAGAAAATTCCCATAACAAACGGTTTAGATGGATTATATTTCGCTGTTCTTCTGGAGTAAGAGTGGAAAATTGCTTATCCCGATATTCTTGGGTCTTAACCGCCAGATCCGCAACCTCCCGGGGTATTTCTGCTCTTTGGTTTTTTGCCTTCCACTTATCAAAATAATCGGGCATTTCCATAATGCGGTCAAGAACATCAAAAGTGTTATGAGCCGCTGTCTCCAATTCAGCCAGCAAACCCTCCTTTGTCTTTTCTGAAACCTCGCACTCTTTGACCAACTGCTCATAATTTGGCCTAATGTCTAGCCATTTTCCCCTTTGGACAAAAAGCTCTTCTATAAAACCCGATATTTCGGGAAATCTTTTTATTACCCCTTCCCTGTAAAAATACTTTTTTGGGGTTTCCTGTAGGATCCCAAGGTTTAGCTTCACTATTGCTTCATATAATCTGGTAAAAGTGTATCCCCGGCCAAATTCAACCACCCGTAATCTGTAATCAATATTGGCCAGCGCAACTCCTACATCATAAGCACGCATTTCCCTTAACTTAGGAGTCCTATATTTATTTACTAACTCTACTCCCCGATGCTGAGATTGATTCTTTGTACTAACTCGGGCGGCTACTCTGTCCAAAAATGTCATCCCCATCTTTTCTTCTCCTTTACTTATACTTAATAAGAAGCGGCATTCTTTCTTCTGCTTCAGAAATAAATAATTTCAGCTAATTTCACCAATTCAATAATTTTATTAATTTTCCATCCCTACAAAATAATCCATATTAAAACCAAACTGGAATTCTTGTTCTACCTTTTACTATTCCTAAATACGGGTCTTCGTTCTGCACTCTATCTCGTCCCTTCTGATATTCCCTTCTAAGCGATCTTGCCTCGTCTTGGTCAATATTATTTAAAGCGAAAAATTTTGCCCATAACTTCTCGTTCTCTTCTTTGATCTCTGATAAAAGGGCGGCTCTGCTTTCACCAACACCGACCACCTGGAGAAGCGGATGCTTTGAATAAAACAGCTCGACCGGACATAAACTCATATACTTCCTCCCTTTTCTACTTGTTGCCAGCGTTACCGGCTCTGCTTCAAAGATCAGGTTTTCTAAGGTGTAATTCCCATGCAGTAATTTTTCTTTTTCCTTTATTTTGGCTAGTCGGCCTAATGACCGGGCTATTTGGGGATAGTATTTTTTCGGAACATCTGTTAACTTCCACCCGGAACACATTGTCATATATAAAAGGTCAAAGGTTCCTTCCTCTTGGCTTTTTCCAACTTTGATCGGCTGCGGAGCCCCCAGCTTTATTTTTGACAGTGATGAATACTTTTCCAACAATCTCATCCAGGTGTCAAGCATAATGAATTCCCAAAGCAGTTTCTCTCTTTCCTTTGGCACTTGCTTGCGAATTACCTGCTCTAGCTGGTCGTGGCCCTGCCAGGTAAAAAGTTCTCCCGCTAATTCTATAGCACCTCTTGTGTCTAAAGCAGTGTCTATCGCCAATGTTTCCGGCAGGACAACTCCCAGCCGGTGAAAAATTGGAGTCCGGTACAGATCGGCGCCAGCCTTTCTTGTCTCCCGGGGGTCACGGGAAAGACCGTGCAACCTCGACCGACACTTAAGGCGAAAAGAAACATTTATTCCGGGAGCAGTTGTTATTGACAGATAGCCCATAATTCTTTTTCATCCCTTTTTTACAATAATTTCACTTTTTTTACCTGATTTTTTATGATAATATTTACATAATATGAAGCTCTCTGGCGCGCAAGCACTACTGGAATCACTTAAACACGAAGGGGTCGACACAATTTTTGGCTACCCCGGCGGCGTGGTTTTGCCGCTATACGACGCGATGTTCACGGATAAAAAGATCAAACATATCCTGGTTCGCCACGAACAAGGCGCGGCCCACGCGGCCGATGGTTACGCTAGAGCGACCGGCAAAGTCGGCGTTTGTCTTGCCACTTCTGGGCCCGGCGCGACCAATTTGGTCACCGGCGTCGCTAACGCCTACATGGATTCGATCCCGATGGTCGCGATCACCGGCCAGGTCGCGACTTCACTCCTCGGCCGCGATTCCTTCCAGGAAGCGGATATCACCGGCATCACCATGCCGATCACCAAACATAAGTACCTGGTGAAGAAAACAGAAGACCTGCCGCGGGTGATCAAAGAGGCTTTTTATATCGCCAGGACCGGTCGTCCCGGCCCGGTTTTAATTGATATCCCTAAAGATGTCTTTGTTAATAAGATCGACTATAAATATCCCGATAAAGTCGATATTCCCAGCTATAAACCAAGAGTTGAGGGCCATCCCAAACAAATTTCAATGGCCTGCAAAGCGATCGCTGCCAGTAAAAAACCGATCATCTACGCCGGCGGCGGCGTAATTTCGGCCAATGCGGCCAGCGAACTCAAAGAACTGGCTGAAAAATGCAATCTGCCGGTGACAACAACTCTCATGGGGATCGGCGCCTTCCCCGAAAGCCACGAGCTTTCAATGGGCATGCTGGGGATGCATGGAACTGCTTATGCTAATTACGCCGTGACCGAGTGCGATCTTTTAATTGCGATCGGCGCTCGGTTTGATGACCGGGTGACCGGACATATAGAGAAATTCGCTCCCAATGCCAAGGTCATCCATATCGATGTTGACCCGGCCGAGATCGGTAAAAATGTCCGGGTTGATGTCCCGATCGTCGGCGACGTGAAAAAAGTTTTGCGGGCACTGCTTGATAAAATTGGACCGAAAGAAAAACATCAACTCTGGGTGGAACAAATCGCCGAGTGGAAAAAGAAATATCCCCTCGCCTATAAATCGGAGCCGGGAATAATTAAACCGCAAGACGTGATCGTCCAAGCGTGCAAGCTCGCTAAAGGCCGAGACACTATCGTCGTCACTGAAGTCGGCCAACACCAGATGTGGGCGGCCATGTTTTATAATTTTGATAAACCAAGAAGTTGGATCTCGTCCGGTGGCCTGGGAACGATGGGTTTTGGGCTTCCGGCCGCGGTCGGTGCCCAGTTTGGGCGGCCAGACGCGCTGGTCATTAACTTTGCCGGCGACGGTTCGATCCAAATGAATATCCAAGAATTGACGACCGCGGTCAATAATCGTCTGCCGATCAAGATCTTTGTTTTGGACAATTCTTTCCTCGGCATGGTCCGCCAGTGGCAGGAATTGATCTATAATAAACAGTATTCACATACCAACCTGTGCAACAACCCTGACCTGGTGAAAGTGGCTGAGGCTTTTGGTTGCGCGGCTTTTCGGGTGACTAAGCCGGAAGAGATCAAAGGCGCGATCGAAAAAGCTTTTGCCATTAATGATCGGCCGGTTTTGGTCAACTTTGTCGTTGCCAAGGAAGAGAACGTTTTTCCGTTTGTCCCTCCCGGGCAGGCGATAAATGAGATGATTATTGATTAGGGGAAGGAATAGGGTAATATGTAATGGGTAATGTGAATATTCCCTTTTGCATTACGCGTTACGAATTACCCTATTCCAAGTAAATGATATGAAACATACAATATCAGTTATAGTTGAAAATAAACCGGGGGTTCTCTCTAGAGTGAGCGGACTCTTTAGCCGCCGCGGGTTCAATATTGAATCGCTGGCCGTCGGTACGACGGAGGATCCGGCGATGTCCCGGATGACGATCGTCGTCGCCGGTGATGAGCAGGACCTCGAGCAGATCACCAAGCAGCTTTATAAGCTGATCGACACTTTAAAAGTTTTTGACCTGCCGGCGGATAAGGCGGTCGAAAGCGAGCTGGTCTTGATCAAGGTGGCCGCCAATGACAAGACCCGACCAGAGATCACCCAGATCGCCGAGATCTATAAAGGAAAGATAGTTGACGTTGCCGAAACTTCGATGACGCTCGAGCTTTCCGGGGAAAGTGATAGGGTTGCGGGAGCGATAAAGCTATTAACCAAGTTTGGCATCAAAGAACTCGTCCGCGCCGGCCGGATCGCCCTGCAAAGAGGCAGCGCGGAGTAAGCTGTAGTCAGCTTTTATCCTTAACTATTTTCCATGAAATGATCCAATTGCTGTAAATCACTTCTTTGGCTCCGGAAAAATGGATCTTTAACTCTTTATTGTCAAAGTCAACATAATTAATTACCCCGACACCTCGATAGTTTTTCCCATCGCGTCCTTCCCAGTAGATCTTAACCATGATCCTATTTTCCTTCAGCCAATCAAAATGAATTTTATCGGCCAACACAATCGTTAGTTGTTTCGGGCGATTGATCCTGGGTTGTACCCGCGAAGTTCTACTTATCATCTATTTTTGTCCTCTTTACTTTCCGTCAAAATCGTTCTAAAATGATATCGTAGTTAAAATTGAAGGATTTCAGAATATTTAAGGAGGAACAGAAAAATGGCTAATGTTTATTATGATAAGGATGCAAATTTAGAGGTTTTGAAAGATAAAACAGTTTCGATCATCGGCTTCGGAAATCAAGGCGGCGCCCAAGGACAAAACTTAAAAGATAGCGGGGTTAAGGTCATTATTGCCGAAGTTGAGGGAACGCCGAACTGGAAACTCGCTCAAGAAGCTGGTTTTGAAGTCATGACCGCCGCCGAAGCCGCTAAAGCTGGCGATATCATCCAAATCCTTATCCCAGACGAAGTCCAGGCCAAGGTTTATAAAGAATCGATCCGGAAATACATGAAAAAGGGCAAAACCTTGATGTTTTCCCACGGTTTTAACATCCATTTCAAAGCGATCAAGGCACCAAGTGACGTTGACGTCATCATGGTCGCTCCCAAAGGACCCGGCTTCATGGTCCGTGAAACATATATGGAAGGTGCGGGCGTTCCGGCCCTCATCGCCATTTACCAAGATGCTAGCGGTAAAGCGAAAGAAACAGCTTTAGCTTATGCCAAGGGCATCGGCGGAACCCGAGCGGGCGTGTTTGAAACGACTTTCAAAGAAGAAGTTGAAACCGATCTCTTCGGTGAACAGGTTGTCCTCTGCGGTGGCTGTACCTCGCTCGTTAAGGCGGGCTTTGAAACCTTGGTTGAAGCCGGTTACCAGCCAGAAATGGCCTACTTTGAATGCGTCCATGAATTAAAGCTGATCGTCGACCTCATTTACAAACAGGGGATCGCCGGTATGCGCAAAGCGATCAGCAACACCGCTGAATATGGCGACCTAACCGTCGGACCCAAGATCATCGATGAAAAGACCAAAAAGAAAATGAAAAAAGCTTTAGCCAGGGTCCAATCCGGCGCTTTTGCCCGTGAATGGCTAAAAGAAAATAAAGACGGTTGCACCAATTTTAACGCTCTCCGCGAAAAAGACAAGAACCACCTCATCGAAAAAGTTGGGGGCGAGTTACGAGGGATGATGCAGTGGTTAAAAAAAGGCAAATAGCCTTATTCTTATTGCTGGCAATATTAATAACGCCGTTGTGGGCGATGGGAGAAAAACCAAAAATGGAAAATAATTTTGCTGTGCTGGAGACTTCGCTCGGTCGGATCGTCTGCGAACTTTATCCCGACCAAGCCCCGATGACCGTCAAGAATTTTGCCGGATTAGCCAAAGGAGAACAAGCCTGGACCGACCCTAAAACTAAGGAGATCGTCAAGAAGCCGCTTTATAACGGGACGATCTTCCACCGCGTTATCCCCAACTTTATGATCCAGGGGGGTGATCCGCTGGGGCTCGGGATCGGCGGCCCCGGTTATAAATTTGAAGATGAATGCGTTGAAGAGCTAGCCTTTGACCAGGTTGGCCGGCTGGCAATGGCTAACTCTGGCCCGGGCACCAACGGGAGCCAGTTTTTTATCACGGTGGCGGAAACCCCGTGGCTTAACGGCAAACACACGATCTTTGGCCAGGTGATCGAGGGGCAAGAGGTCGTTGAGCAGATCGCAAACACTCCCCGCGGCGCCAATGACCGGCCAAAAACCGACGTGATCTTAAAGTCGGTCACCATCACCGCAAGTAAACCTTGATCAACCAATTATGTATATAGTTGAATTGCTGCGCGGACTGCCGCACGAATTAGCCGTGATCATTATCTCCGCTATTCCGATCATAGAGGTTAGAGGAGCGGTCCCTATTTCACTTATCTACTTCAAGCTCCCGGTCGTTACCACCTTCTTTTTAAACCTGATCGGCAGCCTATTGCCGGTCTTCCCCATCCTTTGGTTCTTAACATATTTTACCGAGTGGCTAAGAAAGAAAAATCGCGCTTTTGACCGTTTCATTGCCTGGTTATTTGCCAGGACAAGGGCCAGGAGTAAAGTGATCGAGGAGTTTGAACTGCTTGGGCTGATCTTATTTATTGGTATTCCTTTGCCGGGAACAGGCGTCTGGACCGGTACTATCGCCGCTTATCTTTTGGGCCTCCGCTGGCTCCCCACCTTTTTTGCCGCCGCCATCGGCACCGCTATCGCAATTATTCTTGTCAGCGCCGCCAGCCTAGGTATAATTAACTTTATTCTCTGAAAAAATCCCTGGCTATGTTAGGCCCCACCGGTTCGATCGGTAAAATCATTTGGGATTATTACCACAATGGGAACAGGGATTAACCCTTTTTATAAGTCCCGACCAGCCGAAAGGAGCTGTCGCGCTTCTTTTAATTCTCGTCTCAAAGCATTAACCGCGCGTAATGTCGCTAAACCGGCTGGATCACTCATCATCATTCATACTCTATGAAAACCCTTTTTCCTTTCCTCCTGATTTATTCCCCGACTTTATCCCGCTTTCGCCGAACCTATCGAGCCGCTTTGCATCAAGCACAGTCGAAATGTTACAATACATTATCAGCAGGTTGTGGAAGAAATTTAACTTTATTTTTATAGGAGCAAATATGACAGGCAAACTTACTGAAATAGAAGAAAAGGCAGTTAAAGAATTTAAAGAAGCTGTTTTGCGGAAATTCCCCGGCAAAATCAAAACCATCCTTTTGTATGGCTCTAAAGCACGAGGAGATTTCCATAAAGAGTCGGACATAGATGTAATGGTGTTGATTGATGAGGGTGATTTTGAAATTAGGGATCAAATCCTTGATATTGCTTATGGTTTTTTTCTTAAATATGAAGTCTTGGTTTCCCCAAGAGTAATAAATCTTAAAGAATACCAACAATTAACCCTTTGGCAAACCTCTTTTATTAAAAACACCCAGCGGGACGGCATTTCCATTGGATAAGAATATTTTAACGGAAAGGATCCTGGCTGAACTGGCCAGGGCAAAGGATTCGTTGGCTGCATCTAAACTCCTGCTTAAAAACGGTCTTTTTGCTGATTCTATTTCTCGGTCATATTATGCTATTTTTCATGCCGCTAAAGCAGTCCTATTAACAAAAGAAATTGATCCCTCTTCCCACAATGGCGCGATTACTATGTTTGGCCTTCATTTTGTTAAACCAGGCTTAATTGAAGAAGTGTATGGCAGAATTTATAATGAGACAAAAGATGTTAGGGAATTGGGCGATTATATTGTAACCAAAAAATTCACTAGAGAAGAGACAGAAAAAAGGACTAATCAGGCAATCCAATTTCTTGAAAGAATGTTTCTTTATCTGAAAGAATTTACCGTTTAAAATATCAAACTACAATGAAAAAATCACTATCTATTCTAGGCTCCACCGGCTCGATCGGTAAACAGACGCTTGAAGTCGTGTCGATCTTCCCTAGCCAATTAAAAGTGGTCGCCCTGGCGGCGAAAGATGAAGTCGATCTCATTGTCGAGCAGATCAAAAAGTTCCAACCCCGCTTAGTTTCCGTCTTGAATGATGAAGTTAAAACCAAAGTCGAAGCCAAATTAGCTGGCGTA
This sequence comes from bacterium, assembly GCA_043812655.1. Taxonomy (GTDB): domain Bacteria; phylum Margulisbacteria; class WOR-1; order O2-12-FULL-45-9; family XYB2-FULL-48-7; genus JBDRLW01. The sequence continues at coordinate 255 of JBDRLW010000018.1, read as the reverse complement.
AAAGTTGAGCTTGTTTCCGGCATCGAAGGGATAATGAAAGTCGCCACTTTCGCCGAAGCCAAAATGGTCGTCGTTGCTATCCCTGGTTCTCTCTCCTTGCCCGCTGTTCTTGAAGCAATTAAATTAAAAAAAGATATCGCCCTAGCCACCAAAGAAGTCCTGGTGACCGCTGGCGACTTTTTTATGCAGGAAGCTAAAACTGCTGGCATAAAAATATATCCGATCGACTCGGAGCATTGCGCCATCGCCCAATGT
>JBDRLW010000017.1:0-39205 GCA_043812655.1 bacterium | reverse complement strand
TTCCATCATCGCTTTGACGCCGGCGCCAAAGTTGATCTTGGCTCCCAGCCGTTTAAAAAGGATCTCCACGGCCGCCCAAGCGCCGATCAGGTCGAGCGAGTCGACATAGCCAAGATGGCCGATGCGGAAGACCTTCCCTTTTAGTTCGCCTTGACCGGGAGCGACTTCCACGTTAAAATCTTCGCGCATAAATTTGCGGACCTCTTCCCCATCTACCCCCTCGGGCGGAAAGATCGCGGTCACAGCCGGTGAAGCGTGGGAATCATCAGCTAATAGTTTCAAACCGAGCGCTTTAGCGGCAGTTCGGAGGAGATCACGGTTGGCTTGATGGCGGGCAAAAACATTTTCCCGTCCTTCTTCCTGGAGCATCTTAAGGCCTTCGCGCATCCCAAAGATCAAAGATTCCGGGGGCGTGGTGTAAGTGTGCCCTTTTGGCGCTTCCGCTTTCATTAAACCCCAATCCCAGTAATGCTTGGCGCATTTTGAAGTTTCGTAAGCTTTCCAGGCTCTGGCCGAAATTGAGACCGCGGCTACGCCTGGAGGAACCATAAAAGCTTTTTGCGAACCGGAAACGACCACGTCTAGGTCCCATTCGTCGGTCTTAAGTGGCGCCGCCATCATCCCGGAAACCGCGTCAACCATGATCAAGGCTTCAGGCTGAACCTTTCTGACCGTTTTAGCCAGCGTTTCAACATCATTGAGAACACCGGTCGAAGTTTCGTTCATCTGCATAAAAACCGCTTTGACCGAACCTTTTTTTAATTCGGCTTCCAACACTTTTGGGTCGGCCGCTTTCCCTCGCTCAAATTTAACGTCGTTAACGTCGGCACCGTAAGCTTTACAGATCTTGGCCCATCTGGCGCCAAAGTTGCCGATATTTAGGACAATAACTTTATCGCCGGGAGAAAGGACATTGACCGCGGCGACTTCCATCCCGCCGGTGCCGGATGAGGGGTAAATAAAAATTTCGTTCTTGGTTTCGTAAGCCCAGCGGAGCCCTTCCATCACTTCTTTCATCACGGCCGAAAATAATGGGCCGCGGTGGCCGATCATATCGTGGTTCATCGCCGCGAGGACTCGGGTGGGAATGGGTGTGGGGCCAGGGATCATCAAATTGTATTTGATCAGCTGTCTTTTTTTACTCATGGCAATCTCCCTTCTTTAACGTTTGCTAAATTGGAAAGCTTTTCTGGCCCGTTTGAGGCCGTATTTCTTCCGCTCTTTCATCCTCGGGTCGCGGGTTAATAGGCCTTCTCTTTTGAGCATTGGTTTTAAGTCGGGATTGAACTGGATCAAAGCTCGGGAGATCCCAAGTGTCACCGCTCCGGCTTGTCCAGGGACGCCGCCGCCAAAAACCTTGGCCCAAACGTCGTATTTCCCTTCATTTTTAGTCGTGATGAACGGCCGGGCGATCTGGTATTCGATCGTCTTGCGGCCGCAAAAATATTCTTCTTTGGTCTTGCCGTTAACCAAGATCTTGCCGCTCCCCGGCGCGATCCAAACCTTAGCCACGGCTTCTTTCCGCCGCCCTGTCCCAAAATATTTTTGGGCCGGCATTTTAACTTTTGGGGTGGTGATGACTTTAATTTTGGGGGCAACAGCAACCGTCTCCGTCATCTTTTTATCTTCAACGGCTGGGATCGCTTTTTTTATTTCTTTTTTTGCTTCTTTCTTTGGTTCCGCTTTTTTCTTTTTAGGGGCCGACGCTTTTTTCTTTGGTTCAGCCATTATTTTGCTCCCTCTAATTTCGGCAACTTGTTAAATTCTTTCCGTTCACCCCGATAGACCTTTAATTTCTTGATCATTTTAGCACCTAGCCGGCCGTGGGGCAACATCCCGCCGATCGCCAACTGGATCACTTTTTCCGGTTTCTTTTCCAGCATTTTTTCGAGCGTCAATAATTTGTCGCCGCCGGGATATCCAGAATGGGTGAAATAAGTCTTAGCCTTGGCTTTGGCGCCGGTAAATTTGATCTTTTCCGCGTTAACCACCACGATGTAATCTCCGCAATCGGTTTGCGGCGTATAGATCGGCTTGTGTTTTCCCCGCAGATAGACCGCCGCCTGGCTGGCTAAACGGCCAAGCACCCATTCGGAGGCGTCGGCTAGGAACCATTGCCTGACGACCTTGCTTTTATCAATAAATTTTGTTTTTCTCTTCTTCATAATAACTCCAATACTGCCATCGGGGCGGAATCGCCGAGCCGAGGCCCAGTTTTAATTATCCTGGTGTAGCCGCCGGGGCGGCCTTCGAATCGCGAGGGAAAAGTCTTGCAAACATCCGTTACCAAGGCCCGGTCGTGCAAGACGCTTTCAAGCGCCCGCCTGGCGTTTAGATCGTTCGCCTTAGCTTTGGTGATAAGCTTCTCGGCCATCCGCCGCGCTTCTTTGGCCCGCGTCACGGTAACCGTAACTTTCCCCTGCTTAAACAAAGCTTTAACGGTCGACGCCAAGAGCGCCAAACGTTGGTCTGTAGCCCGGCTTAACTTCTTATTTCCTAAACGGTGCCGCATGCTGGTTATTCTCCTTTAAGCTTTAATTTGTATTCCGCGAGTTTTTCGTGGACTTCGGTCAATGATTTTGACCCGAAATTCTTGAACTTCATCAGGTCCGCTTCCGACAAAGCGACCAGTTCTTTAACTTTCTTAATGCCGACTTTCTTTAAGCAATTGAGCGACCGTGAAGAAAATTCCAGGTCCTCGATGTTCATTTCCATGACAGTAGAAGGGACTTCGGAGGCGCCGGCCGCTTCTAGCCCTGGACTGTCGCTCTTTTCTCCCAAGTGGATAAAAAGGTCAACGTGCCTGGCCAAGATCTTGGCGCTTTCCCTGACCGCCTCATCAACAGCTACCGCGCCATTGGTCCAGACGGTCAAGACCAAACGATCGTAATTGATCTCCTGGCCGACCCGGACCTCTTCAGTCGCGATATTAACTTTAAGGACCGGTGAATAAATTGAGTCGGTCGGCATAAATCCGACGGGCAGATCGGCCTTATTGTTCCTTTCCGCTGGGACATAACCTTTGCCCCGCTCCACGATCATTTCCAGGCTAAGCTTCCCGCCATTGTCGAGGGTCGCGATCAGCTGGTCAGGATTAACTATCTCGATCTCGGCATCATGTTCGATCGCTGACGCCTTAACTTCCCCTTTGCCTTTGGCCTTTAAAGTAATGGTTTTGGGCTCGTCAGAATGAGATCTAATGACAATTTCTTTTAAGTTGAGGAGGATGTGCAGGACATCTTCACTGACGCCTTCAATGGTTGAGAACTGGTGTGAAACTCCGTCAATTTTAACTGCGGTAACGGCCGCGCCGGTCAACGACGAAAGTAAAATGCGCCGCAGGGGGTTGCCAAGTGTCGCGCCGTAGCCACGAGGAAGCGGTTCCACCACGAATTTCCCGAATTTATCCGCCAACTCCTCCACCCTGACCCACGGCTTTTCTCCTATTGATACCATCTCTTTTCCTCCTTATTATCTCGAGTAATACTCGACTATCAGATTTTCTTCGACCGCGGTGTCTATCTCGGCGCGTTTGGGCATTGAGATAACCTTGCCTTCTACTTCGCCGGATAACGCTATCCAAGCGGGCAAGACCCGATCGGGGAATTTTTCTAGCGCTTCCTTGGCTAATTTCGCGACCTTTGGCGCTACCATGATCGCTTCGTCGGCAACAACTTCGTATGAAGGGATGTTAACTTTTTTTCCGTTGACTAAGATCCCGCCATTTCTCACCATCTGCCTGGCCGCCTGCCTGGAAGTCGCGAAACCTAGGCGATAGACAACATTATCGAGCCTTCTCTCCAAAAATTCCAGTAATTTTTCTCCGGTCGCGCCGGCCCGTTTTGACGCCCGTTCAAAATAATTGGCGAATTGTCTCTCCCCTAGCCCGTAAATGCGGCGGGCTTTTTGTTTTTCCCGCAACCTGATCTGGTATTCAGAGACCCGCACCGGCAATTTCCCGTGCTGGCCCGGGCCAAATGACCGCCGTTTGTAAGCGCACTTATCGGTAAAACAGCGCTCGCCTTTAAGAAAAAGCTTTTCCCCTTCCCGCCGGCATAATTTACAGGTCGATTCTAAATGTCTACCCATTAGACTCTCCTCTTTTTCGGCGGACGGCAGCCGTTATGGGGAATTGGCGTTACGTCTTTAATTGAGCTGATATCAAGACCCGCCCCTTGGAGCGCCCGGATCGCGGTTTCCCGCCCGGCGCCCGGCCCTTTGACTAAAACGCTGACCTCGCGGACGCCCGCTTCGAGCGCTTTAGCCGCCGCTTTTTCCGCTGCCGAGGAAGCCGCGAATGGGGTCCCTTTTTTTGTCCCCCTAAAACCGCAAGCACCGGAAGAGGCCCAGGCGACAACACCGCCATTCATGTCAGTGATCGAGACGATAGTATTATTAAAAGTGGCTTGGATATGAGCGACCCCGGTCGAGAAAACTTTTCGTTTTTCCCTCTTCCTTGGTTTCGCCTTCTCTACCGGTTGTTTTTGTTTTTCTTCTTCTCCCATTTTTTACTCCTTCTTTTCTTCTTCTTTTTTCCTGCCTAGTCCGACTGTTTTCCTGCCGCCCCGCAATGTCCTGGCATTGGTCCTGGTCCTTTGCCCCCTGGTCGGAAGCCCTTTGCGGTGTCTGGTCCCGCGATAAGAGCCGATGTCTATCAATCTTTTTATTGAAAGTGAAACATCTTTGCGCAGGTCGCCTTCCAACTTATAATCTTTGAGCACTTCACGGATCGCCACGACTTGGGAATCATTTAGGTCTTTTATCTTCTCTTCCAGGCTGATCCCCGCCTTAGTTAAAATGTCTTTGGCTAAAGCATCGCCGATCCCATAAATATATGTCAACCCAACAACCGCCCGCTTATTTGGCGGCAGATCAACCCCAACTAATCGTACCATTTAATATTCTCCTTTTTACCCTTGTTTCTGTTTATGCTTGGGAACTTCGCACAGCACGTACACGCGTCCGCGCCGGCGCACTATTTTACATTTATCACAGATCTTTTTAACTGATGACCTTACTTTCATTTTATTACCTCTCTATTTCATCCTATATGTAATTCGACCCCTCGTTAAATCGTAGGGTGAAAGTTCAACCCTGACCTTGTCTCCCCGCAAGATCCGAATAAAATGCTTGCGGATCTTCCCGGAAACGTGGGCCAATATCTCTTGCCCTGTCTCTAGTTTTACTTTAAAAAGGGCGCTCGGTAAAGCGTCAATGATCTCCCCTTCTAATTCAATTACATCTTTATCTTTCATTTTACCTTGGTTAAGACCTCGGGATCACCGTCAGTCACTACCACCGTATGTTCAAAATGGCAAGATAGGGACCTGTCCTCCGTTATTACTGTCCACCCATCATCTTGCGTCCTCACCTTCCAACTTCCCATATTGAGCATCGGTTCGATCGCCAGGACCATCCCGGCCTTTAGAGCCGCCCCTTCTCCCGGATTGCCATAATTTGGGATCAGCGGATCCTCGTGCAGGTCCCGGCCAACTCCGTGTCCATATAGATCGCGAACGACCGAAAAACCATTTTTTTCAGCCACTCTCTGGATCGCGGCCGAAACATCACCCAGGTGGTTCCCCGCCCTGGCTTGGCGGATCGCCAGCTTCAAAGCTTCTTTCCCGACCCGCAAAAGCTTTTCCGTTTTACCAGAGATCTTGCCAACCGGTACGGTCACCGCGCTATCGCCGATATAACCGGCTTTTTGAGCGCCAACATCAATACTGACAATGTCGCCCTTTTTTAATTCCCTTTTGCCCGGGATACCATGGACAACTTCGTGGTTAAGCGAGATACACGTCGCGTGACGGTATCCACGATAGCCGATAAAAACAGGGTTGGCTCCCCGCTCCCTGATCAGCTTCTCGCCTGCCCGGTCAAGTTCTTCGGTCGTTATTCCCGGTTGGGCCAAGCGGCTAAGCTTGTCTAAAACTTCAGCCACGATCGCCCCGGCTTCGCGGATCAGCTCGACCTCGTCTTTAGATTTTATTTTTATAACAGCCATCAAGGAACTTAGGCGAGAGCCTTTGAAACTTGCTCGATCGGCAGCGCCGCGTCGATCTCTAAGAGTTTCCCCTTAGCCTGATAAAATTCAATTAGCGGCCTGGTCTGCTTTTCGTAAACCTCAAAACGGGTCGCTATCACTTCGGCTTTATCATCCGGCCGGATGGCCAGCTCGCCGCCGCAGATGTCGCATTTGCCTTCCATTTTTGGCCGCTTGCTCTCAATGTGATAAACCGCGCCGCAGGCGCCGCAGCTTCGCCGCCCCGACAAGCGCTTGACCACGTCTTCTTTGGAAATGCCAAAGTAGATCACTTTGTCGATCTCCAATTTATTTTTTACGAACATTTTATCAAGCGCCTCCGCTTGCGCGAAAGAGCGCGGGAACCCGTCAATGATAAAGCCGTTCTTACAGTCTGGTTGACCGATCCGCTTTTCTGTTAGTTCGATCGTCAATTCATCCGGGACTAACTTTCCGGCATTCATCGCCTCTTTCGCTTTTTTGCCGATCGGCGTCCCTTGGCGCACTTCTTCACGCAAAATATCGCCCAGCGAAATGTGCGGTATCTTGTTTTTCTCCGCCAACATCTTGGCTTGGGTCCCTTTGCCTGATCCAGGCGGCCCTAAAAATATCAAGATCATGCTAACAGCCCCTCATACTGCCTGGCCACGAGATGTGTTTCTATTTGACGGACCAGGTCAAGCGCCACGCCAACGACGATCAAAAGCGAAGTTGAACCAAGCCCCTGAAAAGAAGTGATATGCGTCAGCCCTTCGATGATCGTCGGCACCACCGCGATGGTCGCCAGGAAGAGCGCCCCGACCAACGTTAACCTGGTCAAGGTATATTCTAGATATTGCGCCGTCGGCTTTCCTGGCCTGATCCCCATGATAAAACCGCCATATTTTTTTATGTTCTCGGCTAATTCATTCGGATTAAAAGTTATCGCCGTGTAAAAATAAGTGAAAAAGAATATCAAGGCAAAGTAGAAAACCATGTATAAGCTGCCCGACGGCGAAAGCATCCCCACGATCTTTTGGACCATGGGATTAGGGATAAATTGGGCGATCGTGGCCGGGAACAATAAAACCGAAGAAGCAAAAATGATCGGGATCACGCCGCCCTGGTTGATCCGGAGCGGTATATAAGTCGACTGGCCGCCATACATTTTCCGGCCGACTATCCTTTTCGCGTATTGGACCTGGATCCGCCGCTGGCCTTCCTGGACAATAACGATCGCTACGATCATCATCAAGAACGCGGCCACTAAGATAATGACCCCGATCAAGGGAGCCCCTCCTTTGACCAACGTTACCGTTTGGCCAATATAGGAAGGGATCCGGGCCACGATCCCGGCAAAAATCAAAAGGGAGGCGCCATTGCCGATCCCTTTTTCAGTGATCAATTCGGAAAACCACATCACTAGGGTACTCCCAGCGGTCAAGGAAATAACTGTCCCGAGCAGGAAGAAAATAAAGATATAATTTTCAAGCATGACCCCCCTGAGCCAAAACGCCATCCCAAACGCCTGGAAAGCGGCCAGGGCAACCGTTAAGTATCTGGTATATGAAGCGATCTGTTTCCGTCCCGCCTCCCCTTCTTTCGCTAATTCTTCTAATTGCGGAACCACAACTTGCAATAATTGGAAAATGATCGAGGCATTAATATAAGGGACGATCCCCAGGGCAAAAACCGAAAAACGCATCAGCGCGCCGCCGGTAAAAAGGTCCAGGAAATTCAAGATATTCCCCTGGCCAAAAAGATGCTGCAGCTTGATCGTATCGATCCCCGCTACCGGGATATGGCCGCCTAAACGAAATAATATTATCATCCCCAAGGTAAAAAGTATCTTTTTCCTAAGGTCGGCAATATTTAAAAATCCGGAGAGTACGTTTATCATTTAAGGATTACTGCTTTGCCTCCCGCTGCTTCGATCTTCTTTAAGGCTGCGGCGCTAAACTTATGGGCGGAAACTGTGACCGGCCCTTTCAACTCGCCAACACCTAAAACTTTGATCAAACCTTCGGTCCCTTTAATTTTATCGATACTGTTCAGGTTGAAAACCGTGTATTTTGTGCGGAACGGGTAATTCTTAAAACCGCGTTTTGGCAAGCGGCGGTAAAGCGGAGTTTGTCCACCTTCAAACCGCCTTCCTTTGGTCCCGCCGGAACGGCTGGTTTGGCCCTTATGGCCGCGACCACCGGTTTTGCCGAGTCCCGAGCTGGTCCCGCGGCCAACCCTTTTTTTTCTTTTTTTTGAGCCGTCCGCTGGACGGAGCGCGTTAAGCTGCAACATATTTGACATTAACTTCCTTCCCTCTTTCGGTCGAGACGGTTTCCACTGTTTTTAAAGCCGCCAACCCCTGGAGCGACGCCCTGGCCACGTTGATGGCATTGGCCGATCCGATCGATTTGGCTACAATATTCCTATACCCGCAAAGCTCAAGGACCGTTCGCACCGAGCCGCCGGCAATAACACCGGTACCGCGCGGAGCCGGACGGATAACGACCGTGCTGGCCGAAAATTTACCGACCACGTCGTGCGGGACGGAACCTTCGATCATCGGGACAGTAATAAGCCCGCGCTTGGCGGCTTCTACTCCTTTACGGATCGCGGCAGAAACTTCAGCCGCTTTGCCGATCCCCAGGCCAACTCGCCCTTTGAGGTCACCGATCACGACTACGGCCCGGAAACCCATTTTTTTACCACCCTTAACCACTTTGGTTACCCGGCTGATATTGACGACTTTTTCTTTGAATTCACTATCTCTTTGGAATTGTTGACGTTGTCCTGCCATTAGAATTCAAGCCCCCCTTCTCTGGCCGCTTCAGCCAAAGCTTTGACTCGGCCATGATAGAGAGCGGTCCCCCGGTCAAAAACCGCTTTTTTGACCCCGGCGGCCAGCGCCCTTTCAGCCAGTTTTTTACCGATGATCTTTGCCGCGGCGATGTTGCCTCCCTTAGCTAGCCCTTTTTCAACTGTCGAGGCGGCCGCTAAGGTTTTACCTTCTTGGTCGTCAATAATTTGGGCGGTAATGCCCCGTAGGCTCCGGAAGACGGAAATCCTTGGCCGCTCTTTTGTCCCGATTATTTTTCTTTTTTTCACTTACTTTGCTCCTCCGGCTGAAGCCGCTTTAGCCGCTTTACCGGCCTTGCGCCTGACTATCTCATTAACGTATTTGATCCCTTTACCTTTGTAAGGCTCAACCGCCCGGACTTCCCTGATCTCAGCCGCTATCTGCCCGACTTGCTGGCGATCGGCCCCTTTAATTTTAACTTTGGTCGCCCCGACAACCGCGAATTCGATCCCAGCCGGAGGATCAAATTCGACCGGATGGGAAAAGCCAAGTTGCAGTTGCAATTTTTTACCGGCTAAGACCGCCCGGTAACCAACACCCATTAGATCCAGCTCTTTTTCAAACCCAACCGTCACTCCGGTGATCATGTTCCCGATCATACTGTTATATAAACCTTGGAGGGCCGCCGCTTCACTTAAATTGTTTTGGCATAAGGTTGAAACAACTCCCTCGCCAACTTTTATTTCCACCGCCGGCTTAACCTGTAACTTCAAGGTCCCTTTTGGGCCCTTAACCTGGACTTCACCGTCCGCTACTTTTATTTCTACCCCTTTGGGGATAGCTAAGATTCTTTTGCCTATTCTACCCATTGTTGTTTACCATACTGAACAAAGCAGCTCGCCGCCGACTTTGCCTTCCCTGGCTTTTTCTCCCTGCATAACCCCTTTGGGGGTAGAAATGATCGCCACGCCAAAACCAGACCTGACCCGTGGGATCTCGCCCGCCCCAACATAGATCCGCCGACCCGGGGTACTGACCCGCTTCATCCCGGCGATCACGCTCTGCCGCCCTTTAATATATTTTAAGGTGACGCGCAGGTATTTTTTCTTCATTTTAGCCAAGGCTTCATACTTGCCGATAAAACCTTCTTCATGCAAGATCTTAAGGATATCTTCTTTCATTTTTGAATGCGGCACATCAACAAAATCTTTTTTGACCTGCAACCCATTCCGGAGCCTTACTAATAAATCAGCGATTGAATCCATTTTTCCTCCTTCTACCTACCAACTTGACTTGGTAACCCCGGGTATCTGGCCCCGAAGCGCCAAGTTCCTAAAACAAATTCGGCAGAGATTGAATTTACTCAAATAACCCCTGCGCCGGCCGCAAATAAAACAGCGGTTGATCCGCCGGGTTTCAAACTTCGGCTCCCTTTTTAATCTTTCCAGCCAACATTTTTTTGCCATATTTAGCCCTCTTTCCTGAACGGAACGCCAATTTGTTCTAGCAGGTCCCTGGCTTCCGCGTCGGTTTTTGCGGTCGTGACAAAGGTAATATCCATCCCCCTCACCCGGTCGACTTTTTCATAATCGACTTCGGGAAAGATCAACTGTTCTTTGATCCCCAGCGTATAATTCCCTCGCCCGTCAAAAGACTTGGGACTGACCCCTTTAAAATCCCGGATCTTGGGCAAGCAAATATTGATCAACTTAGTAAGGAAGTCATACATCCTCTCTCCCCGAAGCGTAACTTTGAGCCCGATCGGGATATTGCCCCTCAGCTTAAAAGCCGAGATCGCCTTTTTACTTAGCGTTACCAACGGCTTTTGGCCGGTAATAGCGCCAAGTTCGGCGGCGGAAATATCGATCGCCTTGGCATTTTCCCTGGCTTCGCCGACGCCCCGGTTAACCACCACTTTTTGGATGTGGGGAACCTGCATCGTATTCTTATAGCCCTGCTTTTTCATCAATTCCTTGGTAATAACTTTTAAATATTTTTCTTTTAACGAATTCATTGTTTACACCTTATCTATGATTTCTTCGCACTGGCCGCAAACCCTGACTTTTTTATCGCTGACTTCTTTGCTCCCTATCCTGGTCGGCTTGCTGCACCTGGGACAGACCAACATGAACTTTGAAGCCGCCTGCGGCAATGATTTCTCTATTATCCCGCCTTGAAAATTCCGGGTCGGCCGCTGGTGTTTTTTTGCCGTCCCAACACCTTCAACCGTGATCTTTCCGGTAGCTGGAGATACCTTTATGATCTTCCCTTTTTTTCCTCTATCTTTCCCGGCCAAAGCAATGACTATATCGCCTTTTTTTAATTTCATTAGACTACCTCTAGCGCCAGTGAAATGATCTTCATATAATCACAATCACGCAATTCCCTGGCCACCGGGCCAAACACCCTGGTTCCCCGGGGATTTTTATCTTTAGCCACGACCACAACAGCATTATCATCAAAGACAACATAAGAACCATCGGCTCGACGGAGCGGTTTGCGGCTCCTGACAATGACCGCAAAGACAACTTCGCCGTCTTTGACCGTCATGTTGGGCAGGGCTTCTTTAACGACCCCAACGATCATGTCGCCAATGCCGGCAAATTTGCGGTTGGAACCGCCCAGCACCCTAATGCACATCAAGGTCTTCGCGCCACTGTTATCGGCAACATTTAAGATACTACGCGGCTGAATCAACTTTAATCCTCCTTACCACCCGCCAGCGCTTATCGCGCGACATAGGCCGAGTTTCCATGATCTCTACGATATCGCCGACCTGGCAAACGCCATCTTCATCATGCGCCTTGAACTTGTTATTTTCCCTGACCACCTTTTGGTATAAAGGATGGCGGAATTTCCGCTCGGTCTTAACAACGACAGTTTTCTTCATTTTATTGCTGACCACGACCCCTTCCCTAGTTTTAACTTTTCCTCTCTCCAATTTATTTGGCCTCCCTGATTATCGTTTTTAGTCTCGCGATACCACGCCGAACTTCCCTGACCTTGAGCGGGTTCTTTAGTTGCTGGTTAGCTTTCTGGATCCTAAGGTGGAGCAGTTCCTTCTCCCCTTCGGCGATCTTCTTTTTCAATTCGTCAACCGACAGTTCCCTTAAGTCGCTGGTCTTTACTTTGTTTTTCATTGCTTGGTTACCACCCGAGTTTCATAGGGCAATTTATAGCCCGCTAATCTAAGCGCTTCCCTGGCATCGGCTTCGGTTACCCCGGCAACCTCAAAAATAATGTGGCCGCGTTTTACTTGCGCCACGAACATCACCGGCGCCCCTTTGCCGCCGCCCATGCGGGTTTCAGCCGCCCGGCCGGTCACGATCTTATCGGCAAAAACCCGGAGCCAAACTTTGCCGCCCCGTTTGAAATAGTGGGCCAAGGTCTTACGGGCCGCTTCTACCTGGTTAATCGTCAGATTACCGCATTCGAGGACTTGGAGCCCGAATTCCCCGAACATGAGCGTCGCGCCGGCGCAAGCCCGACCACGAAGCCGCCGGCGTTGATGTTTCCTGAATTTAGTTCGCGCTGGTACTAATACCACTTGATACTTTCTCCTTTGCTGTTTCTGTCATCCTTTTTTGCGGCAGGATATCTCCCTTATAAACCCAAACCTTAACTCCAATTTTGCCATAAAGGGTCATCGCTTCGGCAAAACCATAATCGATATTAGCCCTTAAGGTGTGTAACGGCACCCGGCCTAAACGGTATTTTTCACTTCTGGCAATTTCCGCGCCGCCTAAACGGCCGCCGCACATGACTTTTACTCCTTTGGCTCCTGCTCGGAGCGACCTGGTCACCACTTGCTTCATTGCCCGGCGGAAAGAGATCCGGCGTTCCAGCTGGGACGCGATATTTTCCGCGAGTAGAACCGCCGATGTTTCGGGATTCCGCTCTTCGTGGATGTTGAGCTGAACTTGCTTTCCCATTCTTTTTATGAGCTCATCACGGACCGCGGCGACCTCTTTACCGCCTTTGCCAATGATCAACCCCGGCTTGGCGGTATAGAGATTAACTTCGATCTGGTTCGCCTTGCGGCTGATCTTGATCGAAGCGATCCCGGCCTTATAAAGGATATTTTTCAGATATTTCCTTATCGCAACATCTTCGGCTAAGAACTTGGCGAACTCCTGGTCCGAAGCGAACCAGACGCTGTCCCAAGTATCGTTAACACCTAGGCGAAATCCCTTTGGATGAACTTTTTGTCCCATTATTTTTCCTCCACGCAGATCGTCACATGACTGGTCCGTTTCTTGATCGGGAACGCCCGGCCCCTGGCCCGCGGATGGATCCGCTTGAGCGTCATCCCTTTATTGGCATAACATTCTTTAATGATCAAGGCCGCTTCATCTTTTTTCTGGTTATGCTTGGCATTGGCCACCGCCGATTGCAAAACCTTCAGCGCTATCCTGGCCCCTTTTTGGGGCAAGAACTTTAAGATCGCCGCCGCTTCAATCACCGGCTTTCCTCTGACAAGATCAAGGACCCGGCTGATCTTCCGGGGTGAACTGCGCACCCACTTGCTTTTGGCTTTTATATTCTTCATGTTAGTGTTGACGATTTATCCGTTGGATTCCCATGCCCCCTAAAGACACGGGTCGGAGAAAATTCACCTAATTTATGGCCGATCATATTTTCCGAAATATAGACCGGGATATGTTTATTGCCGTTATGGACCGCGAAAGTGAACCCGATCATATCGGGGATGATCGTGCAATTCCTGGCCCAAGTTTTAATGATCATCTTCTTCCCTGATAGTTCCATTTTCTGGACCTTTTTTAATAAGTTCTCGTCAACATACGGACCTTTTTTTACTGAACGTCCCATTTACTTCTTCCTCCTAGACAAAATAAAACGGCTGCTCCGCCGGCGCGGTTTGCGGGTGATCTTGCCCAGCGTCGGTTTACCCCACGGAGTAACCGGGTGTTTACGGCCAATGCCTGATTTCCCTTCGCCACCGCCATGCGGGTGGTCGCAAGGATTCATGACCACGCCCCTGACCTCTGGCCGCCTGCCTAAGTGGCGTTTTTTCCCGGCTTTTCCCATGATGGCATTTTTCGCGTCGAGATTCCCAACTTGCCCCACCGTCGCGCGGCAAGTTAAAAGGATCTTTCTCTGTTCACCAGAAGGAAGCTTGACGATCCCGTAGCTCCCTTCTTTACCTAATAAAACCAACCCGGCCCCGGCAGACCTGGCCAATATCCCGCCTTTGCCTGTTTCAAGCTCCACGTTGTGGACGGTCGTTCCGACTGGAATTGACCGAAGCGGCATGGCGTTACCCGGACGGATATCAGAACCTTCACCCGATTGGAGAGTGTCGCCAACCGTTAAACCGACCGGTGCTAAAATATAACTTTTTTCTTTGTCTTGGTACTCGATCAAGGCGATCCGGCAGTTCCGGTTGGGATCGTATTCTATGCTTAAAACTTGAGCCGGGACATTATCTTTTATCCGGCGAAAATCGACTAAACGATAATGCTTCTTGTTCCCGCCGCCGCGATGGCGCATCGAGACAAAGCCTCGCCAGTCACGGCCTGACTTCTGGTTTAACCTGGCGAGCAGGCTTTTTTCCGGCCCGACCCGGGTTATATCTGAATAATCATCCGCAATTTGGAACCGTGTTCCCGGGCTCCGCGGGTTTTTTTGTTTCATTCCCATTTTACGCTTCTAACTCCTGTATCTTTTGGCCGGCCACCAACGTGACATAGGCTTTTTTCCGGCGCGCCGTCCGGCCGATCGAACGGCCAAGGATCCGCTTCTTGCCGCGGACATAGCAAGTATTGACATCGGTAACTTTAACTTTGAACGCCTGTTCCACCGCCTGCTTGACGGCGATCTTGGTCGCTTTTAAATTAACGTAAAAAGCATAGCGTGATAAGGCTCGATTTGTAACGCTCTTTTCCGTAATGATCGGCTCAACAATAATGTGACCAAGCTCCATTAAACTAACCTCTCTTCAAGGATCGCTACCGCCGCTTTTTCTAAGACCACCGACTTGCTGCGGAGCAGATCATAAATATTAAGCGCCAGTGCCGGCAAGACCGTGACCCCGGCGATATTACGCGTTCCCTTAATAAAGTTGGCATCATCTGACGCCGTCAAGAACAAGATCTTGCCGGCCGCGCCGATCTCTTTTAGGAACTTCACCCCTTCTTTAGTCTTTGGCGCCGATAGTTTTAACTCGTCTACGACTTTTATTTTCCCTTGGCGATGGAATTCTGACAAAGCCACCCGGAGCGCCAATTTACGAACTTTCTTCGGCAAGGCATAGGAATAATCTCTTGGCTTCGGGGGAAAGACAACTCCACCTTTACGCCAAAGCGGTGAACGGATGCTGCCAGCCCGCGCCCGGCCGGTCCCTTTTTGTTTCCACGGCTTGATCCCGCCGCCGGAAACTTCGGTCCTGGTCAAGGCGCTATGGGTCCCGCGCCGGCCAGAAGCCTGGTACCATCTGAGGGCTTCGTGAACGACCGCTTCGTTTAATTCTTCGTTAAATACTTTACCTTTTAATTCTGTTTTCATGTTTATTTCCTGATCAACACTAGGTTCCCGGGTTTACCAGGGACCGCTCCTTTGATCAACACTAAATTCTTATCGGCCATAACTTGGACAATTTTCAGGCTTTTTTGGGTTATGGTCCCGCCACCCAGCCGGCCCGGCATTTTCTTGCCTGGCCGCACCCGGCCTGGCGTCGTTCCTGAACCAGAAGATCCTGGTATCCGATGCGATTTTGAACCGTGGCTCATCGGCCCCCGGTGGGTATGGAAACGTTTAACGTTGCCGGCAAAACCCTTACCGATCGCCTTGCCGCTTACCTTTACGACGTCACCAGCCTTAAAAACATCAACTTTAAGCTCTTGGCCAATTTGGTATTCTGCCGGCTTGAGACCTCTAAATTCTCTTTTTTTCCCGGCAAATAAAAGCTGGACCGAATCGTAACCATCTTTGGCGACGGTTTTTAGCGCCGTGACTTTGCATGGCCCGGCCTCGATGACCGTGACGCCGACCGCCTTGCCATTCTCATTAAATATTTGGGTCATCCCCTTTTTTATGCCGATCATATCTTTTCTTAATCCATCCTTATCTCGATATCGACCCCGGCCGGCAAATCAAGCTGCATCAGCGCGTCAACCGTTTGCGGCGGCGGGTCTAAAATATCGATGATCCGCTTATGGGTCCTGATCTCAAAATGTTCCCGCGATTTTTTATCGACGTGCGGCGAGCGCAGAACGCAATAGATCTGTTTTTCGGTCGGCAGCGGCACCGGCCCGGAGACAAAGGCCCCGGCCCGTTTGGCGGTGTCGACGATCTTGGCTGACGACTGGTCAAGCACCCGATGGTCGTAGCTTTTTAATTTTATCCTGATCCTTTGTTTTAGTTTAGTTGCCATTTCACTTCCCTTTTCCTGAATATTTTTCGATCAATTGTTCCGAAATATTCTTCGGAACTTCCCGATAGTCGCAAAATTCCATTGTATAATTACCGCGCCCTTGTGTCAACGAGCGCAGGTCGGTCGAATAACCGAACATTGAGGCAAGCGGCACCTTGGATTTTATCGTCTGGATGCCAGAGTGCGATTCCATCTCTTCAATGTGGCCGCGGCGGCTCGATAAATTACCGATCACATCGCCCATATATTGTTCCGGCACCACTACTTCAACCTTCATAACAGGCTCCAGCAAGATCGGTTTGCTCTTTAAGATCCCGCTCTTGAACGCCATGGAGCCGGCAATTTTAAAAGCGATCTCCGACGAGTCAACCTCATGGAACGAGCCGTCAAATAATGTGACTTTGACGTCGAGCACCGGGTAGCCGGCCAAGACGCCGGTCCCGAGCGCCTCTTTGATCCCGCTTTCGACGGCGGGGATATATTCCCTGGGAATGGAGCCGCCGACGATCGCGTTAACGAACTCAAAACCCTTGCCGGCTTCGAGCGGTTCGATCTTGATCCAGACATGGCCGTATTGGCCGCGGCCGCCGGTCTGCCTGATGAATTTCCCTTCAGCTTCAGCCGACCCGCGGATCGTTTCTTTGTAAGCGACCTGCGGTTTCCCGACATTGGCTTCCACCTTAAATTCGCGGAGTAACCGATCGACAATAATTTCCAAATGGAGCTCGCCCATCCCGGAAATAATGGTTTGGCCGGTTTCGGGATCGCCCTTGATCCTAAAGGTTGGATCTTCTTCGGCAAGCCTCGACAAGGCCACGCCTAATTTTTCTTGATCCGCAGTCGTCTTGGGCTCGATCGCCACAAAGATGACCGGTTCAGGAAATTGGATCGATTCTAAAACGATCGGATTTTTTTCGTCGCAGAGCGTATTGCCGGTGGTCGTATCTTTTAAGCCGACCGCCGCGCCAATATCACCCGCCCTGATCTCGGAAATTTCTTCCCGCTTATTAGCGTGCATTTGCAGCAAGCGGCTGATCCGCTCTCTCTTCCCTTTAACGGAATTAAAAATATATGAACCGGTCGTTAGCACTCCGGAATAGACCCGGAAATATGTTAACCGGCCGACAAACGGATCGGACATGATCTTGAACGCCAGCGCCGCGAACGGTTGATCGTCACCTGGCTGCCTGGTATCTTCAGCTCCGGTGTCAGGATTGGTCCCCACAACCGCTTTTTTATCGAGCGGCGAAGGAAGGTAATCAATGATCGCGTCAAGGAGCGGTTGGACGCCGCGATTCTTAAAAGACGAGCCGCAAAAGACCGGCACGATCTTGCTTTCGATGACCGCTTTCCTGATCCCCATTTTAACTTCTTCCTTAGTTAAGGTGTGGTTGGTCAGATATTTATCGAGGAGCACGTCGTCTGCTTCAGCCGCCGCTTCCACCAATTTCTCGTGATATAGTTTGGCCTGTTCCATCAGTTCGTCTGGGATCGGGCCCTTCTCAAATTTAACCCCTAGATCGTCAACATAGGTGATCGCTTCCATTTCCACGAGGTCAACGATCCCTTTGAACGAATCTTCGGCTCCGATCGGCAATTGCATCACGACTGGCGTGGTCATCAAGCGCTCTTTCATTTGGGTGACCACCCTAAGGAAATCAGCCCCTAACCTATCCATCTTATTGACGAAAGCCATCCGCGGTACTTTATAGCGGGTCGCCTGGCGCCAAACCGTTTCTGACTGCGGCTGGCAGCCGCCGACGGAACAGAAAATAACCACGACGCCATCAAGGACCCTCATCGAGCGTTCAACTTCAACGGTAAAATCGACGTGGCCCGGCGTATCGATAATATTGATCCGATGGTCTTTCCAGAAGGTGGTCGTTGCCGCCGAGGTGATAGTGATACCCCGTTCTTTTTCCTGTTCCATCCAATCCATCGCGGTATTACCTTCGTCGACGTCGCCGATCCGATGGAGGACGCCGCTGTAGAACAGGACGCGTTCGGTCGTCGTGGTCTTGCCCGCGTCGATGTGCGCCGCGAAGCCCATATTCCGATAATTTTTAATTTGACACTCTCTTCCCATTATTTTTTTACCACCTAAAGTGGGCGAACGCTTTGTTCGCCTCCGCCGTCTTGTGCAGTGTTTCGCGGTTTTTTATCGCCACGCCAGTACCATTGAAGGCATCGGTCAATTCAGAGACCAGGTTTTCAGCCATTGACCGCCCTTTTTTCCCACGGGCCCCATCGAGAAGCCAATTCATCGCCATTGCCAGCGCCCTTTCCCTGGAAATTTCAACCGGCACCTGGTAGGTCGCGCCACCAACCCGGCGGGCTTTGATCTCCAACGCTGGTGAAACATTGCCAACCGCTTTTTCAAAAACTTCCATGGCCGGTTTTTTTAATTTATTTTCGATCTCGGCCAGAGCAGAGTAAATAATGGCCTCTACTTTGCTCTTTTTCCCTTGTTTGATCATCTTATTAATGAACTTCTGCAGGGTAACGCTGCCATAAACTACGTCTGGCCGGGTTTTTCTTTTAGGGACATTTCCGTGTCTTGGCACTATTTCTTACCCCCCTCTTTGGGTTTTTTGGCGCCGTACTTAGAGCGGCTCTGCATTCTCTTTTCCACCCCGGCGGTATCGAACGCGCCGCGGACTATGTGATATCTAACGCCCGGCAGATCCTTGACGCGGCCGCCACGAACTAAGACTACCGAGTGTTCCTGCAAGTTGTGGCCAATACCTGGAATGTAAGCGGACACTTCGATCCCCGACGTCAGCCTGACACGGGCCACTTTCCGCAACGCTGAGTTCGGTTTTTTCGGAGTTGTCGTATAGACCCGGGTGCAAGTCCCGCGGCGGAGCGGGCTCCCTTTCAGCGCCGGCGCTCTCCTTTTATTCTTTCTACTCTCTCGTCCCTGACGGATCAACTGGTTGATTGTTGGCATTTATTCTTCTCCCTTGATCTCTTCTTCCACTGCGGGGACTTCCCCAATAGTGGGAACTAATTCAAGAAAACGGTAATCGGCAAACCCAGTCCCAGCCGGGATCGGTTTTCCAATGATGACGTTTTCCTTTAATCCATACATTTCGTCGACCCGACCCTTAACAGCCGCGTCGGTTAAGACCCTGGCCGTCTCTTGGAAAGAAGCGGCCGAAATAAAGCTGTCGGTTGAAAGGGAAGCCTTGGTGATCCCAAGCAGTACTTCAGTCGCTTCGGCCTTGTCCCCTTTAACTTTATCGTTAGCCTCATCCATTGTTTTGACATCGATCAATTCACCGGGCAAGAGTATGGTGTCGCCGGACGATAAGATCCTGACCTTTTTGGTCATCTGGCGGACGATAACTTCGATATGCTTATCGGCGATCGTCACCCCCTGGGCCCGATAGATCTTTTGGATCTCGTCGACCAAGAAGGCTTGCGCCGCGCGGGTCCCTAAGATCCTCATAACATCATGCGGGTTGACCGTCCCTTCGGTCAACTGCATCCCACAATGGACCTTATCGTTGGTCGTCACGCGTAGCCTGGTCTCGTAAGGGACAAAATATTCTTTTATTTCGCCTTTGGCGCCGCGGATGGTCACGACCCTGACCCCTTCTTTTTCAGAGACGGAAACGACCCCTTCTATTTCCGCCAAGATCGCGGGATCTTTTGGCCGGCGGCCTTCAAATAATTCTTCGACCCGGGGCAAACCTTGAATAATATCGCGGGTCTTGGAAGGATCGCGGCGGATCGATTCCACCCTGGCAACGACATCGTAGCTTTCGAGCGAGTCGCCGTCCTCGATAAAGAGGCGCGACCCGGCAATGATCAGATAACTCTCGCCTGGCGCGACCACTATTTCATCTTTTTTGGCTTCGATCACAAGGCCGGTAGTCTTGGAAATCAGCGCCGCGGCTAATTCATCGCCGGTGTTGATCTTGTCGCCGACTTTCACGAAAACTTGGGCATTTTTTGGCACTTCATATTCTTTTTTAACTTTCGGGTTATAGATAAAGATCTCGCCGTCTTTTTTGGCGATCCGTTCCTTGCGCTGAGTCGTCAGCTCAAGGCCGATGAACATCACCTTGCCGGCCGAGCTCGAAACCACATACTCGTAAGACGGATCGTAATCGGCAATGATGTCGCCGGAGGTGATCTTGGCCCCTTCTTTCACCTGGAGGACCGCGCCGAGCGGCATAATATATTCTTCTTTTTTATCTTTGATCTTGATGTGAACCGTGCCGCTGCGGGAAACCATCCGCTGCGGCGAACCGAATTCATCGGCCACGGTGCGGACTTCAAACCCTTCGCCAAAATGGAGGGTCCCGGTATGTTTGGCCTTGATCGCGGTTTTGGCCGCTTTATGGAGAGCAACTCCTCCGATATGGAAAGTTCTCATGGTCAGCTGGGTCCCTGGTTCCCCGATCGACTGGGCGCCGATGATCCCGACCGCCTCGCCAATATTAACGGTGCGCAGCGTCGAGAGATCGAGCCCATAACATTTTTGGCAAAGCCCTTTGGCCGTTGCACAAGTCAGGGCCGAGCGGACCGTCACCTTTTCCACCCCGGCTTCAGCAATGATCTTGGCGGTCTCGGCATCGATCATCACGCCAGCTTTAACTAAGACCTTGCTGGTCAGGGGATCGGTAATATTTTTGGTCGGCGTCCGGTGGAGCAGCCTTTGGGCCAAAGGAATTACTTCTTCGTAGCCTTCCCTAATGGTCAAAAGATCGATCCCTTTTTCGGTGCCGCAATCTTCTTCGGTAACAATAACGTCTTGCGCCACGTCAACCAACCGCCGGGTCAAGTAACCGGAATCGGCGGTTCGCAGCGCGGTATCAACTAGGCCTTTTCTGGCGCCGTAAGATGAGATGAAGTATTCGGTCACGTTCAACCCTTCTTTAAAGTTTGATTTGATCGGGATATTAATGATATTGCCGAACGGATCGGCCATCAGGCCCCGGATACCCGAGAGCTGACGGACCTGCTGGACATTGCCACGGGCGCCCGAGAACGCCATCATGTAAACAGAGTTTAACTTGTCAAAATCTTTAAGGAGGGCATTAGTAACTTCTTCGGTGACGTTGCTCCAGATATCAAGCGAGCGGATGAATTTTTCTTTGGCCGAGAGCGTCCCCTCGCGGAAATGGTGTTCAAGTTTCGCGACTTGCGTGTTGGCTTTTTCAACGATCTCTTTTTTCTCTTTTGGCACGACCAGGTCATCGATCGAAATGGAAACGCCAGCCAGGGTCGCGTATTTAAAGCCGAGCCGCTTGATCTCGTCGGCAATTTCCGCCGTCACCGCCGAACCATAGCGGAGATAACAATCGGTGATCAGTTTTTCCAGCTCTTTTTTAACCATAACCTTGTTGAGGTATGGATATTCAACCATGATCCCACGTTTTTCCAGAACACGATTTAAGGTATGGTTAAACTTGATCCGGCCGACAGTGGTTTCAACCATTTCAGCCCCGCGCCGGACCTTAATAATAGTATGTAAATGGGTTTCATCAAGGTCATTGGCGATCATCGCTTCCCAATCGTTCGCAAACACCTGGCCTTTGCCAAGGGTTGACCTTTCATCATCGACCGTCATGTAGTAGCTGCCCAGGACCATGTCTTGCGTCGGGGTAACGACCGGCCGGCCCGAGGCGGTTGATAATATATTATTGGAAGAGAGCATCAGGATCCGCGCTTCCACTTGCGCTTCAGGGAGCAGTGGCACGTGGACCGCCATCTGGTCGCCGTCAAAGTCGGCGTTGAACGCCGGGCAGACAAGCGGATGGATCTGGATCGCTTTTCCTTCGACCAAGATCGGCTCGAACGCCTGGACGCCCAGGCGATGGAGCGTGGGGGCGCGGTTGAGAAGGACGGGATGGCCCTTGATCACTTCTTCTAAAATATCCCAGACCAGGACTTCTTGGCGTTCGATCATCCGTTTGGCTGACTTAACATTTTGCGCGATCGAACGATCGACTAACTTGCGGATGACGAACGGCTTAAAAAGTTCGAGCGCCATCTCTTTGGGCAGCCCGCATTGATGGAGCTTTAAGTGCGGGCCGACAACGATGACGGAACGGCCGGAATAATCGGTCCGTTTCCCTAGCAAATTTTGCCGGAAGCGGCCTTGCTTCCCTTCAATCCCGTCGGTCAATGATTTAAGCGGCCGGCCATTGGAACCGGTTACCGCCCGTTTCCTGCGGCCATTATCAATTAAAACATCGACCGATTCTTGGAGCATCCGCTTTTCGTTCCGGATGATCATTTCGGGCGCGCCCATATTGATCATTTTCTTTAAGCGGTTGTTCCGGTTAAGAACGCGGCGATAAAGATCATTAAGGTCGGAAGTGGCGAAACGTCCGCCTTCTAGCTGGACCATCGGCCGCAGGTCTGGCGGAATAACAGGCAGGACATCCATGATCATCCACTCCGGCCGGTTGTTCGATTTTAAGAACGCTTCGGCGACCCGAAGGCGTTTAATGATCTTCATCCGTTTTTGGCCGGTCGCCCCTTTAAGTTCGCGGCGCAGCTTGGTCACTAGCGCCGGCATATCAACCCTAAGCAGTAATTCTTTAACCGCCCGGGCGCCGGTTTCAGCTTTAAAACTGCTCCCGTGCTTTTCCACCGCTTCCTGGTAATCGGCTTCGCGCAAGATGTCGCTGACCTTAAGGCGCTTCACGCCGTCTTCGACTTCGGTCACAATGTAAGCGTCGTAATAGATGACTTCTTCCAGCGCCCTCGTCGAAACATCAAGAAGCAAACTGATATAACTTGGGATGCCGCGCAAAAACCAGATGTGAGCGACCGGTTCAACCAGCTTAATATGCCCCATCCGTTCGCGCCGGACACGGGAGGTGGTAACCTCAACCCCGCACCGTTCACAAACGATCCCCCGGTATCTCACCCGGCGATATTTACCGCAATGGCATTCCCAATCTTTGACCGGGCCAAATATCTTTTCGTCGAAGAGCCCTTTGCGTTCGGGCTTAAAGGTCCGATAGTTGATCGTTTCCGGTTTTTCCACTTCGCCATGGGACCAGGTTAAGATCTGTTCGGGCGAGGCGATCCCAACTTTAATAAAGCTGAATTCTTTATCTTCTACTTTTCTAATCGCCAACTTTGTTCCCTCCTACCGAGCGTCCAAAAATTTGCGGCGCAGACTCCCTGGCAGACCGGCCTTCTTCGTCGATATTTATTTCCTTGTTGTCGCGGGTAATGGTTTTCATGTCGATGCCGAGGCCACGTAATTCTTTAAGCAAGACTTTAAATGATTCGGGGATGCCCGGCTTGCCCATGGTCTTCCCTTTAAGGATCGCTTCGTAAACCCGTGACCGCCCGACCACATCGTCTGATTTCACCGTTAAAAGTTCTTGCAGGGTATGGGCGGCGCCATAAGCTTCGAGCGCCCAAACTTCCATCTCACCGAACCTTTGTCCGCCGAACTGGGCTTTTCCGCCGAGCGGCTGTTGGGTGATCAGCGAGTATGGGCCTGTCGACCTGGCGTGCATCTTGTCGTCTACTAAATGGATCAGCTTCATTAGATACATGTAGCCGACCGCGACTTTGCGGCCAAACAGCCTTCCGGTTTTAGCGTCGTAGAGATCAACCTTGCCGGTCTTGTCAAGCCAGCCGTCGCGTTTGGCCGCCGCTTCTGTCAGCTCGCTTTCGACGAATTTAATAGAGGCTTCTTCCTCATATGCTTCATCAAATGGCGGCAGTTCGTAGCGCCGGTTAAGGATCGCGCCGGCATGGCCAAGGAGCAACTCAAAGATCTGGCCGATATTCATACGAGAAGGGACCCCGAGCGGATTTAAAATAACATCGACCGGCGTCCCATCCGGCAAGTACGGCATATCTTCTTCCGGCATGATCCTGGCGACCACGCCCTTATTCCCGTGGCGGCCGGCAACTTTATCGCCGATCGAGATCTTGCGCATTTGCGCCATGTAAACGCGGACCAATTCGTGGACGCCTGGCGGGAGCTCATCGCCTTTTTCCCGGGAAAAAACACGGACAGCGATAACTTTTCCCCCTTCGCCCGGCGGGACACGGAGGGAAGTATCGCGCATGTCCCTGGCCTTATCGCCGAAGATCGCGCGGAGTAATTTTTCTTCGGCCGGCAGTTCGGTTTCGCCCTTCGGCGTGACTTTACCGACTAAAATATCGCCGGCCTCAACATCGGAGCCGATCACGACCACGCCCCGGTCATCGAGCTTGGCCAAGGTCTCTTCGCCGACGTTCGGGATTTCCCGGGTGATCTCTTCCATCCCGAGTTTTGTCGCCCGGACTTCGACTTCAAAGCGCTGGATATGGATAGAAGTAAAGAGGTCTTTTTTCACTAATTTTTCTGACAGGATGATGGCGTCTTCGTAGTTATACCCTTCCATCGGCATCATCGCTACCAGGACGTTTTTGCCTAGCGCCAATTCACCGCCGCTGGTCGCGGCGCTGTCGGCGATGACATCGCCTTCATCAATCGCTTCGCCAAGTTTTACGCTGGGGCGCTGATATAACATTGTGTCTTGGTTGCTCCGGCCAAAATTGACCAAAGGATAAACATCTTTCACGTTGCCGCGGGCGACCACTATCTCACTTGCGTCAACGCTCGAGATTTTACCGGCGTGTTTAGCTTTAACTAAGGTCCGGGAATCATTGGCGACCTTCTTTTCCCAACCGGTGCCGACGATCGGCGCTTCGGTCTGGAGCAGCGGCACGGCCTGGCGCTGCATGTTGGCACCCATGAGCGCCCGGTTAGCGTCATCATGTTCGAGGAAGGGAATAAGGGCGCTGGTGATACCGACTATTTGTTCCGGCGCGACGCCGATATAATCAATTTCTTTTGGTGCAGCAAAAACAAATTCCCGTTTATAGCGGACCGGGACCTGTTCTTCCAAGATCTTGCCGTCATCATTGACTTTGGCGTCGCACGAAGCGATCCGCTGCAAGTCTTCGACGTCGGCGGTAATATATTCAATTTTATTTGTAACGTAACCCTTTTCCACCTTGCGGTACGGCGTTTCGATAAAGCCGTGCTTATTGACCTTGGCGTAAGTCGACAAGGAAGCGATAAGCCCGGCGTTGGGCCCTTCTGGCGTTTCGATCGGGCAGATCCTCCCGTAATGCGACGGATGGATATCGCGGACCTCGAAACCGGCCCGGTCGCGATTAAGCCCGCCCGGCCCTAGGGCTGACAAGCGGCGTTTGTGGGTTAATTCGGCCAGCGGATTGGTCTGGTCCATGAATTGCGATAACTGGCTTGAACCAAAGAATTCTTTAATGACCGCCTGGAGCGGCCTGATATTGATGAGCTGTCCCGGGGTAACCGGTTCATTCCCCTTGATCATCATCTGCTCTTTGACTAATTTTTCGATCCTGGTAAAACCGACCCTGATCTGGCGCGACAAGAGCTCGCCCACCGCGCGGATCCTCCGGTTCCCCAAGTGGTCGATATCGTCCGAGATCCCTTCCCCCATATTAATAGTAATAAGGTAGCGGACCATCGCCAAAATATCTTCTTTGGTTAAAACCTGCTTGTCTTCGGGGACTTTGATCCCGAGCTTCCGGTTCATTTTATAGCGGCCGACCCGTCCCAAGTCGTACCGCCGTGAATTGAAAAACAAATTATTTAGATAGACGCTCGCCCCCTCTTGGGTCACTGGATCGCCTGGCCGCAGCCGCTTGTAAATTTCGATCAGTGCCTCGTCGTGCGGGAGGATCGGGCATTCTTTAAGCGAACGCCGCCGATATTCACCTTCGGAGAGGGCTTCTAGGATCTCTTTTTCGCTGCAGCCGATGGAAGCCAGGAACATGGTGATCGGGATCTTCCTTGTCCGGTTGATCCGGGCAAAGATCACGCCGGCGGCATCGGTCTCAACTTCGAGCCAAGCCCCCCGGTCGGGAATGACGGTCGCGTAATAAATAATTTTACCGCTCCGCTCATTCTTTTTTGATTCCCGATAGTAGACGCCAGGCGAACGGACCAACTGGGAAACAATTACCCGTTCGGCGCCATTAATAATGAAAGTACCGCGCTCCGTCATCATCGGCAGGTCGCCGATAAAAACCTCTTGGGACTTAACTTCTTTCGTCTCCTTGTTGAGGAGCCGGGTCTCAACCTTAATTGGGACCGCGTAAGTCGTCTCGCGGATAAGACATTCTTCCGGCGCGTACTTTGGCTTGCCAAAGGTACATTTGCCGGTAAAAGAAAGTTCGAGCTTATTCTGGAAACCCTTAATTGGGGAAGCCAGCTTTAGCTCTTCTGATAAACCTTCTTCCAAGAACCAGCGGAAAGAATCACGCTGGAGCTCGAGCAGATCAGGCGGCGTCGCGTGCCTTTTATGCTGCAAGATCGTCTTTCTTTTGTTTTTCATTACTTAATTTCTACCTTCGCTCCTTCGGCTTCCAATTTTTTCTTAACTTCTTCGGCTTCTTCTTTTTTCACTTTTTCCTTGACGGTTTTCGGGGCATTATCAACTAGGTCTTTGGCTTCTTTTAGCCCGAGGCCCGTGATCTCCCGCAAAACTTTCAAAACTTGGATCTTTTTGTCGCCTGAAGCTGTTAACACAACATCAAACTCATCTTTTGGCGCATCGGCCGCTCCGGCACCAGCTCCACCGGCCCCGCCAGCCATCATCACTGGAGCCGCGGCGGTTACGCCGAACTTTTCTTCCAGTTTTTTGACCAGGTCCGCCAATTCGAGGACCGTCATCCCTTCGACCGCTGTGATCATTTCTTCAACTTTAGACATCTTTACGCACCTCCTTTTTTGTCTTTAATACCATCCAACACATAAACTAATTTTCTGATCGGGCCTTGCAAGACATTGACCAAACCATATAACGGCGACTTGAGGCCGCCGACCGCTTTACCCAGTAAAATTTCTTTGGACGGAAGCTTGGAAATCGACGCTAGGTCCTTTTCACCAAAGACATCTTGCTCCACCACGCCTATCCTAATCGAACCTTTTTCTGCTTCCTTTAAAAAGCCAACCAAGACCTTAAGGGGCGCCACGGCGTCATCATAGCCCAAAAGCATCGCGGTTGGGCCTTTGAGGTGTTCGGATAATTTGGGGAAACCGCTTTCGGTCACTGCCCGGCTGATCAAGGTATTTTTTACGACGCTAAATTCCGCGTTGGCCGCGCGCAGTTTCCGGCGCAGGGTGGTAATGTCTTTAACGGAAAAACCTAGGAAGTCGGTCACGACCACGACCTTTGACCGGCTGATCTTCTCTTTTAAATTTTCAACGACTATATTTTTTTTGGCTATGGCTTTGGCGCTCATTCGATCACTTCTTTCGGATCTATTTTGATCCCGGGCCCCATTGAAGATGAGATTGTGACTGATTTAATGTAAACGCCCTTAACGCCTGAAGGCTTGGCGGCGATGATCGCCGAAAGTGTGGCCTTAAAATTCTTAAGCAGGCCATCAGCGGGAAAAGAAACTTTTCCAATCCCAACATTGACGACCCCGCCTTTATCCATCCGGTATTCAACTTTGCCGCCTTTAAATTCACCGACCGCCTTGGCAATTTCTGTCGTAACTGTCCCGGTCTTTGGGTTGGGCATTAAACCTTTTGTGCCCAAGATCTTCCCAAGCTTGCCCAGGGCCGCCATCATATCCGGGGTAGCAATTAAAACATCGAATCCCAGGAATCCGCCTTTTATCTTTTCAATTAGGTCTTCGGCGCCGGCCACTGCCGCGCCAGCTTTTTCCGCTTCTTTAACCCTGTCGGCGGAAGTGATGACCGCGACTTTCCTGGTCTTGCCGCTGCCGGCCGGTAAAACGACCGTGCCGCGGATCGACGGATTTTTGACGACGTCAACTCCAAGTTTGATCGCCAGGTCTACCGACTCATCAAATTTAGCGACCGTGGTTTTCGGCAAGAGAGCGAACGCCTCGGCCGGTGAATACCGCTTATCTTTGGCCACTAATTTTACTTTTTCGTTATATTTCTTACCCATGTTATTCGACCGTGATCCCCATGCTGCGGGCAGTCCCTTCTACGATCTTGGCGCCGGCTTCAACATCGTTGGCGTTAATGTCCGGCATTTTGATCGTGGCGATCTCCCGCACCTGGGCCTTGGTGACCGTGCCAACTTTATTTTTATTAGGGACGCCGGAGCCTTTTTCCACTTTGGCCGCTTTGCGGAGCAGGTCGGCGACTGGCGGGGTCTTTAATATAAAGGTAAAGGAGCGGTCTTTGAAAACCGAGATCTCAACGGGGATGACCATGTCGCCTTTATCTTTCGTCGCGGCATTATATTGTTTACAGAACTCCATAATGTTGATGCCGTGCTGGCCGAGGGCTGGCCCGATCGGCGGGGCCGGGTTGGCGGCTCCCGCTTTGATCTGTAACTTAACTTTGGTTAATAATTCTTTTGCCATTTTTAACTTACAACTGACGACTTACGACTAACGACGCTAAATTTTCTGGGCATGTTCAAAATTCACTTCAACCGGCGTATCCCGGCCAAAAATATTGATCAAGACCTTCATCTTCCCTTTTTCCGGGTTAAGCTCGTCCACCGTCCCCGTGTAACCTCGGAAAGCGCCGGAAATGACCCTGACCGTCTCCCCTTTTTCAAACGAGATCTCGAGCTTTTCTTCTTTGCCCAATTGCTTCAAGACGCGTTTCATCTCGTCATCGGAAACCGGGGTTGGCTTAACTTTGGTGCCAATAAATCGGGCGACACCCGAAGTCTGGCGAATGAGGTACCAAGTTGTCTCATCCAGGACCATTTCGAGGAAAACGTAACCCGGAAACATCTTCCGGATCCTTTCGACCCGTTTCCCCCCTTTAATCTCTACCGTCTCTTCGACCGGGACAAGCACGTTAAATACTCGAGACTTTAAATTTTCAGAATGGATAGTCTGCTCAATGGCTTGCTTGGCCCTATCCTCCTGGCCAGTAAAAGTCTGGACTACATACCACTTGCGATCGTCTTTGACCGGTTCAACCGGGGCTTCCGGAATTGCCGGAACTTCTGCCGGAACAGAGACCTCTGGCTGAACTGGTTCTTCCCCAGCGGCTATTTCTGGCTCCGGGGCCTTATTCTCTTCTTGATTAATATTTTCTTCCGTCATTATATTATTTCAACAAAACCTTAAATATCGCCGAAAAACCATAATCAACCAACATGACAAAGATCGCGGTTATAAAAACCAGGGCCAGAACAATGATCGTCGCCACTGTAACATACCGCCGATCGGGCCAAACTACTTTTTTTACCTCGGCCAAAGTCTCGTTCAGGTATGTTAAGATCTTATTCTTCATGCATAAACGGGCCTGCCCCGACTTGAACGGGGAGTCCCGGTTTTGGAGACCGGTGGTTTGCCGTTAACCGACAGGCCCACGTTACTTCTCCTCCTTATGCTTTGTGCTCTTGCGGCAATGGCTGCAAAATTTAGAGAGCTCCAGCCTTTCTTTAACATTCTTTTTGTTCTTGGTCGATGTGTAATTTTTTCGTTTACACTCGCCGCAAACTAAAGTCACGATTTCCTGCATAACAAAAAACCCTCCAAACGCACAAACTCCCCCTTCTTTCTCCGCCTTTGGCGGAAAAAAAAACGGGAAGATTTTATCCTATTATAACGAGGAGTTAGCCTCGATCAGCACAGAACAAAACTTAACCCAGAACCAGGGACAAAGATAATTTTACCTTTTTACCCTTTCCCTGTCAAGGGGTATTTTATTCAGTTCGTAGCTGTAAATGGAACCACATCGGTAATGGTATAACCACCAGCCGATATTTTACTGCCGACGGTGGTGCTAGTGACCGCTTGTTGCGCCAAATAAGACGTATTATTGCTTAGGTCATAGACGTCATAATACAACATCCCCGCGCTGCTGTCATAATCAAAATTAAAAATTTCAATATTCGACATGGCCGGTATCAGGTCGACTGGCGCGGCGGAAGGACTGTTTAGATCAAGGCGATAGATCTTATACGAGCCGACTTTGTTGGACAAATAAACCGCGTAATCCCCGCACGCCCGCACCTTGCTCATTGATTTATAGTAATTAGCCGTGTCCTGCGGGAAAGCGACCGGTTCCGCGCTGCCGTATTCATTCACGATCTGGAAAAGCTTATCCCCCTTTGAACTTCCCGTCCCCCAATTATCAAGGCGCATCACAGCGTAGAGGCGGTTTTTCGCGGAAAAGATCACTTGTTTGGCGTTGCCAAAACGGACACCGGTCAAACCGTTTTCATCGCGCCATTTGCTCCAGGTTTTTCCCGAGATATTGGCCGACACAAGATCATCCAACAGGTTCTTTACTTGCCAGCTTTCCGTAGTGGCAGTGAACATCCCGGCAAAAGTCACGTTATCCAGGGTATCGGTCGTGGTGCTTTGGTATTTTTTGCGGATAAAATCGCGGATCGAACTTTCGGTCACGCCGGCTTCTAAGGATAATGGGCGGCAGATCTCCCCATAATTATCAAAGGCGAAAAATTTCTTGTTTTTCATTTCGGTCGGGTCCCAAAAACCCCAAGTCAGCTGGCCGCCGATGGTGTTATAGCTGGAATCTTCGTTATACATATTATTATCATCATACAGCGCTTCAACCGCGCTTGGCGCCCCGCTGGCATTTAAAGTGACCCTGATGATCCCAGAATATTTTTGCGGGATCGCGTTACTGTCTAAAAGGGTTAAATTCTCACCGATCAAGAAAACATAGTCCGTCCCGCCGTACGAGTAATAATAATAAGCGCGCAAATAACCGGCCCCATCATTGTAAAAGACCGTATTAACCGTCGACCCATTAACTATCCGCAGCCATTCAATGCTCCAATTCCCGACATTTGAACCATGGAAAAACACCAAGCCTGCCGGCGTCACCAAGAAATCGCGAACCTCATAATTTGAACTGCCGATCTGGCTAATAACGCCGGCTGTGGTTTTTTTCTTTAGGATCGTATTGCCCGCGCTTGTTTTGCCCAGGTAATAGAGATTGCCGTCGCTGTCAAACTGCACCTGCTTGACCGGTAATTCGCCATTTTCTGAGCCGCCATACCAAGTCCCTACCCCATGGATAGAACCGTCAACCACTTCAACCGAACCATTGGTATCGATCTTAAAAAAAGCGACCTCCGACTCACTCCCTCCATTAGTTGAAACCCATATCCCCCATTGGAAACCGACATATAAAGAACCATCCGGCCCTTTTTCTATCA
Organism: bacterium; assembly: GCA_043812655.1. Lineage (GTDB taxonomy): Bacteria > Margulisbacteria > WOR-1 > O2-12-FULL-45-9 > XYB2-FULL-48-7 > JBDRLW01. The sequence continues at coordinate 7,853 of JBDRLW010000017.1, read as the reverse complement.
CCGAAATTGGCGGGTGCCATTGCGACCCGAAAGCGGACGAAAAGACCGAAGTTATTTCCCCGCTGGCGTTTAATTTTAGCAGTTCGGTGACATTGGCCGCTGAAAAACTTTTGATCGCGCTGCTAGAAACTGTTTCGCCGGATGAAGCGGTGACGATCGCTTTGGCGCCGCTCACGTCAAAAAGCCCGCTGGCTGAAATGGTCGGGTTCTTTCCCCCCTCACCGCCGCCGCCGCCCTGCTGGCCGCAGCCGGCGACAATAGCCACGCTTATGGCGAGCAAACAGACTAAACTAAAAACTATTTTTTTCATGAATGAACACCCCCAATTAAGGGTAATTTTATCCTTTTAAAAGAATAAGTCAAGTGGTATTTTTACCGCCACACCAAAAACTTTGGTGTTGGTGGTTTACAATATTCTCCCTGCTCGTTCCTTAAACAAGCTAGAATATTTTTCTTTGAGATCCGAAGAGAGAAAACTAACCCCAATTATCCCCAGCCATTTTTCCATTCCCGCACACAAGTCGTCCACAACCCCATCAATAGAACTATCGTTCAACCCCAACCTTTGCCGAGCGAAATATTCAAACAGGTCACCTTTTTCAAGCTTCTTCTTTTTGCCTGCGAGAGTCAGCGCGATCTCTTCAGACGCCCCTTTTACGGCTATCGTAGTATTAATAAGATCATACGCGGGCGATAATTGGATCTTACCTTCAACCCTGATCAAGGAATAATTCTTCAGGTGCATGTCTTCATTCCCGACTAGATAGTTAAAAAGCACCAACTTGAACAATTTAACTTTTTCGACCGCCGGGAAAGTACAACGGACTTCGATGATCTCCGCTATATTTTCCATCGAATAATCATATTTTGTCTGCCGGTTCATCCCGGCCAACTGCGCGAAGTCTTCTAGGGCGACTTTACCTCCCTTCGGCAGCCGGTCAAACCTTTTAATAAAATATGACAAAGACCCGTCTTTGGAATAGACCATCCCATGCAATGGAACTTCTATCCCGACGGTTTTGGCCAGTTTCATCGTCAGGTCTTCATTTTGGGGAAGGTCAACATAGCGTTCATGCTGCGGTTTGATGATATAGTTGCCCCCCGCATCAACCACTTCGAAAACCTGCTCCTTTAAATTTAGCCGCACGCTCAATTTTGGCTGGATCCCTTGGATCGACATTTTTTCGGCGCGTGAAACAGCCTCGTCAATTTGTTCTTTCGCGGAATAAGGAAAATCGTTCAGGATAGAAAGGCTTGGGGACAATAACTTTAAACCGGTTTTGGAATATTTTTCCTGGCCACACTCTTTATAGGTTATTGGGCATCTGTTCATTTTATTTCCTCAACCGTCACGGCCCCTACCATGTCGTGCCCCACTGCCATAAGTTGGCCAAAAAGATCATTACTGTCGATCTTTAACCGCCGGACCAAACCCTCCAGCATTATTCCTTCAGGCAATAGACCGTCAAAAAAAGGAGGAAAGGATTCAAACTGGTATTCTCTGGTTTTTACCGGCATGGTTAAAGATATTGGATCTCCAGCATAACCACTTTCATAGACAAATTTATAGCGCTTATTTTTTTCAATTTCTTCGATAACACCGGCTAATCCTCCTAAAAAATATACTTTGGCTTTTCTCATTCTGATCCCACCAAAGCGCCAAGGATCGGACTATCTAAAAACAAAGAAATATTTAACGACTTGAAGACCTTTAATAAGGTTTCGAACTTGATGGTTGATTTCCCTTTCTCAATATCAAAAATTACGGTCTTCCCTACTCCCGACAGTTCAGCTAATTCCAATTGGGTCAAATTGGCTTTTCCTCTATGTAATCTGATGATTTCCCCAATTTCATTGGAGTTATTTACCGCCTTAGCAGTAATTTTCTGCATTTGTCCTGGATTTTTCATGCTTTTTCTCCTGATAGGACACATTTTACCGCTGTAACGGTATAACTGTCAAGGGGTTATTTTACCACCACACCAAAAACTTTGGTTGTGGTGGTTTACAAGATCCTGATGACGTTCCCGACCTGGCGGACAACGGGAAGTTTTTTGATCGCGGCGATCGCGGCGTTCAAGTTTTTTTCCGTTACTTCGTGGGCTAAAATCACAATGGTTGCCGTATCATCAACCCGCTCTTTTTGGTTAACGGCGGCAATGCTGACCTTTTTACCGGCAAAGAGCTTGGAGATCTCCGCCAGAACGCCGGGATGGTCGGCTGTGTGCAATCTAATGTAATAGCGAGCAGTTATTTCATCGATTTTTCTAATTTTATGCTCATTTAGTTGGTAGTTTGTAGTTGGTAGTTTGTAGTTGGAGACACAGATGATATCGCCAATTACAGCCGAAGCGGTCGGCGCTCCGCCCGCTCCCTGGCCATAGAACATCAGGTCCCCGACCGGCTCGCCCTTTACATATATAGCATTGTAGTTATCGGAAACATTAGCTAAGGGGTGAGAATTGGCAACCAGGGCTGGATGGACGCGGACTTCGAGCGAATCCCCATTTCGTTTGGCGATCGCCAGGAGTTTAATGACATAACCGATATCAAGGGCGTAATTGATGTCTTCGGCCGTAACTTTTTCGATCCCTTCGCGGTAGACATTTTTCCACTCCACCTTGGCGCCAAAAGCGACCGACGCTAAGATCGCCGCTTTGTAGGAAGCATCAAAACCTTCGACGTCTGCTTTGGGGTCTGCTTCGGCAAAGCCTTTCTCCTGCGCCCTTTTCAGGGCTTCGGAGAATTCCATCCCCTCTTTCGTCATTTTAGACAGGATGTAATTGGTCGTCCCATTGACGATCCCATAAACTTCATTGATCTGGTTCGCGGCCAATTGGTCCCTAATGGTATTGAGGATCGGGATCCCGCCCCCCACCGCCCCTTCAAATAATAGTGACACGCCTTTTTCCTTCGCCGTCTTAAGCAGTTCCTCCATGTGGAGAGCGACCAATTCTTTATTGGAAGTGACGACATGCTTGCCCACCTTAAGCGCCGACAAAACCAAGTCCTTGGCCGGTTTTACCCCGCCGATAGTTTCGACCACGACGGAAATTTCGGGATCATTGATTAGGTCGTAGGCGGTAGGGGTTAGGTGGTAGGGAGAAGAGATGGGACGAACGTCAAAGATGCTTTTGACATTTAATTGCAGTCCGGATCGCTCAGCAATAATTTTATTATTCTTCTTGATTACTTCAGCAACCGCTGAACCAATATTACCAAAGCCTAGAATTCCGATATTTACTTGTTTCATCTATCTCCCTACGGCCTATCTGGCTACTCCCTAATCAAACAAACTCGTAATTGATTGGTTTTCATAATTTCTCTTGATCGCCTCACCGAGTAATTCGGCGGACGATAATATTTTGAGCCCCTTGAATTGTTTTTCTTTCGGAATGGGGACAGAGTCAGTGACGACGACTTCGGCAAAATTCGCCTTGGCCATCCGCTCAACCGCGGGGCCGGAGAAGATCCCGTGCGTGGCCACTACATATATATCTTTATTGCATCCATTGGCCCGCAGGACTTCTACGCCGCTGGTGATCGTCCCGGCCGTATCGATCATATCATCAGTAATGACTACGGTTTTCCCTTTGACTTCACCGACCACGTGAGTTACTTCTGACTTTTGGTGTTCAGCCCGGACCTTATGCAAGATCGCCAGTTTCGCCCCAACTTTGTCCGCCAGCTTTTTGGCAACTTTAGCCCGGCCGGTATCGGGCGCCACTACCACGATATCTTTAAGGTCCTTCTCTTTAATGTAGGAAGCCAGGATCGGCAGCGAAGTTAACGTATCGACCGGGATATTAAAGAAACCTTGGATCTGGTCGGAGTGCAGGTCCATTGTGACAACGCGGTCAGCACCGGCGGTTTCAAGCAGGTTGGCAACTAACCTGGCCGAGATCGGCTCACGCGAAGCGGCCTTGCGGTCCTGCCGGGCATAGCCGAAATGCGGGATGACAACATTAACCGATTTAGCCGAGGCGCGTTTCATCGCGTCAATAATGATGAAAAGCTCCATCAGGTCTTTATTGACATTTTGGGTGCAGGTCTGGATCACCACGCAACTTTGGCCGCGGATGTTCTCCAGTATCCGGGTATAAATTTCTCCGCCGGTAAAATTAGAAATTTTGATCTTCCCGGTCGTTAAACCAAGATGCTTGATGATCTCCTCTCCCAATACAGGATGTGAAGTACCGTAAAAAACCCGCAGTTCAGAGTTTGCCATGTGTGTAGTGCCCTCCCCTTGGGGCGATTATATCAGACTGCTTAACCGCTGACAAATTGTTTTGGAGTATTCTTTCCGCTTTCTCTTTTGTTTTGTTTTTTCCGGATTTTCTCTTATGCTCACTAATTTACGATTTCACTTATTGCTCGAATGGAGGCAGAACCCTAATCACCCTAATTTACCCTAATGATCCCAAATCCGAAAATGTAGGGCAAGGGACAAGTTCCTCCCCTACATAATTTCTTTAATTAGTGTCATTAGGGATACATTCGCGCATTGGAGAAAATGTTTATTGGGGTAATTAGTGACAAAGCAAAATTAGTGATAATTAGAGCTTCTCTCCTATGCTTTCCCTATTAACGCTGATCAATTTCTGCAGGCGCGCTTGCTTGACCGCTTCTGGCAGTTGGTCCGGCAATTTAGCGGCGGCGGTGGCGGGGCGGGCGGAATAAGCGAACATGTTGACCATGCTAAACTTTATTTCCCGGAGCAACTGCAACGAATTCTCAAATTGCGCTTCGGTCTCTCCGGGAAAGCCAACCATAATATCAGAAGAAATATTCGCTTCGGGCATTGCCTGGCGGATCTTTTTAACTAGCCGGGTAAAATACTCAACCGTGTAGCCGCGGTTCATCTTTTTTAAGATCTCATCATCGCCAGCTTGGATCGGCAAGTGGAATTCTTTGGCGACATAAGGGAGCTCGGCGACGGCGGTAATAATGTCGTCGGACATATCACGGGGGTGGCTGGTTAAAAAGTGAATCGTGAATCGTGAATCGTGAATCGTTTTATTGATCTCCCGCAACAAAGCTGCTAAACCGTATTTGTAAGAGTTGACGTTTTGGCCGAGGAGAGTAATTTCCTTAACCCCTTGATCCCTTAGCCCCTTGATCTCAGCCAATACCTCATCCATCGGCCGGCTAGTTTCACGCCCTCTGACATAAGGAACAATGCAATATGAACAAAAGTTATCGCACCCAGTCATAATGGTGACAAAAGCGCTTGTTTGTTTTTTCTCTTCCCCTCTACCACCTATCTTGCTACCCCCTACCCCCTTAAGAATCCCTGCCAGTTTCTCCGGCGAGTTTGGGGGAATAAAAAAGTCAACGTGAGGGAATTGTTCTTTAAGGTCGCGGCCAGGTTCGCTCGCTAAACAACCGCAAACCCCTATTTTGAGGTTGGGATTTTGCAGTTTGAGGTTCTTCATCGAAGTAATGTACCAGGCGGCCCGGTCTTCGGCATTTTGGCGGACAACGCAGGTATTAACCAGAATTAAGTCGGCGAGTTTGGAGTTCGGAGTCGGGAGGAAACCATTGGCATCTAGTACGGCCGCCAGCTTCGCCGAATCGGCAACGTTCATCTGGCAACCGTAAGTTTTAATGAAATATCGTCGCTGTTTTTGTTGTTGCGTCGGCATTTTCCTGCGTTTTCCTCCCTGCCCGCCGACATGGCGGGCTCTAAAAATATTTTATCGAATGGGGCGTACCAAAAAGGCGAAATCCGGACGGTGGCGGCGGCATTTTTTGCCTGATTTTTAATGAGAATCTTTTTAAAAATCAGTGCCAGAATTTCTCTTTTGGCGGCGGCGTCCAATTCTTTTTTCTCCGGATCATAATTAGTTAAAAAGTTATTGACTCGGTCTAAATAATCCTTAGAATTTTCCTTTTCTATCAATAATAATTCGAGCCCGGCAAATTTAGACCGCAAGGACTCTTCCTCTTGTCGTAAAACCTCATTTTTCTGTTTGAAGGTGTTTTCTGATAATAAATTATTGAGATATAAATCGGTTAACTTTAGTTGCTTTTCCTGGTTCGATTTTAGCTCATTTCGAATGCTGGCAAGGTCAGCATTCGAAATGGTAGGATTTTGATCATTTTGGAAGTCAGTCATACTCGTCGATTGGTTGCCTTTAAACTTGTCGGAATCAAGCATATTTTGGATAGCCGATAAAATCACATTTTCTAAAACTTCTTCTCTGATCGCTCCAGCCCCACATCTAACATGACGTAATTGCTGGCCACCGCAACGATACCAGGTTTTACGTTCACCTGTACGATGATTGGCAATATTTGAAGCGCCAAAAAACCGATGATTGCACTTTTCACAATAGAGCAAGCGGCTAAAAGCAAATTTACCCTTTTGCGACCTACGGACAGGAACAAGATTATTTTCATCTAATAATTTCTGAACCTTTTCAAAGTCCTCTAATAAAATAATTGGCTGATGCTTTCCCTTGGCAATAATCCATTGTGAGGGATCGTTTTTAACATATTTATGCCCTTTGCCCACCTTCTGCTTTTTGTCGTAATGGTACTTATTCCAAACGATCTCACCAATATAAAGGCGATTCCTTAATATATCTCTAATATATTTGGCGTAAAAATACCTACCAACCCTAGTTTCATGTTTACTTTTATTTAGATATTCAGCTATATCGGTTGTGCTTTTACCTTCAAGATATAATTTATAAATTAAGCGAACGATGTTGGCTTCACGCTTATTGACCTCTAACAGCTTCTTCTCTTTATTATAGGTATAGCCAGTAGGACAATTTTTAGAGCCGTGCCAGTTACCGTTTTGGACACTTTTAACCATGCCAGGAAAAACCCTCTCGGCTAAACGATTTCTTTCAAATTCCGCAAAACTGCCAAGCTGTTGGAACATTAATTTACCGGCGGAATTGGTCGTATCAAATGGCTCGGTGGCAGATTTAAACCCCACTCCGCAAGATTCCAGTTGGTCAACAATCTCAATAAGATCTTTAAGCCGACGACTTAAGCGGTCAATTTTATATACCATGACTAGATCAAACTTTTTCTGCTTGGCATCTTTGAGAAGTTTTTGTAACGCGGGGCGATCGGTGGTCCCGGCACTAATACCTTCGTCAGTATAGACTTCATAAAGCTCATAACCTTGTTGATTAGAATAATTAGTGAGATATTCTCTTTGAACTTCAAGAGAATAGCCTTCTCTAACCTGATCTTCCGTGCTAACCCTAGTATAAATAGCTGTTTTCATTTTATGGTTGATTTCCATTTAATAATTTTCTTGACGTCTTCTTCCGTAAAGACAGGATAATTTTTATAATCTCTTTTAGGTTTTACCCAACCCTTTTTTATCCACTTATAAATAGCCTGCCGCGTAACCATTAACTTCTCCGCCAACTCAGTCATATTGTAAACAACTTGTTCTTTCTCCATAAAATATAGTTTACCTGTGTTTACAGTCGTTGTCAATACAATATCCCAATGAGGCCTGCAGTGTTCCGACGAAAAGGAGGAGCGTGCAGGCCGTACATATTTCCCAGAAAAAAGAATTGGACGCCGCCGCAAAAAATGCCGCCGCCACCGTCCGGATTTCGCCTTTTTGGTACGCCCCATTCGATAAAATATTTTTAGAGCCCCGCCATGTCGGCGGGCAGGGAGGAAAACGCAGGAAAATGCCGACGCAACAACAAAAACAGCGACGATATTTCATTAAAACTTACGGTTGGCCTCTGGGGAGAGATTTACCACAAGCTAAAGCCAGGACTAGAAAGGCTTTTTAAAGGGGTGCCTTAGTGCGTCTTTGCCGGACAGTTCCGCATCATCCCTATATAGTCTACTCTTGTACGCACGCTTACGCG
>JBDRLW010000016.1:0-13232 GCA_043812655.1 bacterium | reverse complement strand
CGGCCTTTTAATGAGGCTTGATTCCGATCCTCATTAATTGTCGGTTCTTCGTTCTCTACTTTGGCGGCGATCTCACCAACTCCCTGGCTGGCGATAGTTTGTAAAAATGTTTTGCCGGGGGAGAGTAGGCCGCCGCCGCGTTCTTCGATGACTTTTTTATCGGTAGCAGTAAAAACAACAGCTTGATTGCCAGAGATCGCTTCATTGCTCGATCCTGGCGTTGGATTTATCGGGACAATAGGTCCTTCAGCCATGGCGTAATTATACAACAATAAATGAGTAAAGCAAAAATAAAAGCCTTAAAAAAACATGTTTTTTCACTATTATATAGTGTCGCATAATATATCTTATGTTAATATATGAGGGGGTGATGAATGGTTGATATTTGTTGTGAGAGTGCTAAAAACAACGTCACCCCAGTGTTATCCACATCGTTCTTAACAGCCAAAAGTGATAAGTGGTAAGAATTAAGTTGTAAGTAGGAAAATTTTGGTTTTTTTATTGTGTAATGCCATAACCCTCTCACTGATTAAGTAAAAACTCCAAATTACAAGCCTCAAATAACAAACAATACCAAAGCACAAAAATACAAAACTAAAACTGTATTTTTGTATTGATATTTGTTGTTTTGGTATTATTTGGTGATTGTGTTTTGTCATTTGTAGTTTCTTCTGACCTTCGTTAGGTTATTATGCGAGTTTATCTACTAACGTGGCTATAAAAGCGTTTATTTAGGGCTTAATTTGGCTAAAATACTGCAAAAACTGGATTATGAGGCTAATATTGATTTAAAGATCAATAAGCCGTCTTCGGAGCCTAAAATTGATTCTGAAGCCCGTTCTGGGTGTGGCATCATACCTAATATGTTCCGTTCTTGGTTGCAGATGCCGGCAATGTTCTTTAATGAGCCATTAGGATTTTCTTTTGCATAAGTAAAAACAATTTGTTTATTTTTAATTAATGAATTTAATGTTTCTTTATCACAAGTGTAATTTCCTTCGCCATGAGCGATTGGAATGCGGAGAGTTTGTTTGTTGGTTAGTTTGTTAGTAAAAGGTGTTTTATTGTTTTCAACCTGAATAGTTACATGTTTACAGATAAAATGAAGGTCTTTATTCCTAACTAAGGCGCCGGGAAGTAGGCCGGCTTCGGTTAAAACCTGAAAGCCATTACAAATACCGATAATTTTACCACCCCTACCCCCGAATTCCTTAATTTTTTCCATAATAGGGGAAAAACGGGCAATAGCGCCACATCTTAGGTAATCACCATAAGAAAAGCCGCCTGGGATAATAATGCAGTCAAAATCTTTTAATTTAGTTTCCTGATGCCAAATATATTCGACCGGTTGCTTTAAAACGTCCTTAACAACATTAAAACAATCTTGGTCACAATTGGAACCGGGAAAAACAACAACCCCAAACCTCATTATTTAATGACCTCATACCGAAAATCTTCAATCACGGGATTAGAGAGAAGTTTCTTGGCCATTTCTTCGACTTGTTGGTTAGTCTGTTGGTTGGTTAGTTGGTTAGGTAGTTCCAATTCAATGTATTTACCGATTTGGAGGCCGGAAACATTCTTATAGCCAAGAGTATGCAGTGCTGTTTCCACTGTTTTACCTTGAGGATCTAAGACACCTTTTTTGGGAGTAACAAAAACTTTTACTTTTGCCATTTAAATTTTCCTTTCCATTTGAGATATGAGACTAGCTTATCATGTTCGTGAAGCGTTACCTTATAAACCAAACCTCCTAAATATAACATCAACATTCTTAAGATGATTTCTGATGTCAAAAATTTTGTTAATTTCATCAACGGAAAGATGTTTTAAAGCTTCGCGATCTTCCAGCATCAGATCTTTAAGATTTTTGCCTGAATTCCTGGCTTTCATGGCCGCGGTTTGGACTATTTGATAACCTTCTTCCCGGGTTAAGCCTTTTTCTGCCAAGGCTAATAAAAGTTTCTGCGAGAAGATCAAACCATTGGATTTTTCGATGTTATTGCGCATATTCTGGGGGAAAATCACTAGACCATCCATAACTTTGGCAAACATTTGAAGCATATAATCAATGAGTAAACAGCTATCGGGCAAAATAACCCGTTCGACCGATGAATGAGTGATATCTCGCTCATGCCACAGAGCGACATTTTCGAGTGCTGCCACTGCATTACCTCGGACAACGCGGGCTAAGCCAGCTATCCGCTCGCAAGTGATCGGATTTTTCTTGTGCGGCATAGCGGATGAGCCTTTTTGGCCTTTGCCGAACGGTTCTTCAACTTCCCAGACTTCGGTCCGTTGTAAATTACGGATCTCGGTCGCAAATTGTTCTAGTGAGGCTGCAATGACCGCGATAGTTGTCATGTATTCGGCATGGCGATCGCGCTGCAAGACCTGGGTTGAGGCTGGCGAAGCTTTAAGTTTGAGTTTACGGCAGACATATTCTTCGACCCGTGGATCGACCGCGGCGTAGGTCCCAACGGCTCCTGATATTTTACCGACAGAAATAGTTTCTTTGGCGTGCTGCATTCTTTCTAGGTTTCTTTCCATTTCGGCGGCCCAAACGAGCAACTTTAGGCCAAAAGTGATCGGTTCAGCATGGACGCCGTGCGTGCGGCCCATCATAACAGTATGTTTTTCTTCTTTGGCCCGTCTTTTAATGATCTTAATGACTTCTTCAATGTCTTTGATAATTAATCCGGCGGCATCGCGCAGCTGCATTGACCTGGAGGTGTCTTCTATATCATAAGAAGTTAAGCCTAAGTGGATAAAGCGCGATTCCCGGCCGACCTTTTCGGCGACCGAAGTTAAAAAGGCGATCAGATCGTGGGCTGTTTCTTTTTCGATCTCATTGATGCGATTGATGTCAAAAGCGGCTTTCCTTTTAATTTTAGCCAAAGCATCTTTTGGTATCTTTCCCAGTGTAGACCAGGCTTCGCAGGCGGCAATTTCAACCTCCAGCCATTTTCGGAATTTATTCTCCTCCGACCATATTTCTCGCATCTTCGGCATCGTATAACGATCGATCATGTTAACTCCTTTCGATTTCGGCCATTAAGGCATCTATCATTTCGCTTTCCGCGACTTTGCGGACGACTTTTCCATTGCGGAAAATGAGCCCTACCCCGCGCCCGCCGGCCAGTCCAATATCAGCCGACATTGCTTCGCCCGGCCCATTCACTTCACACCCCATTATAGCAATTGTCAGTGATTTTTTAAGGTGCTTTGTTCTTTTTTCAATTTCTTCGGCAATTGCCTCAACATTAATATCGGCTCGGCCGCAAGTGGGACAAGAAATGATTTTAATCCCTTGCGGGATCAAATCGAGAGACTTCAATATTTCTATCCCAGTTAAAACTTCCGGGACTGGGTTGCCAGTTAAGGAAACCCGGATCGTGTCGCCGATGCCAGCGGCTAAAATTGCACCGATGCCGACGGCCGAACGAGTCACCCCAACGCTGGGAACTCCGGCTTCGGTAATTCCCACATGCAGAGGATATCTGGTTTTCATGGTAATTAACCGATAAGCCTTGATCGTCATGGGGACTGAAGTGGCCTTAAGAGAGATCACAATATCTTTAAATTTAAGGTCTTCCAATATTTTAACGTTCTTGAGCGCGCTTTTTACCAAGCCTTCGGCGGTAACGTAACCTTTGTATTGTTTAAGGATTTCTTTTTCCAGCGAACCGGAATTAACACCAATTCTGATCGGAATCCCATTATTTTTAGCGGCTGTTACGACTGCTTTGATCTTATCTTTATCGCCGATATTGCCTGGATTTATTCGAAGTTTATCGACGCCGGCATTGGCGGCAATAATGGCGTGCTCATAATTGAAATGGATATCGGCAACGAGTGGAATATTGATTTGTCTTTTTATTTCTTTCAACGCTTCGGCTGATTCTTTATCAGGAACCGCACAACGGATAATTTGACAGCCAGCCGCTTCTAGCTCATGAATTTGTTTAACGGTAGCGTCAACATTAGAGGTTTTGGTCTTGGTCATTGATTGGACGGAAACAGGACTGCCGCCGCCAATTACAACCTTCCCTACTTTTACTTTTCGGGTTCGATCGCGAAGCGGTTTCATAGTGAAGTTTTACCGGTTATTTTCCGGAAAGCTTCCAGATATTTTTCCCGTGTCTTTTGGACCACTTCCTCGGGTAGATTAGGCGCCGGTGGTTCTTTATTCCATTTAATCGATTCCAAATAATCACGGACAAACTGTTTGTCATAGCTGGGCTGGGCCTGGCCAACTTTATATAGATCTTTCGGCCAAAACCGCGAAGAATCAGGCGTTAGCATTTCGTCGATAATTATTATCTCATTATTGACAAAACCAAATTCAAATTTGGTGTCAGCCAAGATGATCCCCTTCTTATCAGCGTAATCGGCGCACATCTTATAAGCGGCCAAAGTCTTTTCTTTAATAGTATTCGCGGTCTCTTTGCCGACTAAATCAACGACCTCTTTCTCGGTAATATTAAGATCATGTCCCTGCTCCGCTTTGGTCGTTGGCGTGAAGATCGGCTCGGGCAGCTTTTCTGATTCCCGCAGGCCTGATGGTAGTTTAATGCCGCAGATCGATTGTGACTTTTGATAATCTTTCCAACCGGAGCCGGAAAGATAACCGCGGACGACGCACTCAACCGGGATCAGTTCCGCTTTCTTTCCGATCACTGACCGCTTAGCTAATTTATCTTTAAATGGTAGCAGTTGAGCTGGATACTTTTCAACATCTGATTCAATAATATGGTTCTTGATCAGGTTTTTGGTAAGGTTAAACCAGAAGAGAGAGATCTGGGTTAAAATTGCCCCTTTGTCGGGAATGCCATTAGGCATGACGGAATCGAAGGCGGAGATACGATCGGAAGCGACGAGCAGCAAGGAATCCCCAAGGTCAAAAACATTTCTGACTTTACCTTTTTTAAAGGCTTTAATTCCCGGGAGGTCAATATCTAATAATATCTGCTCCATCAAGTGTGATTATATCAGATTCTTAATTAATGTTAAATACAGGAATTTTGGCCTTTCCTGAATTTAGCTGAAGGGAAAGTAAAAACCCCACACTGAAGTGTGGGGAATAATTAAAATTTTAACCTGGTTCCAATTTGTACAATTGGCAACAAAGAAAAAGCTCCAGTAAATGAAGGGAAATAAATTAAACCTAAATCCAAATACATCCAATCAATATTAGTTTGTGAAGCAATGCCAATTGTGCCAAAAAAGTTTCCTCGTATTTCATCTTGTCCATTTAGGTAGCCTATGCCCAGATAATAATCTTCAAAGAACTTATTTAAATATCTATAACTGCCTACCATTGAGTACTCAAAATAATTTCTATTATTAACCCAAAAATTAACAGATATTAAGGCTGGAAGGGATAAAGCTAAACCAATAGCCTTTGATTGATTTAATTGAGAATATTCCGCAAATGAAACAGAATGTATTATTATTAGAATAAATAAAGTTAATGAAATTAATATTTTCATAACTTATAAAAATGGCCTTATTAATGTCAAATAAAGAAATTTAGGTAAGGCCAGCTGTCGTTTCCAGCGCCCAGGTTCGGTAATGAGACGATAAAGCCATTCGATGTAAAGCTTTTGGAAAATAACCGGCGCCCTTTTCTTTTGGCCGGAAATGACGTCGAGACTGCCGCCAATAACCATGCCAACTCTGATATTTAATTCATCAAGATTTCTGTGTAACCATTTTTCTTGCCGTCCCCCACCGAGGCCGACAAAAAGAATGTCCGGTTTAACGGCTTTTATCTTACAGATAATATTCTCGTCTTCCTTAAAATAACCATCAAGCGTACCAACGATCTTAAGGTTTGGATGCTTGGTTACCAGCTTTTGAGCGGCGCTGGCGGCGATCCCAGGAGCGCTCCCAAGCAAAAATATTTTATAACCTTTACGGGCGCTCAACTTAATTATCTCTAGCATCAGATCAATGCCCGAGACCCGTTCTTTTAAAGGCGTGCCCAGGAGCTTGGAGACAACAACCATGCTGATGCCGTCGGGAATTCGCAGATCGGCTGAATTAATGATCTCTTTTAATTCTTCATCTTCTTGAGAAGAGACAATGATCTCGGGATTGGGAGTAACGAGCAGATGCGGTTGACCGGAAGCAATGAAGACTTCAACTTTATTGGTTGCTTCTTTTAATGTTACGTTGTCAATTTCTAAACCAGCTAGATTAATATGATTCATTTTTGATGGTTGATGGGTTGAGCGACTAGAATGGTCGATGGTTTTTTGTGGATGGTTTTCTGACTAATGACTATCAACAACTGACTATTCCAGCCGCCCAACCAATCGACAATTCACTTTTCCTTTAATGTCTTTTCTACCTCCTCTCTTGTTTGTTTTTTTATGGCGGCTCTTTTTGCCAACTTTTCTTTTTTAGAAGGAATAACCATCGTCATGACTTTACGGGTTGGCTTGCCCCAAGCCCGCAGTTTGGGGTATTTAGTCCTTGGCATTTGGCCTTTTGGAGTCATGATAGATATAGTATAGTATAATTATTATATGGATATCAAAAAATTGATTGAAGATTACTACCACAAAGCACCGGAAAAGCCGGTGGAGTTTGGGACGTCAGGACATCGGGGAACGTCGCTAAACGGTTCATTTAATGAATTGCACATTGCCGCGATTACCCAAGCGATCTGCGAATATCGAGCCAGCAAGGGAATAACGGGACAGCTATTTATTGGATTTGATACCCATGCTTTGTCAGGACCAGCGTTCCAAACAGCAATTGAAGTTTTGGTAGCCAATGGAGTTCACGTTGTTACCGCTAAAGATAATGAGTTTACCCCCACCCCGGTTATCTCTCGGATGATCATTAGATCAAAGGGAAAAGCTGATGGGATCGTGATCACTCCTTCCCATAATGGACCGCAAGATGGCGGGTTCAAATACAATCCGACTCACGGCGGCCCAGCTGATACTGATGTCACCGGTTGGATCGAGAACAGGGCCAATGCGATCATGAAAAACCAGGGACAAGAGATCAAAAAAATAATTTATGAAAAAGCGAAGTCAGCTGCTAATTTTTTCGCGGCTGACTTTCTAACTCCATTTATTACTGACTTAGCCAAGGTCATTGATTTAAAAGCTATTAAAGAGGCGAAGATTAGGATTGGAGCCGATCCCATGGGTGGTTCTGGCGTCCACTTTTGGGAACCGATCGCCAAGATGTATGGGCTTGATATTACGGTGGTTAATAAAACCGTTGATCCGACTTTTAGTTTTATGTCGCTTGATTCCGATGGGACGATCAGGATGGATTGTTCCTCGCCCGAGGCGATGGCCGGTTTAATAAAATTAAAGGATAAGTTTGATATTGCTTTCGGCAATGACCCAGATTTTGATCGGCACGGAATCGTCACCCCCGACGGCCTGATGAATCCTAATCATTATTTAGCGGTGGCGATAGGCTATCTAATTAAGAATCGTCCAAACTGGAGCAAGTCTTTAAAGATCGGAAAGACTTTGGTGAGTAGTTCAATGATCGATAAAGTTGTGGCAGGCCTCGGCCGAGAATTATACGAAGTTCCGGTCGGCTTTAAATGGTTTGTTGATGGATTATCAAAACAAACACTGGCTTTTGGCGGCGAAGAGTCGGCTGGCGCATCTCTACTTTGTATGGATGGATCAACTTGGACGACTGATAAGGATGGATTCTCCCTTGCCCTGCTCTCTGCCGAGATCTTAGCCAAGACCGGCAAAACGCCATCACAATTATACCGGGAATTAACGACTCGATATGGCGAGCCTTACTACAAACGGGTTGATAGCCCAATTACTCCAGAGCAAAAAATTAAATTAAAAAATCTTGATCCCGCTTCTATTCACGGTGAGGTCGGCGGCAAAAAGATCGTCAAGGTTTTGACTAAAGCACCGGGCAATAATGCCTCTATGGGCGGCGTCAAAGTTATTCTTGAGGATAGTTCCTGGTTTGCGGTTCGACCATCAGGAACCGAACCAAAGATGAAGCTATACATCGAAAGCTGGAGCGGGAAAGCGTTTTGGGATGATATTTATAAAGGAGTGCAAAAGATATTATGGAGTTAAAAGAAGCGTTTGCGGCTGATCCAACTCGGGGAGAAACTTTTTCAGTTAAGGCCCCTCACCTCTATTTTGATTATTCCCGCCAAAGAATCACCAAAGAAAACCTAGCTTTTCTTCTCAAATTAGCCGAAGAGAAAGGCTTGAAGGCCAAGATCAAAGCGATGTTTGCCGGCGAAAAGATCAATCGGACGGAAAATCGTTCTGTCCTCCACGTCGCTCTCCGCGACTTTTCCAACATGAAGCCAGAAGTTAAAGAAGTTTTGGATAAGATCGAAAAGTTTTCCGGCGAAGTTCTTTCAGGAAAACGCTTAGGTGTGACCGGTAAGAAGTTGAAGAATATTGTTTCGATCGGGATTGGCGGGTCTTATCTTGGGCCGGAATATTTAGCGGTGGCGTTAAAACCATATGCCCAAGCCGGCATGAAACTTATTTTTGTGGCGAATATCGATGGAACGGACTTTAAGGAAAAGACCGAGGATCTTAATCCTGAAGAGACTTTGTTTATTATAGTTTCCAAAACTTTTACGACTGCCGAAACGATGCATAATGCCAGAACGGCTAAAGCCTGGCTCTTAAAAGGTTTAAACAATAATCCAGAAGCTATCAAGAAGCACTTTGCGGCTGTATCGACCGCCAAAGATAAAGTTGAAGCTTTTGGGATCGACCCGGCTAATATGTTTGGCTTTTGGGATTGGGTTGGTGGCAGGTTTAGCGCGACTTCAGCTGTCGGAGCCCTCCCCCTCTCACTCTATTTAGGCTTTGCAAATTTTAAGAAAGTCCTTGAAGGGGCCCACTGGATGGATCAACATTTTCTAAATACGCCATTAGAAAAAAATATTCCTGTCCTTTGTGGCTTGATCGATATGTGGAATATTAATCATCTTGGGTTTAAAACTCGGGCATTGTTGCCATATTCTCAAGGCTTAGCTAAACTGCCGGCTCACACCCAACAAGTGGAGATGGAGAGCAATGGTAAATCAGTCGATATCGAAGGGAACCCTCTAACAATCGAGACTGGCGAAGTGGTTTTTGGTGAACCGGGAACAAACGGACAACATTCTTTTTATCAGCTAATCCACCAAGGGACGCAAATTATTCCTTGCGATTTTATCGGTTTTATCAAGCCGCAATATGAGTTTGCTAAAGACCCCGAAACTGGTGTTACTCATCACGAAGAACTGATGACGAATTTCTTTGCCCAACCGGATGCATTAGCCTTTGGTAAAGAAGATGGCAATTTAGCCAAGAACTTTACTGGCAACCGGCCATCGAGTTCTTTGCTTCTTGAAGAATTAAACCCGTTTACGGCCGGACTCCTTCTCGCCTGGACCGAACATCGCGCGGCGGTTAAGGGTTTTATCTGGAATATCAACAGCTTTGACCAGTTTGGTGTTGAATTAGGGAAAAAGCTGGGGGTTGATATCAGAAATCGGACGATCAAGAAAAATGCAGATGGGCTTAATAGTTCTACGAAGATTTTACTGAATTCTTTTTTACAGGCAAAACTTCCTTAATTTACTTAATCAATGAGAGAGCTTCAGATCTAGTCTTTTCGTCTTTCTGGAAGATGCCGCGGACGGCGGAGGTGATCGCTTTCATCCCTGATTTTTTGACTCCGCGCATCGACATGCAAAGGTGTTCCGCTTCAATGACGACTAGAACACCGCGCGGAGCAAGTTTATTCATCAAACAATCAGCGATCTCGCCGGTCAATCTCTCCTGGACTTGCGGCCGCTTGGCAAAGCCTTCAACAACCCTGACTAGTTTGGAAAGCCCTGTTACCCTCCCCTTGGTCGGGATATAAACAACATGGGCTTTGCCGACAAAAGGGACCAGGTGGTGTTCGCAAATTGAGTGGAAGGGAATATCTTTGACCATCACCATCTCTTCATGCTCCCCTTCTTTGAAGACCGAAAGGGCTTTGGCTGGGTCGGAATGGAGGCCGGAGAAAAGATCGGCGTAGAGTTCGGCGACGCGTTTAGGCGTATCTTTTATTCCCTGGCGATTAATGTCTTCGCCAATGGCGAGTAAGATTTCTTTGACTGCTTTTTCGATTCGTTTTTTGTTGATCATAATTTATAGAATAGCGTAATTCGTAATGGGTAATGCGAATTCCCCCTATTCCTCGTTACGCATTACCCTATTCGCATTACTTCCTTAAAACAATCCCACGATCTTCCCGTTCTCATCCACATCCATATTTTCTGCGGCTGGGTGTTTAGGAAGGCCTGGCATAGTCATTATATCACCAGTTAAGGCGACGACAAAACCAGCGCCGGCAGAAGGCTTGAGTTCCCGAACATTGATCATAAAGCCCTTTGGCCGGCCGTAAACTTTGGGATTATCTGAAAGCGAATACTGGGTTTTGGCAATACAGACTGGTAAGCCGCCTAAACCATGATTATTGATCAGTTCAAGATCGCTCAATGCTTTTTCTGACCAGTTAACCCCATCGGCCCCGTAGATCTTGGTGGCTATTGTTTCGATCTTCTCTTTGATAGGTGACGATAAGTCATAGAGGAAGTTGAAGTTTGATTTTGTCCCGGCCGCTTTCATCACCTCTTTGGCCAGTTCCTTAGTCCCCTTCCCGCCTTTTGCCCAGGCATCCGAAACAACGAC
The DNA here is from genome assembly GCA_043812655.1 of bacterium. GTDB lineage: Bacteria > Margulisbacteria > WOR-1 > O2-12-FULL-45-9 > XYB2-FULL-48-7 > JBDRLW01. The sequence goes on along the minus strand of JBDRLW010000016.1, from coordinate 2,532 downwards.
TGGAATTGCTAACAAACTAACCAACTTACCAACTATTTCCTGTATTTCCTCCGCTGTATCATCAGCCTTTTTATTGATCGCAATGACAACCGGTAATCCATAATGGTGGATATTTTCAACATGTTTGGCTACATTCTCATAGCCGTGCCTGGCAATTGCCTGTTTCGTCACAACTAAAACAACGGCTGATGGGTTCAATCCTGCAACCCGACATTTGATATCAAAGAACTTTTCAGCGCCAAGGTCACTGGCAAAACCAGCTTCGGTCACTACATAATCAGCGAGCTTTAGAGCGGTTTGGGTCGCCACGATCGAGTTACAACCGTGGGCGATATTGGCAAATGGTCCCCCATGGACAAAAGCAGGGCCTCCTTCTATGGTTTGGACTAGTGTTGGTTTAAGGGCATCAAACATCAAAAGTGCCATCGCTCCATTAGCTTTTAAATCGGCGGCGGTGATAGGTTTACCATTTTTGTCGTAAGCGACAATGATCTTACCAAGGCGCGCTTTCATGTCTTCCAAGTTTTTAGAGAGACAGAGGATCGCCATGACTTCTGACGCGGCGGTGATCTCAAAACTACCGCGGAGGGCGCGGTCATTGATATCCATCGCTCGTTTCCAGACGATCCGATTCTCATCAATCCCCAATTCATTTCCTTGGTAAATATGATTGTAGATCATCGCGGCTAAAAGATTGTGGGCCGAATTGATCATGTGCATATCGGAAGTTAAGTGGAGATTAATATCTTCCATCGGTAGGACCTGGGAGTAACCGCCCCCAGCTGCTCCGCCCTTCATCCCCATGACAGGACCAAGCGACGGTTCTCTAATACAAGCAAAAGATTTTGGCAGAGCTTGAGCCAGGCCGATTGTGGTAGTAGTTTTGCCTTCCCCTTGAGGCGTCGGCGTCATGGCGGTAACAAGGATTAATTTACCGTCTTTTTTATCTTTCTTCCGTTGGAGTGCTTTGAGGTTGATCTTGGCTTTGTAACAACCGTGCAACTCAACATCATCAATATCGATCCCCGCGGCTTTGGCGACATTCACGATCAGTTTTAATTTTGCCTTTTGGGCGATCTCTATATCGGTGGTCATTTTGAAGGGATTTTACCTAAGATAAAACTTAGGGCGGTTTCTGTTTGTTTAATAAATTCTAAGATTTCCTCTTTTTTGATTTCAATGAATTCATCATATCTAATATCTACGGCAAAAGGAGTTAGGGTGGTGATATAACCAATATTTTCAAACGTTGGATCTTCTTTTCCGCACATCGACAATAATGCTTCTAAATCATGACTTTTGGGATAAATAAGGCCGTTGGAATCAAGAAAAGCTTTTAAGGCTTTTTCAATTGCTTGCTGACAATGAAAAAGCACGATTTCTTCGGAGAATATCCCCTCTTTAATTAGCTTCTTGGCCGCGTCAAAATCCTCTTTAGCTTTTAATATTAATATATTTTTATGGTTTGATTTATTTTGCATAAAGTAATTTTCCTGATCTTAATACTTCTCCGGCAAGTGAATTCTTTTCGTTCTTATTGTTTTCAAACTCTTGAGGCGTATAGACAATAAAATCAATACCAATTGGAATGCCTATTTTTCTTGTTTTGTCCATAGAATACAGAGGCATAGACCTCTTATATTTAGGGATATTCGTTGTTTTTATAATAAAAAAATCAAGGTCGCTTTTTTCCGTTTGGCTTCCATTCGCGTATGAACCAAAAAGGTATATTTTTTCCGGTGCGATCTTTTCCTTAATGAATTCAACCGCCTTTTCTATTGTTTTATTTGATGCGATCATTCTTTTCTCCTCTCAAACGATATCTTGTTACACAATTATAATATATGTCTTAATTGATTGCCAGCTCACTTTGGGGTAGGACAGATGTCCTATATATCAGAAGAGGTAAAATTAAAATATGTCCCAGTGGGTTGCAAGTTGCCTTGGGCGATCCCGATGTCGGTGGTCATAAACAATTATTAATACAAAACAAGCTGAAATATCTGCTAGTATTTGACGATAAATATCTGGATAGTTGAGAAGTTGAAATTAATCAACGATCTAACAAGAGGTGCGCAATGTCTGAATTGGCTTCAATAATCTATAAAAGTTTAAACCTACCTTATCCCAACAAGGGAGAAAGGCTTCTGGCCGATTATAATGATTTAACAAAAAAGGTAGATGGGAACACTGATTCATATATAGATGGCAAAATAGATGACAAGGATAAGAATGGTTTTGTGGAACCAGAAGAACTCCTTGAAGAAATCTTAGGTAATCGTTCACGATACAAACCAGTTATGGAAAAGCTTAATGAGGCGGGCATGGATGATCCATTTGAGGAAAGTGAAGAAATAAGCGCTTTTGTTAAAAAACTTTTTAAAAGATATGTGACCTTCCCCCATTAGCTGTACCATTATGAATTAGAGTAAATCTGGCTGCAAGAGCCAGCTGTTGCCTCCTTTCGGATAAATTCATCCGGTGTCAGATTCCCCAGCGAGCTATGAGGCCGAACCTCATTGTAATCCAACC
>JBDRLW010000015.1:0-23282 GCA_043812655.1 bacterium | reverse complement strand
GGGGTTGTGTTTTTTTTTTTTTTTGTTTTTTTTATCAACCCCCCCACCCCGGTTGGGTTGTGGATCGATCGGCGGGGGGGGTTTGGGGGGGTGGCAAATTAGCGGTTCTCAAAGATCTCATATAAATTATAGGCCTTATTGCGAAAAGTTGAGCCGGTTATATATTTGATCTTATGGCTGGAGTAAAACCGGTGCCACTCATCTTTGAAGGGGGGTAAATGGCTCCAGATATCGCGAAAGAGATAAACGTGCTTGGCCGAAGCAAAAACTTTTTTCATTTTATCCGGCTGCAGGAGATAGAAGGTTTGGCCGCCGCCTTGGCCATTTATGACGGCGATACAAGGGTCATAGGAAAAATGATAGCTGTTCTTTGGCAGGGCGCGCAGGCATGCGACCATGTAATCATGGGAGTAACGCCCTTCGATCGATTCTTCCCCGAGCGGGATGCAATTAAAGACCGAAAGGAACGATAAAAACAGACAGGCAAAGATAATTGTGTAGGCCAGAAGAGAAGGTAAGCGGCCTAAAAAGAAAACCCTTATTTTTTGGCAGACGACAGCGGCCATAATGGAGAGTGGAAGGTTTAAGATCAGAGAAAATCTAACGTCGGTCCCATAATTATAACTGCCGGCGTAGAAAAAAAGAAAGATCCCGAAAAAAACGGCAAAAAAAGAACTTAGGAGCAGTTTGGTTCTTATTTTTTCTCTTAAGGGAAAGAACCCGACAATGGCTAATAGGGTGACAAGGAGTGGTGTCCTGGTATTTTCAAAAAAGAACGCAAAATTGGTTTGAAAATTATGGAAAAAATGAATAAAGCCAAACATCGGTAAGCTGCCGGCCCCCCAATTTTCACCCTTGAAAGCGCTTTGGCTAAAGGCTTGGGGCAAGATAAGCAAAAAGAAAAGAATGAAACTGGCGACAAAAAACTTGCTTTTCTTCTCTTTTTCTAGATCAAAATGCACCATTAAATATAAGCTAACCGGGACAAGGAGGAGGATCCCCTCGATCCTTACTTGGGCGGCATAAGCCAGCGATGCGAGTGTAAACATCAGGAGATATTTGTTTCTTGTCTGCTTAAATAGAACAAGGCCAAGCAAAGTGAGCCCGGCAAAAAAGAGCTGATAGGGTTCAGCCGCGACCGTCGATGCCCAGATAATATTTTCTGGTAGAAGGATAAAGATCAAACCAGAAAAGAGGGCGATCACCTGGTTTTTAAAGAGGAGATAGGCCAAGAGAAAAGCCAGCAAGACGTTTAACAGGCTGATAACGACCGTGACCCTCGAAGCTAAATATTCACTCGGACCAAAAAGAGAAAAAGGGATGCTGACTACCGCCGGCATCCCGCTCGGATCTTTATTGTATTCACCTTCAATGCAGCTAGTGGGAGTCCCCAAATTGGTTTTTAAGGCTTTGTTTGAGGCGGCAATGTTCTGGGCGATAACGATGTAGAGATCTTCATCAAAATAAACGCGATGGGTGAGGGGCGAAGCAACCCAAAATTGGTAAAAACCTCCAGCCAAGATCACGCCCAGTAACAACCAAGTCGTCAGGGTGATCTTGTTAAACGAAGAGATAAAGGCCTTATATGAGAGAAAGCCAAGGACAACGATAACAAGCAAATTAAACCGCAAAGTATAAGCGACAATGGAACCTAAAAAGAGCTGAGCCGAAGGCTGGATGATCAGCCGACTGATTAAATAGATCAACATGAGGACAGAAGCAACAGGGAGAAGGGCAAAAAAATTATCTTTTATCATTTTCATCATTGCACCGCTAGGAAATCACCAATGGCTAGATATTTGTTTTTGGTTTTAATGAACGTTTCGCTCGCATTAGCCGGGCTTTCAACGATCGGTTCGCCATGCTGGTTGAAGCTGGTATTTAAGATGATGCTTTGGCCGGTTAATTTTTGGTAAGCTTCGAGGAGTTTTCGGAATTTTGGATTCTCTTTCCCCAGCATTTGGGGGCGGCAGGAGCCGTCGACATTAACGACCGCTTTCAAGCTGTTCTTTAGGTCAGCTTTGACGCTGTAACCCATGGTCATGAACCGGTCAGGCTGATGGCTATAGTCGGATATATAGTCCTGAATATTTTCTTCCAGCAGGGTTGGGCAAAATGGTTGGTACCAAACCCGTTTTTTGATCTTCAAGTTGAGATCATTTTTACATTTTTCTGAATCAGCTTTGGCCAAAATGCTCCGATTCCCCAAGGCTCGAGGCCCCAGCTCCATCCGCCCTTGGAACCAAAAAACAATATTTTCTTCAGCTAGGAGCTTGGCGGCAACAGCGGCAATATCAGCTTCTTTGGAATATTTAAGCCCTTTTTGTTTTAACGCCGTTTCGATCTCTTCATTAGAATAATCTTTACCAAAATAGATATTGTCAAATTTATAATTGGCGACGTTGTTCAGTTTAGAGTTGATATAAAGTGCCGCGCCGATCGCCAGGCCCCCATCGCCCATATGGGGGAAAACAAACCAGTCTTTAACCTGGGGCAAGCGCCTGATCTTCTGGTTGGCTTTAATATTGGAAGCGACCCCGCCGGAGAGAGAGATCTGCGCTTCGCCAGTTTCTCGAAGGCAATTTTCCACCCACTTAATTAAAAAATGCTCCAACGCGTCTTGCGCCATCCGGGCAAATTGCTCGGCTGGTGTTGCCCACAATATCTTTTCCAGGATGGATTTCATTTTTGAGGTTGGGACCGCCGCTTTGATCTTCATTCCTTCGACGGTAAACAATTCCAACATCGGATTAGCGTTCAGGTCATAAGCAAAATCGGCCAAGGCCATGACTTTACCTTCATCCTCCAGCTCGCGCATGTTAAGCAGGTTGGTGACATGTTCAAAGAAGATGCCGAGCGAGTCTTTAGCCCCGATCGCTTCCAGCCTTTCGATCTTCCCGTGGCTAAAACGATTAACGCTGGCCGAAAGTCCGTCGCCAACCCCGTCAATTGACAAGGCGAGGCCTTTATTAAACCCAGAACAGAAGCAGGTCGCGGCGTGAGCCAGATGATGGTCGACCATATAATATTGGTAGTTGGCAAAGCCTAATTTGGCTAATTCCTTTTTTATTTGCCAGTTACTTAAATCAGTAGTTATGGGGTTAGGCCCAAATTCAGTCAAAAGATATTTAATCTGCTTTTGGAAGAGCATGAAGCGAGGGGTGCTTTGGCGCCGCCGGATCAAGTAATATTTCTCTTTAAGCGAGGGAAAGAACCTGGTTAAAGTCTTGGAAAGATCGGAAGTAGTAGTAGCGACAACGTCAATCTCTTGAGGCGATAACTTTAAATAATCTAAACAAGCTTTAATTGCCAGGGTAGGGAAGCCGACATCAAGCTTTCTTCTGGAGAGCCTTTCTTCATTAAAGGCAACCTTGATCTCATCCCTCTCAATGATCGCGGCGCCGGCGTCGTGCCCGTCCCAAATGCCTAGGATTTTCATGATCTTATTGATTTTAGCATATTCCCCAAGATTGTCTGATAGGCCTCGCATGGGGTCCAACAGTTGGGGCAATTGTATTTGGCGATGATCTCCCGGGTTTCTTGGCTGACCTTGGCTGGCCATAAGTTAGCTAGTTTATAGTCAAATTCTTTAATATTCCCCAGTTTTTTATCGTACATAGAACAGGGGAAAATATTCCCTTGCGGATCAAGAAAACATGACGCCCGCAAGGCTTGGCAGGGGAGCGGGGTCTTTTTCTGCTCCAAGTATTTAGGGAGGAGGGAGAGATATTTTTTTTCCAGCCAAGCGTCCGGGTTTAATCCCTGGCGATAAATAGCTAAAAAAGCTTTAATTTCTTCTGTGGCTTTAACGGCGAAATTGTCGTCTAGTTTGTAATTAACATTGCCATAATAATGGTTGGAATGATGAAAGAGATTGGCGTGAAATTGGTTCAATTTAAAGCTGGGGATTTCCGCTCTGATCGACCTAATAGTTTCTTCCAAATGCCCGACGTTTTGCGGAGAGATCGTATAACTGATAAAGGGTTGATAATTTGTGTTTTTGAAGATCTCCAGCAGCCCCTTAAAGGTTTGTAAACTTTTAGCAAAGCTCCCCGGCATATTTCTGATCTTCCCGTCGATCTCCGGCGGGCCTTCCAAACTTATACCGATGGCGAACTTGGGTAATTTAACAAAAGAGCAGAGGGCTTCCGCTTTAGTTAGAATATCATTGGTAGCAAGGCCATTAGAGGTAGTATTTAAAAAAAAGAGGTCAGGGTTGGTAGACTGAATAAGGCTGATCATCTCGGTTAATTTGGGGTGTAAAAATGGTTCACCGCCAGTTAAATTGATCCAAGAAAAAGAGTTCCGCTTAAAAAAAGTTTCTATTTCAGGTAATGACAGTTCCGGCTGCGTTGCCTTTTGCCAAATGCCGCAAGTTGAACAGCGGGCGTTGCAGCGATAAGTAATGGCAAAGGTTAGTTTGTAGTTTGTAGTTGGTGGTTTGAAGTTTGAGAGGAGGATGTTTTTACCAAGCGTAAATAATGGGAAAGCCATTTAATTAGTAATAAGTTCCTTTAAGATCCGGGAAAGGACGATAAAACCGTCGCGGATAACCTTTAATTTGCCGACGCCGCGGAAGCGGTGTTTTTCAAAGCTAGGGACTTCTAGGCTCCTAAGTTTTCTTTTAGCCGCTTTGATCGAAATTTCGGTTTCTATGCCAAAACCATCGGATTCAAGGTTGAGCCCAGGGACAACTTCACGCTTAAACGCCCGATAACCGTAACAAAGGTCGGAATAATTTTGGCGCCAAATAAGATTAACGACCATGACTAAAGCCTTATTGCCCAATTTCCTGATAAAAGTGATATCGTCGCTCCCACCCCCTTGGAGGAAACGGGAGCCCATGCAAACGTCGTAACCGGCCATGATCCCGGCGACCAACAAGCCGATCTCTGAAGAGACATGGGAACAATCGGCATCCATCATGATAATAATATCGCCGGTCGCGGCGGCCAGGCCTTGGCGCAGGGCCGAGCCTTTCCCTTTATCGTCAAACAATATCTTGGCCCCGAACTTAGAGGCGATCGTAGTTGTCTGGTCGGTCGAGTGGCCGTCAACGACGATGATCTCGCTTTTTAAAGGAGCCAAACTTTCTAGGACCAGCGGCAGGTTTTCCGCTTCATTCAGTGTTGGGATGACGATCGAGATATTTGGCGTGTGGGTCATGACTAAATTTTATCATGTTTTAGCTGTTTTGGCAGGGTTAGGACAAAGGTTCGAATGTTCTTCGTTAAAGCCTTTTTATAGGATGGGTCGATCACAAAAAAGCTTATATATTTATTTTCGTAAAGCACATTCCTGGGAACCTCCCAAGTGGCAACCTTTGCCCAGTTCTTAGGAATCGATGACAAATCGCCATCATAATGCAAAACGGCGAGTATCGGATCTTTAAGTTTCACCCACGCGGCTAGGTCAACAGCTGAAGGCCGTTCGTTGGTATAACGTAAAAGCCGAAGGCGGCCTGTGTCTTTATCGACTATGTAAGCTGTTTCCTTGTTGGCCAGGGAATAAATATCGACAATTTTACAATTGGTGTAATAAGCGATCATCCCAATGTCGTTAGTTAAAATTGGCTGGTCATTATAATATTTAGCCAAGAATTGGGCGGGATAATAATGTTCTAAGTATCGGTCATTTAATGACTGGTAAGAGAAGGCCAAAAATATCCTGGCCCTAAACAGCAAAAGAAAGCAGGTTAGCAAAAACAATCCCAATAAGATCATTAGCTTGGTTGAAGTTTTTTGGGAAAGAGCCCGGAAGATAACAAGGGCAACAAATAAAAAAAGCAAAGCGATAAGATAAGCCTCATAACGCCAAAACCAGCCGATCTTGGCGAACTGTAAATGTAAAAGCGAAGCAAAGGCACAAATTAAAAGCTGTGAATAAACATCTTCCCAGGGTAGGCGCTCTAGCCAGCGATAAACAAAGCAGGTAAAAGACATTAGGAGTAAGGCGGCTAAATACGGCGAGTTAAATAAGTTGTTTATTATTGCTAGGCTAAAAATATTAAGGATCTCCTGTGGTTGGTTAACCAAAGCAAGATTGCTTTTGACCATGATAGAGTTGGGGAAAAAAAGCCACCCGTTATAAATAGAGACCAAGCCGTAAATAATGATCGGTATGATAGCGCAAGTCGCCAAACCGCCGGCTATCCTCCATTGTTTCCTGGCCAGCAAATAGATGCCGGCAACGAAAATTAAAAATAGGCTTTCATAACGAGTAATAGCTAACGCGGAAGTTAAAATGAATAGAGCGATAAATTTTTTTCTGGTTAATTTCTTGTTTGTGATGATCATGACAAAACCCAAGGAAAGTAAGAGGTGTAAAAGGTGTTCCATGCCGGAAAGGGTCAAAGCTGGGAGGGAAGTAAAATAAATAATTCCAAGTAAAGTAAAAAATAAATAGTGGGGAGCAATTTTATAGCGAGATAATAGGCTATTTGCCAAGAAAATGATCAAGAGGGCGCAGATAATATTTATTATTAGCGGGCTATAAATATTAATGCCAAAAAGTAGGTAGGTGGCTGATAAGAGCAGGACCCAAAAAGGGGCGGAAGTAGAAGAAGAAAAGCCTTCCGGGGTGACACCCCAGATGCCATGTAAAACAAAGTTTTTGGCCATGGCCATGTGGATATAGGCGTCGTCGAGCGCGTAAACAAAGTGGCCCTGATTTTCCTTGAGCGAAAAAAAGAGCATGATAGCGACAGTGAGCAGGAAAAGGCCGGCGGCAGTTAGCGGCACCCAAAACTTTTTCACGGTAATTTAGGATAGCATAGACCCAAGCGCCGGGGCAAGGGTAAGCGTAGGGTAGTTGATAAAAATTGAAAAAAATATCATAATATGGGTAATGACAAATGAAGAAGAAAAGAAAGTATATGAAAAACCAAAATTGGTTGATCTGCAATATAATAATATTACTTACGGGTTATGCAACCAGGGAACTTCAGATGCGGAATCATGCGGAGATGGGGCAGGGCCCGAGCTTGGGTCATGTAGTGAAGGAACGGGGGTTGCGGGGGTGTGTGCTATTGGTTCGGGAGTTCAACCTGTATAAATTAGTTAATTAGGAGGGAAAGAAAATGCTTAATAAAGAAGTAAAGAATGTTTACGAAGAACCAAAATTGATCGATCTACAAAGCAAGGTTGTTCAAGGAGCATGTTATAGCGGGCCTTCGGACGGAGATGTTTGCGAAGATGGTGGTGGCGGAGAAATAGGCGGGGCTCATGGAGATGGGGTGTGTTTTGATGGCGCCGGAGCTTCACTTGGGTGTAGTGTCGGTGACAATGGCTGATAATCTCAATGAAAGCGGTTTGTCCTGTCATTAGAAAGAGTTGATGGAAAGTTTAGGTCGGGAATTATTTAAGAACATCGATTCCGTACATTCTTATTCCTTGGTCCTGGCCGATGGCCAAAAATGGGAATTAACTTCCTCAAAACAATATAGTAGACTGCTTAGCCAAATTGCTTCTGTCCTGCAACTAAAAAAAAGAAGGTTTGGTCCTTACCCCAAAATTGTCTTTACCGGAAATATTTCTGGAATAGAAAAAAGATATTTACAGGCTGACGAATGGCTAGGCCAAAAAATTGGCGATCGGCTTATTATTTGGTCAAGGGAAGGGACAGACGATCATCTCTTTGAGCTAACAGAAAACAATGATGATCCCATTAATATTGATCTGGTGATCAATTCAACCTTTCCCATATATTTAAAGGCCTTAGCCAAAGGGGGCCTCCCTTTTCATGCCGGGTTAATAGTTAAAGATGGCCTGGGCTTTATCCTGCCGGCCTGTGGCGGGATAGGAAAATCAACATGTTGCGCCAGAGTCCCGGCTCCTTGGGTAGCACCGGCTGATGATGAGGTGTTGGTTGTGCGGGCGGGCGATAACGATTATCAGGCGCACCCTTTCCCTACTTGGAGTAATTTTACTGTCGGTAGAGAAAAACAAAGCTGGAAGACTCAAGAGTCTTACCCGTTAAAAGCGATCTTATTCTTAGAACGGGCCAAGGAAGATCTTCTTATTCCGCTGGGTCCGGGCGCCGCGTCAGGCCGGATCTACCAATCAGCAGAACAAGCGTTTAGGCGTTGCCTAAAGGACTTGGACAATAAAAAAAAGCTGGCAACGAAGCATCAATTGTTTGAAAATTCTTGCGCTTTGGCAAAACAGATCCCGGCGTATGTTTTTAAAGTTAGCCTAAAGGGGCAATTTTGGGATTGTTTGGAGGGGATTATTGAGGCCCAGGCTGTTCAGGCAGTTTAAGCTGTATGGATTAAAGCGATCGCTTGACAAGTTCGGCTATTATAACTATAATTAAGTTATCGTTAAATTATAGTAAATAGGGGTTAAAATTGTGTATATAAAGCGAAAAATTGAGGATGTAATTCTAAGATACATAGAAAAGCCGGAAATTATCGCCATTGTCGGACCAAGGCAGTGTGGAAAAACCACCTTATTAAGAAAGCTCTACGATAGCGTAGCAAATAATGCCGTTTTTATAACGTTTGAAGATAAAAAGGTTCTGGATCTATTTGACCAGGACATTGATGGATTTATTGAACAATATATCAAACCGAATAAATATCTTTTTATCGATGAATTCCAATATTCAAAAAAAGGCGGAAAGCTCCTTAAATATATATACGATCTAACCGCCAGTAAAACCAAGGTCTTTATCTCTGGATCATCGGTCGCGGAATTAACAGTCCGCGCGATCAAACATTTGGTCGGCAGGATATTTGTCTTTAATTTATATACCTTTGATTTTGAAGAATTTTTGGTCTCCAAAGACAAGGCGACAGCGGAAGCCTACCATAGGCACAAGATCGATTTATCCGACCTGGAAAGTGTTAGTTTCCAAGGTCTTGACAAAGCGGAAGCTGATAAGCTGAAAAATTATTATAATGAATATTCTATTTATGGCGGATATCCTCGGGTTGTTTTGAGCGCTGACGCGGAAGAAAAAAAGGAAGTCTTAAAAAATATTTTTAACACGTATTTCTTGCGGGAAGTTAAGGATATTTTGGGATTGATCGATGATTACAAGCTGGCCAAAATGATCAAAGCCCTGGCGCTGCAGATCGGTAACCTGATCGAATATAATGAGATCGGCCAAACTTCGGAATTCACCTACCAGACAATAAAAAAATATTTGAATTTTATGGCTAAAACTTTTATTTGCGCTTTTCCTAAACCATTTTTCAGGAACAAGAGGAAAGAGATCGTTAAAAACCCAAAAGTCTATTTCTTTGATACTGGTCTCCGGAATTATATACTCAACGATTTTAGGAGGATAGATGAAAGGGAAGACGCGGGGTTCCTTTTAGAAAATGCCGCCGCTATGCAGATCTTAAAGCGGGGATTAGCCCTTAATTTTTGGCGGACAAAGCAAAAGCAAGAGATCGATTTTATTGTTGACCTTGAAAACAATAAAAGGGTCGCCTTGGAGATCAAGAAAACCGCGGAATTGCCTAAAACATTATATGGGTTCCAACGGGCCTATCCTGAAATACCTATTGCTGTTTTGTATTATCACGGGGAATTGGCTAATAATATGTTCCCTGTATATTGTTTGTAAGTGCGACTAGAAAAAACTGGAAATGAAAAAAAACAAACAAATGGATCTTAAACGAAAAGCACCAAGAACGCCCCGGTCGGTAGAGATCTCAATTACGAACGAGTGCAACTTGCGCTGTAAACATTGCAGCCATTTTGGGAGCGCCGATGAAGTTAAAAATGACTTGCCAACAAAAGACTGGCTTAAGTTTTTTGCTGAATTGGGACGCTTGGCCGTGACCGAAGTCACCCTTTGTGGTGGGGAGCCTTTCCTCCGTAAAGACCTGAAAGAATTGATCTCCGGGATCGTTAAGAACAGGCTGAGGTTCTCGATCCTCTCAAATGGAACGCTTATTACCGATGAAACAGCCGCCTATATTGCTTCGACCAAAAGATGCAATAATGTTCAGGTTTCGATCGACGGTTCCTCGCCTGAAACCCACGATATCCTTAGAGGGGGAGGAAATTTTAATAAAGCGGTCGAAGGGATAAGACAGTTAAAGAAAAATAATATTCCGGTGGCTGTTAGGGTAACGATATTCCGGGGAAATGTCTATGAGCTTGATAAGATCGCGAAACTTCTTTTAGATGAGATCGGCTTGCCGGGATTTTCAACAAATTCCGCTTCCCACTTAGGGCTGTGCCGGGCTAACGCGGAAATGGTCCAGTTAACAGTTGCAGAGAGAAAAGCCGCGATGGACGCTTTATTGAGGCTAAACAAAAAGTATCATAACCGCATTTCTGCGGCGGCCGGCCCTTTAGTGGAGGCTAAAACCTGGGTTGAAATGGAAACAGCGCGCAAGGAAGGAAAAAAAGAACTTCCCGGCCGGGGGTACTTAGTAAGTTGTGGGGGAGTTTTTTCCAAGCTAGCTGTTAAGCCTAATGGGGTTATTGTGCCTTGCATCCAGATTGCGCATCTGGAGTTGGGGCAGATCAATAAAGATGATCTTGGTGAAATTTGGCGAAATCACCCAGAACTTATTAAAATGAGAGAGCGGAGAAACATCCCGTTAAGTGATTTTGGGTATTGCCGTGATTGCGCGTATGTTAATTATTGCGCCGGCGGATGCCCGGCTTTATCTTATACAATTACAGGAGACGAATACAGTTACAGCCCTGATTCATGCTTAAAAAAATATTTGGCCGATGGGGGGGAATTACCGGCTGAAACGGCGGTTGTGCATGGAAAATAAACACAAACTGAATTGCCTCTATTTTTACTTGACCGAAGGGTGCAATCTGGCCTGCCGGCATTGCTGGATCACGCCAAAATTCCAAGCGGGGGGAGAGCATTACCCGACCCTTTCTTTGGGCTTGTTCAGATCGATCATTGAACAAGCCAAACCGCTCGGGCTTTCAAAGGTTAAGCTGACGGGTGGGGAACCTCTTTTGCATCCAGAGATCAGGGAGCTCTTGGATCATATTAAAGAACAGGACTTGGCGCTTACCGTTGAAACGAACGGGGTTTTAATTACCGCTGAATTAGCCAGACAGATGAAAAGTTGTAAAAGCCCCTTTGTTTCTGTTTCTATCGACGGGGCTGACGCGAAAACCCATGAATGGGTAAGAGGGGTGCCAGGGAGTTTTGAAAAAGCGTGGGCAGGGATCTACCACCTGGTAGCAGCCGGTTTTAAGCCGCAAATAATATTCTCTATCATGAAGGGTAACAAAGAACAACTCGAATCCTTAGTAAAGTTGGCGGAAGAAGCCGGCGCGGGTTCAGTAAAAATTAATATTGTCCAACCGACCGCTCGGGGAGAAAAAATGCATGAAGCAGGGGAAACACTGGACATCACCGAATTAATTGAAATCGGTAAATGGGTTGAGGAAGAGCTGTCAACTAAAACAAAGATCAAATTAATGTATAGCCATCCGATGGCTTTTCGCCCGCTTAGCAGGATCTATGGGGCGAACGGAACAGGCTGTGGGATTTGCGGGATCTTTGGGCTGCTGGGAGTACTGGCCAGCGGCAAATATGCTTTATGCGGGATCGGAGAAAATATTCCGGAGTTGATCTTTGGTGACGCGGCTATCGATAAACTAGCTGATGTTTGGGCCAATGATCCTGTTTTAAATCAAATCCGTAATGGTTTGCCGGATAAATTGGAAGGAGTTTGCGGGAATTGTCTGCTGAAAGGGCGCTGTTTGGGGAGCTGTATCGCGCAAAATTATTATCGGAATAAGAATTTATTCGCTCCTTTTTGGTATTGTGAAGAGGCGGCCAAAAAAGGATTATTGCCGAAAACGCGTTTATTATGAAGGCACAAAAAATGTTTTACCAGGGGCCCAGCATGAACCCAACGCTTAGAGTGGGAGACCTGCTTGAAGTCGTATCTTATGAAAAAAATGAACCGGTAAGAGTTGGCGATGTGGTTGTTTTTGTTAACCCCAGTAAAAAAAAACGGCAGGGGGTTCATCGTGTTGTTTCGATCCTCTCATCCGGAGTGAAAACAAGAGGAGATAATAGCCATAAAGTTGATGATGACATTGTCCCGCTTGAGCGGATAATTGGCCGCGTAAATATTATTGGTCGGGAGAATAAGCGACTGGTTGTCCCTAGAGGGCTAAAAGCCAAGCTTTATATGGTGCAGGTTCGACTAAGGCGTTTGGCGATAAACACAACATTTAACTTGCTGATCGTCCCTTACAATTGGCTAATGAAACGTGGGATCTTTAGTCGTTTATTCAAGAATAAGATCAGGATCGCCGTTTTTAGAAGACAAAACACCGAAGAATCGCAATTATTTTTTGGCCAGCGAATGATCGGCCGTCGTTTGCCGGATAGTGAAAAATGGCAGATACGGCGGCCCTGGGGCTTGATCGTTGATGAAAAAAACCTTGGGAAACAATGAGGCGCGTTTTTCTGTTTATTGGCCGAAAGAATTGATATAATATAACCGGGTTATTTAAAATAAATAAGGAGTGAAAAAATGGCAACAATGGAAAAAGCGATAATAAATCCAAATATAGTCCTTCGGGAAGAGTTTGATGATTGGGCCCTGCTTTTTGATCCTGATACCGGTAAAACCTTTGGGCTGAACCCGATCTCGGTTTTTATCTGGAAACAACTGGAAGAGAAGGCGACTCACGACGAAATAATTAACAAAATAAAACAAGAATGGTCAAAAGTCCCCGCAAGCGTTGAAAAACAGGTTAATGATTTTATTGTCAGCTTGGCGGAAAAAGGGTTCGTCGGCTGCGAAGCGAAGAATTGAATAGAAGCGGCTTGTGAAAAAATGGTTTTGGTACTTTAGGCAAAGTCTTGCTTATAAATCATCAGCCGATCATTTACCCATCAAAGGGAAGTTAAATTATTTAAAGCCGGTTTTTGTTAGATACTGGCGCGGTTTTCTGGTTGGGCTTGGACTGCTCATGTTACTGGCTCCCTTGAGTTTTATTTATCCTCTTATTAGCCGGTATTTTATTGATACGGTCTTAATTGGCAGGAAATTAGATCTATTTTTTATAATAATATTGTTGCTGGTCGGCGTAAAAATAATTGAAAAGATCGGTGGCGTTATCCAGCAGTATTATTTGGCCAGCTTTAGCCAAAAAGTTACTTTAAGTATCCAGGCAAGTATTTTTGATCGAGTTCTGCATTTTCCCAAAGAATTCTTTGACACTAAAGAAAACGGATATTTGTTGTCGCGTCTTACCCAGGACTTGCAAGAGTTTAGAGGGTTCTTGTCGGGAACCAGCGTCCAGATAATCAGCGGTATTATTCGCTTTGCCGTTGGCGTCGTTATACTTTTCCGGCTTGAGTGGCGCCTAGCGCTGGCTTCTTTGGCCATAGTTCCTTTCTTGTTTTGGAGCACGAGATATTTTTCCAAACAGACGAGAGCCTTAAGCCATGGGACGCTTGAAAGCCAGGCCGTAGTTTCGCAAATAACCCAGCAAGCACTGGCCTCTATTCCGCTGATAAAATCCTTTGCGGCCGAAGAGACAGAAACGAGGCGTTTGGCTAAAGGGCTTGGGGAAACAAAAAAATCTTTCTTGATGATGACCACTTATTGGTCGTTTTCTAATTTTGCGATAAGTTCATTGAACGATTTGGGGCGCTTTTTACCCCTGGCCATAGGCTGTATCCTTGTGGCGACCGGCAATTGGACATTGGGTTCGCTTTATGCTTTTATCGCTTGCCAAGGGTTAGTTTTAAATCCGGTGCAATCCCTGGCGTATTTAAATTTTCGATTGCAAAGGAACTTAGCCGCGCTGGAAAGGGTAGGCGCCTTTTATGATATTATCCCGGAAGAAAAAGAGGGGAAAGAAATAACAAAATTAGCCGGCAAAATTGATTTTAAAAATGTGTGTTTTTCTTATGATAGCAGGGAAACGGTCTTAGAAAACATCACTTTTACGATCGATCCGGGGGAGCATGTGGCGTTGATCGGACCAAGTGGGACGGGGAAAACGACCTTAGGCAGTTTGATCCTAGGTTTTTACCGGTCTGGCCAAGGAGAGATCTTGTTTGACGGCCAACCAATGACTTTATTCGCTATTAGTTCATTGCGTCAACGGATTGGGTATGTGCCCCAGCAGACATTGCTCCTGTCGGGGACGATCAGTGATAATTTGCGTTATGGGAATAATAGTGCGGACCGCATAGAGATTGAAAAAGCGGCAAAAACAGCCGGCATCCATGATTTTATTGTTTCCCTGCCTAAAGGGTACGATGAGGTTTTAGGAGAAAACGGAGTTAATCTATCCGAAGGGCAAAAACAAAGATTGTCGATCGCCCGGGCTTTGGTTAAAGATCCTGATATCCTCCTTTTTGATGAGCCGACTTCTTTTTTGGATGTTCCGGCCGAAGAATCCCTATTTGAAGCTTTGCCTGCCGCGGTTGCCCGCAAAACGCTGGTCGTTATTGCCCATCGCCCATCAAGCATCAAAAAAGCCGATCGGATCTTAGTCTTGGCAGGGAAAAGATTGCAAGCGGAAGGGGAGCATGATCTTTTACTTGCCAGCAACGATTATTATCGATCGATCGTAGGCCAACATTAATAATTATGCCAATAAACCTTCTCAAAACCAGTGAAGCTCTCAAACAGTTTCACTTGCGCCACCCCTTGTCTGGCGACAAGAACAATGAACTGCTGGAGATCGGCGATGAGCTATTATTTTACCTGTTAGCGCTTTTAAGAAAAGATGTCCCTGTCCTGCCTAAAGTTGGCCTGGATCAATGGAAAAAACTTGTGGGATTCTTAGGTCCGCACGGCTTGATCCCGCTCCTCTTTTACGAGATATCTTTCTTGCCGCTTGAATTACAGCCACCAAAAGAAATTATCGACTCAATGCGCTTGATCTTTTTAAAAAATAGGATGAAACAATTGAACGTTGACAAGCAAATGAAAGAGATATTAAAAGCTTTTGAGCAAAATGATATTCAGGTCTTAGCCTTAAAAGGCGTGGCATTGGCTAGGAGAATTTATAAGGACCCAGCCTTGCGGCCGACCGGGGACATAGATCTTTTGGTCGAGCCAGAAAAAGTGATCAAAGCCAGGGATATTTTAGCTAAGATTGGCTACAAACCTGGGACAAGGATGTATGAATGTTTTAGTTATTTATATACTGACGAGCAATACTATTATTTTGGTAAAAAACACAATTATGATATGGTTGAACTTCATTGGGATATTCATCCCTACAGCTGGATAAGGATGAGGGGTGAATTACCAAAAGTTTTAGCTCGAGCGATCACCGTAGAAAAAGAGAGGCTGGTTTTTAAGACTTTGAATCCGGTTGATGACCTGGTTTATTTGGCTATTCACCAGATGTTCACCCATAACCAAGATGTTAGATTGATCTGGCTTTATGATATTGCTATTTTAGCGCAACAGCTTTCTTTGCCGGAAGGGGAGGAAGCTATAAAAAAAAGTCGTGCTTGGCAGGGAGAATTGGGCTTAAAGCGTTGCTTGGAGTTAGGAGCGCTTTGGTTTGGGATAAAAGCGCCTGATTGGGCAAGGGAGCTTCAGCCAAGCAAGACAGAAGTTAAGTTATACGTTTCATCAGGATATCTTAGAAATCCGCTGAGGAATATTGGCTCCCCCGTATTGAATTTTAGAGAGAAGGTCGGCCTGTTGTTCCATGTTATTTTTCCTCCGCCGTATTATATGCGCACCCGTTATGCCCCGGCCAGCGGCTGGCAATTGCCATTTTCCTATATGCGGCGCTGGTGGAAATTATCGGGAAATATTGTCAAAAAATAAAGTTAATGGCATGGATGATCAACAACCCATGACAAGCGAAGATAAAATAATAATAATCAGGCGGATAATTATTGCCGGGTTTTTAATGGCTTTGATCTTTCATCAAGGCTTGATGAGATTATTAAATCTAGACATTTACCCATACAATACTTTTCTTTTGGCTCCGGAATATAGGTTTTCAGATTTTACGCAATTAGCGAACAGGATCATTGATCCATTTAGGCTAAACTCTCTGTCTTACTCTCCTTTCAATTATTTGATAATGCGTTTATTCGCTTTTTTTGGTGACGCAGGCCTGTTTATTTTTCTTTCAAGTTTTATAGTGTTTTGGATGTCATATATTTACAAGAATTTGCCTGGCAAAAAAGGGCTTAACAAAACATATACGCTGTTGGTCTTCTCTTTTATGACCTATCCTTTTCTTTTTTGGTTTGACCGGGGGAATACCGAATGCTGGTTGTTTGTTTTATTGGCGGTATTTATTTATTATTATCAAAAAAAATGGTATTTACTAAGCCTGGTTGTCTTGGCTTTGGCATCCGCCCTCCGGCTTTACGCGCTGATCTTCCTAATATTATTTATTTTAAATAAAAAGAATGAACGGGTAAAGCACCCGATCATGCTAACTTTTGCGTCGACTGGGATCTTGTCCATTATTAGCGTTTTATTTATGAAGGGGAGCCTGATCGGGTCGGCCCTTGGTGTTTGGCGAAGCGCTTTAATTGTTGTCCATAATTATGCTTATACTCGGATACAAGCGACCAACACAAGTTTATTGGCTTTAATTAAATTATTGTTCTTTGGGGTGTTGTCTTTGTTCCCAGGACAAATCATCGTCTGTGATCGTGATGGTTATCCGGCCCAACAACTGATGATTGGCGGGGAACATGCTAAGGAGATATTAACAAGTTTCCATTTTTTCTATCCATTGATCGCTTTGGGCATATTTATTGTTATTGTTCTTGTCATGTTTAAAACAAAAATGCCGTTATGGAAACAAGTGGCAATGCTGATACTCTCCCTGTTGCTTTTGCCCCAAATAGCTTTTGGTTATCGGATGGTCTTTTTGTTCATTCCTATGTTTTTGTTCATTAATGATGTTACAACGGGGAAAAACAGCCGCTATTATGCGATTTTATTTGCTTTGTTATTAGTTCCCAAAAATTATTATTATCTTTATGCCGACGTCAGCATCATGAGCATAATAAATCCGATCTTAATGATTATTTTTTTAGTAATGATCATGGTTGAAGAAATGAAAAAAAATAGAGCGGCCCAAATTACGAGTGAAACATGAAAAGAACCAAGGGTTCAACCAGCAAAGTTCAAAGATTAAACTTTTGGTTTAGGGTTTTTGCTTCTTATTTGCTGATTTTATTTTCTTTTGATCTTTTACCTCGCCTCACCCATCTTGGCCGGGTAATGGGGGATAGAGGAGTGATCGTTTCTATTGCTGGGACCATGTTAGGGCTAATGGCGCTGGCCTTTATAATGGCCGCGCTAGTCGCCTTGTTTTCTTGGCGCGACAAAGCGCTGTTATGGCTGAGTAGTTTAATGTTTTTCCCTTTTGTTCTGGTAGGCGCGGCCAATTGCGTCAGGCTGTTCTGGTTTTCGTCCGTGATGCCAAAAGACAGCTATATCATTTTATTGGCACTGGCCGGCATAATATATTTAGCGATCGTATTCTTGATGGGGAGAGAGGCCGTAAAAGAATTTTTGTTCTCTAAAATAGTTGTCCCTCTTAAATATCTATTCATTATCATTATTTTAGGTTGTTTAGTATTAGGCCTTAATCTTATGGCCCAAACTGATACAGATAAGGGAACAAATCAAAACAATAAGTCAAACGTGATCTTGATCACGGTCGATAATCTGCCTTATAACCAGGTTAGTTGGGAGGGAACCCCTAATCTAATGAAGTTAGCGCAAAACAGCTATAATTTTACTAACACCTCGACTTGTTATCCGATGTCAAGATCAAATTTAAGCGCTCTCTTTAATTCTAATTTTGATCTATCAGGTTGGTCTAGAAGCCAAGCGAAGGAACGATTGATGCCTAAAACGGCCGCTGTTTTACTGTGCAAAAATGGGTTTTTGCCTCTGGCAGTTATACCGCAAAAGGTCGCTTATTACCTAGAACCTTCACTGATAAAACAATTTGGCGATGTTGTTTATTCTAACCAGGGCAATAATTTGGCGATGAAGCTATTTTATCGATATGACCGTTTAATGCGGAGAGAATTAAAGGCTAATACCTATTTAAATGGTATTTGGGATGGATATTTTGGCGGTCTTAATATTGTTAAGGAAAATGATGCCGCCGCCCATATACACGAGATATTGAACCATGAAAAGCGCCGGCCATTATTCCTTTGGATCCATGAACCAGAGCCTAACAACCTTGATTACCTGAAAATAAAAGAGCTATATGAAAAGAGCATAATAATTGTGGTGGGGACAAAAAGCCCACAGGCCCCCTTAATTATCCATTTACCTGATCAAGTGAATGGGCGAGACATTAATTGCTCCTCCAGTATAATAGATGTTGTCCCAACCATCTTAGAGCTGCTTGATATCCCAAGGCCCAATTGGGTAAAAGGGGAGTCGCTGGTAAAATGTTTTAACGGCGAAAGAACCGGGAACTATAAATATCAAATCGCCTGGGTTTTTAATAGAGAAAAGAAAAAACTCCCCCCAAGAAAATATCTGGTCGTTATAAAAGACAATTATCAATTAAATTATTTTACCGATAACCAAGAAGCGGCCTTGTTTGACCTTAAAAATGACCCAAAGAAAGAAAAAAACCTGGCTAAAGCTAAACCGCAAATCCAGGCCAAGTTACGAGACGAGGCAATTAAGGTATTATCTTTCTAAAATCAGCGACCGAAAGGTATAATTTTTCGAGTGATTTTAGGAGGGCGAGGCGGTTAGCCTTGAGCCGCTCATCTTTATGCATCACCAAGACTTTATCAAAGAATAATTCGATCGGGGCTGTTAAATTAGAGAGTTCTTTAGAGGCGGCAATCCATTCTTCTTTAGTTATAAAATCTGAGACAACTCCTTTGACCTGCAGGTAAAGGGAATAAAGTTCTTTTTCTTCTTTATCTTCTAGATTTTGCTCGCTCACTTGGGTTAGTGTTGTGCCGCCGGCGATCCGGGAGAGGCGGTCAGCCGAAGCGATGACGCCAGGCAGCCACGGTTCGCGCAAGACCCCGTTCAAGGCTTCGGCTTTTTCGATCACCTTGAGGATATCGGTAAAACTATAGAGAGCGGCATCGACTACGTCGTAGCGGAGCCCTTTTTCGATCAGAAGCGGGCGGAGCCGGCCGACGAAGAAGGTCATGATATCTTGTTTTATCTTAGAGAACGGAGCTGTTCCGGCAAAAAGTTTGTAGGCGACTTCGAGCGGCTCACCGAGCGAAAGGTCGAGTTGTTTTTCATTAAGGAGACGGATAATGCCGTGGACGGCACGTCTTAACCCATACGGATCTTCTGACCCAGTCGGCACGTAACCAACGGAAAAAGCGCCAACGATCGTATCCAGCCTATCAGCTAGAGCGACGACTACGCCTTCTTTTGATTCAGGGAGGGTGTCGTCAGCGAATCTTGGCTGATAATGTTCAGCGATCCCTTTAGCCACTCTTGGATCTTCGCTGGAGAGGAGAGCATAGTGTCCCCCGATCGTCCCCTGGAGTTCGGGAAATTCAAAAACCATCTTGGTCGTTAGGTCAGCCTTGCAAAGTTCGGCGATTTTGCGGCAGATCGCAGGGTCGGCGCCGAGCCGTTTGGCGATCCATTCAGAGAGTCGGGCGGTCCGCTCGGCTTTTTGGAGCATGTTGCCCAGCTTTTCCATAAAGGCGACTTTTTCGAGGTCAGCGATCCTTGATCTTAAAGGGGTTTTCTTGTCTTCATCAAAGAAAAACCTGGCGTCAGAGAGCCGGGCCGATAAAACTTTTTCGTTGCCGGCTACCACCCCTTTATTTTTACAGCCATCGGTGACGACGGCGAAGCGGGGGAGGAGTTTTCCGGCGTTATCAAGTAATGGAAAATATTTTTGGTTTTTCTTCATCGAAGTGATTAAAACTTCCCCCGGGACCTCTAGGAATTGAGAGTTGAATTTACCAACATAGATTTCGGGGTTTTCGACCAGGAATGTGACTTCCGATAAAAGGGCTTCGGTTATCGCTGCTTGAGCGCCCAACTTTTTTGCCGCGGCTTCAACTTTGGTCTTGATCAGTGTTTTTCTCTCGTTTTGGTCGACGATGACGCCGAGCTTCTTTAGCGTAGCCTTGTATGAAGAGAGCAGGGCATTAGTAATGCGTAATGGGTAACGCGTAATCCGAATATGACGATGGCCAAAAGTTTTATCGCTTGATTTGATCCCTGCCAATTCAAACTTGATGACCTTATTGCCATAGAGGGCGAGTAGGGAATGAATTGGGCGGATAAATTTGAAATCGAGGTTTCCCCAGCGCATTGAAAGTGGCTGGTAGAGCGAAGAGATTATCTCCGGGAAAAGAGTTTTTAAGACTTCGGAGGTATTTTCACCTTTGCGGACGGCTTTGGCAAAGACAAAGTTTTTCCCGTTAACAGTTTTAACGGTTAAGTTTTCAAGCGGAAGATCGCGGGCCTTAGCAAAACCGATCGCGGCCTGCGTTGGTTTACCGGTGCTGTCAAAAGCGGCTTCGGCCAGCGGGCCCTTGACCTCTTCCGTTATATCCGGTTGTTTGGGGGCAAGATCTTCGATATAAAGGGTTAATCTCCGGGCGGTCCCAAGCGTTTCTACCCGGGAGAAAGTTAGCCGTTCGCGCGTTAACTTTTCTTCCGCTTTCTTTTTGAGGTCTTCAAGAAAACCGGGCAGGAACCGCGCCGGGATCTCCTCGCAACCTATTTCAAGTATGCTGTTCAACATATAATTTCGCGCACCAGCGCGCCATCTTCCTGATCCGCAAGATATAAGCCATCCGCTCGGAGACGCCGACCGCGCCTCTGGCATCAAGGATATTAAAAGCGTGGGAGCTTTTTAAAATATAATCGTAGCTGGGGATCACTTCACCGTTTTTCAACAAGCGAAGGGCTTCTTTTTCATAAATGCCGAATAAAAGCGAGATCGCCTCAATATCAGCCGTTTCAAAATTATATTTTGATTGTTCCCGCTCTTGCGGCAGGTAGATGTCGCCGTATTTCACGGTATTATTCCATTTGATATCGTAGACATTATCGACTTTTTGGATGAACATGGCGATCCGTTCGAGCCCATAGGTGATCTCAACAGAAACCGGCTTGCAATCAAAGCCGCCGCACTGCTGGAAATATGTGAATTGGGTGATCTCCATCCCTTCAGCCCAGACTTCCCAACCGGTTCCCCAAGCGCCTAGGGTGGGGGATTCCCAGTTATCTTCGACAAACCTGACGTCATGTTTTGCTGGTTCTATGCCGAGCGAGCGAAGCGAGTCGAGGTACTTCTCTTGTATATTGATCGGCGACGGTTTCATAACTACTTGATATTGGAAATAATGGAAGAGGCGATTGGGGTTTTTACCATAGCGGCCGTCGGTCGGGCGCCGCACTGGATCAATATAGGCGACATTCCATGGTTTGGGGCCGAGCGCGCCAAAAAAAGTAGCCGGCGACATAGTGGCCGCCCCTTTTTCGATATCGTATGGTTGGCGGATAACACAATTTTGTTTGGCCCAGAAAGAATTGAGTTCGGCCACGATCTCCTGAAAATTAAGTGGTTTCACGAGTGAAATTATAGCATGGCGTGGAAATAAATTCCAAGAACCAAGTACCAAATAACAAACAATACCAAAATCACAATATCCAACAACTAAAACGTTTATAATTTAAGATTTGATGCTTTAGTGTTGTTTGTTATTTGGGATTTGTAATTTTGAGTTTATTACTTGCCTACTTATTGAAAGGATGCGCGGCCGTTAATAAATGCTATAATAATATTCCCATGAAATACCAGCCTGTGGCGATGCTGTTTGTGACGATGTTCATCGTAATGGTGGGCTTTGGCATTATTTTCCCCATCCTTCCTTTTATTTCTATCAACATGGGAGCCAGTCCATTTGAAATTGGACTGTTAATGGCTAGTTATTCGCTGATGCAATTCATCTTTTCTCCTTTTTGGGGGAGCTTATCCGACCGTGTTGGCCGGAAACCGGTGATCTTGATCGGCCTGTCAGGGTTTGCCATTACGCTGACGATGTTCGGGTTTGCCACCCAACTCTGGATGCTTTTTGCCGCGCGGATCTTGGGCGGCATCCTTTCTTCCGCCTGCCTTCCCACCGCGATGGCTTATATTGCCGATATCACGACGGAAGAAGATCGCGGCGGGGGAATGGGGATGATGGGCGCGGCCATGGGCTTGGGGATCATTGTTGGCCCGGCGATCGGCGGGCTAATGGCCCGCTTTCATTTTGGCGCGCCGTTTTTCCTGGCGGCCGGCATCGCGGCGCTTAACCTTATCTTTGCCGCGCGCTTCCTTGAGGAATCGAAAAAAAAACATTCGCGGCCCGAGATAAAATATAACCGCTTCAAACATCTCCTTTCGCTGCGGGGATTTATGCTTTTTATTTTTCTTCTGGTCTTTTTGGTCTCTTTTTCCATCAGCAACGTGGAGGGGACTTTTTCGCTCTTTGCCAAAGACAAGCTGAATTTTGGCGCGACCGAAGCGGGGATCGTGTTTGCCTTTATGGGCCTAAGCGGCGTGATCGTCCAGGGTTTGCTGGTTGGCCGACTGATCAAAAAAATGGGGGAAGGGTTTACGATCAAAATTGGATTGCTTATTTCCGCTTTAAGCTCGATCATGATCATTTTTTCCTTTGACCTGATGTCGTTGATTTTGGCTGCCTGTTTTATTTATATGGGACAAGGCCTTTGCCGGCCTAGCCTAGCTTCACTTATTTCTAAAGACACCACGCTGGAAGAAGGGGCGACGATGGGGGCGATGCAGTCGGTTGACAGCTTGGGGCGGATAATGGGCCCGATCTTTGGCGGAGCGCTCTATTCGCTTTCACTTGCACTGCCATACCAGGCTGGTGGCGGGATCAATTTTCTCTTCTTTGTTTTAGCGTTGTTATTTATTTAGGTCCACAATCCAGTCAGTCCGCTCTGTGTTGGTGGGCTGGCCAAAACCAAGATGAGCATAAAAGTTGGCCGCGTTAAAATTAAAATAATGAACGCTGAAATGAATACTTTCTACCCATAATTCTCGGGCAATATTATAAAGCGCTGTCAGGGCTTTCCCGCCATGGCCCGCTTTCCGAAGTGTGGTGGCTATATGGCTCAATTCCATTTTTTTCTGGTTGATATTAAAACTAAGGGTAAAAAACTCTGATCCGTAAGAGAAGAGACCGCAAAGGCTGGGGGAATGTCTAAAACCGAGCGACTTGACTTTGACAGTCACATAGATGATATTATCCCTGCCTTGCGAAAAATAAAAGCCGATCGTTTTCTCCTCAAAAGCTGAACCGAAGTATGAAATAGCCAAGGCAATTAAATAAGGATGATCAAA